>CAZYYT010000162.1:0-4808 GCA_964651775.1 uncultured Oscillospiraceae bacterium | reverse complement strand
CCTTCTAAAAGTGCGTAAGGAATCATTGATGTGTGTGCACCATTTAAAATTCTTACCTTTCTTGTGCGATAACGCTCAAGATTATCGGTAACGATTATGTTAAGGTCTGTCTTATCAAACGGGAACTCCTTTGTAATTTCCTTGGGGCCTTCAATAACCCAAAGGTGGAAAAGCTCACTTGTATTTACCATATTGTCCTCATATCCAAGGTCGATTTTCTCGTCTTTGGGATAACCTGTTACGATTCTGTCAACAAGGGTGTTACAGAAAATGTTTTCAGTTTTAAGCCAAGAGATAAAGTCATCACCAAGATTCCAGAGCTTTGCATACTTATTAACACAATCACAAAGCGATTGTCCATTTTTATCTATAAGCTCACAAGGAAGAAATATAAACCCACCAAGACCCAAATCAAAACGCTTTTTAAGAAGAAGCGTAAGCTTTGCAGGAAAGGAGACGTAAGGTGCTTTTTCGATTTTATCATTTTCGTCATAAACAATACCAGACTCAGTTGTGTTAGAAACAACAAATCTGAAATCAGGGTTTTCGGCTAGCTTAAGATAGCTTTCAAAATCCTTATAAGGCTCGACCGTTCTTGAAATACTGTCAATTTTTTTCTTTTCAACTGTCGGCACGCCATCTTTCATACCGCGCATAATATGTGTATAAACACAGTTTTGTGCCTCAAGCTTTTCGCACATACCATTTTCAATAGGCTGTACAACAACCACTGAAGCGTTAAAATCGGTATTTTCGTTTGTAATTTGAATTATCCAATCAACGAAGCCCCTTAAAAAGCCACCTTCACCAAACTGAATAAATTTTTCGCATCTGTTTACCTTTTCAAACATTTTATTACCCCCAAAAACTATTTATCTATTTTGCATTATTTATCCTATTATATATCAAATTATTTATATTTTCCTTAAACTTTTTGACCTTTTTTTAATATTTCTTCAATTTTTTGATTGAATAATTGTTATCACTATGATATCATAAAATTGAATTGGGGGAATTTTCTTGAACTATAAGATTTTGCATGAGAGAGTATCCAAAAAAAGAAAGGTTTCTGCCACCCATATACATAGTAAATACGAGCTTTATTATTTAATCAAGGGTGACACAAAATACTTTATCGGGGATGAGATTTTTCATCTTCATGAGGGGAATTTTATTTTTGTGCCCAAAAATACGTATCACTACGCAGATAGTGAAACATGTCTTCATAATGAGCGTTTTCTTATATTTTTTGATGATTTGGTCTTTGACGAAACAATGCAGCCTGTGCTTGGTGAGCTATCAAAAACAAAGCTTATATCGATTGATGACAGTGATATGCACATAATCCGAGATATAGTAAAAAAAATTGAAACCGAAAACGCTTCATCCGGAAAGTACAGAAACGCACTTGTTAAAACCCACCTTCGTGATCTTTTAACCTCACTTTGCCGCTACAAATCCCCTTTTGTAAAAAATATAAGTGAATATGATAAATTTATCTATTCTGTATCGGAGTTTATTTCAAATAATTATGCTGAAAATATAACGCTTAACTCAATAAGCAAACAGTTTGCACTTAGTGAGGCGCACCTCTCCCGTAAATTTAAGGCAACGATTGGTATGGGACTTAAAGAATACATCACACACGTTAGAATTCTTAAGGCTGAAAAGCTGCTTACACAGACAAATCTACCTATGACGGAAATCGCAGGTCTTTGCGGTTTTGGTGACAGCAACTACTTTTCTACTGTCTTTAAGAAAAAAATGGGCGTAACACCATATAAATACAGCTTGTTAAATAAAGATAAAAAAATTGGGTAAGAGTTTTTCCTCTTACCCAATTTTTTTATTTGATTGGCATAATCCATCCGTATTCACCGGGGGATGCACTTGGCTTACCAAGTGTTTTTACGGGGTTTTCTTCCTTACACCAAGAATTATCACCAACAACAATTTTTATTTTAAACGGTCTTAAGCTATCTAGCTTAATATCATTTCTTTTATGCCTAATTATTATGTGGTTACCACCATCAAGTCGTGTTATATCAGAGTATTTTTTAATTTCTTCCACTTCATGTTCACCAAATAAGCAGAAGTAATACCCACCCTCATAGGCAAGGTGAATATCGCCATCAGGCTCAAACACAATATCAGCATTCGGCCACATAAGGCGAAATTCAGGTGATAAAACGATAGCTTCTTTTTTATCGCTTGCAATTTCAAGATATATGCTTTCATCATCATAGCTCATACGAAATTTTGCTCTCTCGTTAATCTTTTCCCAAGAGGAATTTTCTACGCTACCGGAAGGCATATTATAAGTTTTAACGCTTGGATTATCTTCCTTACCCTCGTAAAATTCCAAAGGTGTAAGTCCATTTTTTATTCGCTCCTGCACCTCTTTAAACTCCGTATTTAAAAGCTCGTCAAGGCTGTTTATTCTATCCTCAAGCTTTTCAGGAAAGAACTTATACCCCTCTCCCTCGGAATGGTAACCAAGGCGAGTATCAGCCTTACAAAGGTCAATCATTTTTTCACTGTTTATCTTTTCAAGGTTAACAAGCTCTTTCATTTCGTCTAAAAGACTTTGTACATTTCCTTGCTGAAGACCCATTTTTTCACGAAGCATATAAAATGTCATAATATTTCTTGCAGAATCAAAAAGCACATCAATTGAAGAAGCAAGTGTTACCTGTTCACTATTCAAATTTTTCTCTGTCTCAGCTGTTGAAAGGTACTCTATTCCCTTTTTCCAGTGCTTGCACATACCATTAAAAAGCGTCACAACCTCATCAATATCGTGGCCATCAAGCATTGATTCACCAATTCTGTCACCGTCTATAGGATCAACTGTCTGCCAAGACCTTGGAAGTGAGAAGTTTTTTGGCTTTAGTGCTAGTTTCCAAACAACACTGTCATGTGCAGGACCATAATAGCTAAACATTATGTTCATCGGGTATTTAGTATATGCTTTTTCAAATTCCTTCCACGCATTTACAATTTTATCCGCATTGCTTCTTCCCCAGTAGATTCCTGCAAGCTTCTTAAGAAACTCATCCTCACTTTCGTATTTATCATCAAACGAAAGCTCCCCTGCCGCCTTACTCATAAGTGACGGATAGTTTCCAAAATACCAGCACTGCAAAACGCCCTCAACACCAAGTTCTTTTGCACTTTCGTACTTTTTATAGATAATTCCGGGTGTAGGAATATATGGCACGCTTGCAAGCTCGTGTGAGCAGCAAACCTGCATTTTTGCATACATATGCTTTTTGTTTCTTCTTGCTTCCTCTGCAGAAATTTTAAAGAATTCGGATGGGCCAACATAGGAAAGCCAATAGTCTATACACTGACGCACCTTACCAAGCTGCTTTTCATATCCTCTGTCGTCAAAATTTTGCATAACCATCACATCTGACGGAACGGTCTGTATGTAATCTATAATATCACTAAAGGGCCATTCACGGCTTCCATATGTCCAGCTTATGTACTTAAATTCCGGGTTTGCTTCACGAAAACCTGCGCAAAGCGCATCAACAACATCCGAAAGCAAATGTCCCTTTTTCTTTTTGGAGCATACAGGACATTCAAACCCTTCCGGAAGTGAAAGACAGGTTGTTGCACGCTCACCAAATGGAATGCTAATCATACCCTTTAGCTTTGGTGCAAGCTCAATAAGTTTTTTTCCGGCCTCATATAAGTATCTTCTTCCCTCTTCACTATTTACGCAAAATGAACCCCCACGGGCGTTACTGTAAAGCGTCGATGGTACAATGTACTTTGCGCCGACAAGCTTGGGATACTTTTCTGCTTGTTCTTCAGTAAGTGCAAGGGGCTCAATTGCAAAGATATAAACACCTATTCCGTAGCGTGCACACTTGTCAATAACCTTGTTTAGCTTTGCAATTCTTTTTTCGTATTCCTTGCCGCTTTCCACTATTATTGTAGACGGCAATATATCATAATAGTGAGTGTATATCCAAATAGCGTTTGACCCATCGTGCATAAGTCTGTTTAGGTACTCATCGGGATAGTAATCAACATCGTCATAAAGTTCATCACCGTACTTGGGAGGCCTATTAATCGGGCTAAAAAAGCACCTTGTGATTCTATCTTTTATAATGGGCCTTCGGCAAATTTCAGTACATTTTAAAAATGCACCCTCACGCCTTCTCAACTCGTCCTCAAGGTAGATTACCGCGCGCCTAACACCTTCTGTATCATTCGCAGTAATATTTACGCAATCGTTTGTGATCGAGATTTTATACGCTTCAAAGCACTCTGTTTCACCTTTATTAAGAAACACGGGAAATATATCACCTGATATACCATATGCCTTGATAAAGTTTTTAAAATCATCGTAAGTGGTTTCAAGCAAACCTTCACTATCGCCTTGAAATCGGTTTGCTATATATATTCCATTTGCATCAATTTCATTTTCCTCGATTTTTCTTTTTCCGTAGTTTTTTGGTTTTACGGAAAACACAGGGCTTGATAAATCCTCTAAAAATGAATGTGGTGGTTGCTTATCAAAAAAGGGGTCAACCCTAAGAGTTCTTTTCATATAATCTCCTCCATTCTATGCCATTATATATTTTACATATTTATATTTCAATCTTTTTTAAAAAAACACTTGTCTTAAGCTCTTATATATGCTATAATTTTTGATGGTAATCAAATAGTACTTCACTTGTATTATTATATGTGCGGATGTGGCGGAATTGGCAGACGCGCCAGATTTAGGTTCTGGTGTCTCCGATGTGCAGGTTCAAGTCCTGTCATCCGCACCAACAAAAAGAACAATTTAG
>CAZYYT010000161.1:4361-4825 GCA_964651775.1 uncultured Oscillospiraceae bacterium | reverse complement strand
TAAGACCCTTATAGGGTCAGTGCAAGCCACCGGCTAAGCCGGTGGTCTTGACTGTTTGCTCAAATAGGGTAATTCGTTTTGGGCAAAAAATTCCTATTTGTATATAATAATAAGTTGTGCCACATTTTTTAAAATTTGGCACAACTTTTTTCCTATATTGTATATACTACTAATGCGACTTGTAACATAATGAATTTACAGGTTGGTTCTATGTAAAAAATATGCCCAGTTTCTTAAAATTAATAAAAATGTACAAAATGACGAATAAATAGGTGATTAATTTGTGCAATCCTACGAAATTCAAAAAAATATAAATTAGTACTTGCAAAATGTTTAAAAATAGTATAAAATGTGAAGGCTGTGACATGACAGACGATGAAGCGGGAGGTTGCTGCCCACAAGTGAGGCAGGTTTTTCCGTGGAGAATGTCCGATTCAATGAAATCGGGCGGCAGTCACTGTACA
>CAZYYT010000161.1:0-4351 GCA_964651775.1 uncultured Oscillospiraceae bacterium | reverse complement strand
CCCAAATTCATGTAGTACCCAGAGGCTTGCTCTGGGTTTTAATATGGCAAAGGGCGAAACACCCGGAGCCGTGTACAGTCGTCGCATGAGTCAGCAATACTATATTTAGGAGGCAATGCAATGGCAGCAAAGCAAAAAATCAGAATCAGGGTTAAGGCATATGACCACGTTCTTCTTGACCAGTCCGCAGAAAAGATTGTGGATACTGCTAAGAGAACAGGTAGCACAGTTTCAGGTCCTATTCCGCTTCCCACAGAGAAAGAGATTGTAACAATCCTTCGTGCAGTTCATAAGTATAAGGACAGCCGTGAGCAGTTCGAACAAAGAACACACAAGAGATTAATTGACATTCTCAATCCCACCCCAAAGACCATGGAAGCTCTCGGTAAGCTTGATGTTCCGGCCGGTGTAAGCATTGATATCAAGCTCATTGATAAGAGCGGCAAGTAATAGTTAACAAGGATTAACCGCTTACTTGTTAGGTACATGTTGGCAAATTGCCAACCAATAACCAAATTAAGGAGGAACAAAATATGCAGAAGGCAATCATCGGTAAGAAGATCGGTATGACACAGATTTTTAACGCCGAAGGCAAGGTAGTCCCGGTAACAGTTATTGAAGCCGGCCCTTGTACAGTAATCCAGAGAAAGACAGTTGATACAGATGGTTATGAATCTGTACAGCTCGGCTTTGGTGAAGTAAGTGAAAAACACGTTACAAAACCTCTAAAGGGTCACTTCGCAAAGAACGGTTTAACACTTAAAAAGGTACTCAAAGAGTTTAGACTTGACGAGATAACACTTAACACCGGAGATGAAGTTAAGGCTGACATTTTTGCAGAAGGTGAAAATGTTGACGTAACAGGCATCAGCAAGGGTAAAGGTTATGCAGGTGCTATCAAACGTTTCGGTTTGAGCAGACTTAAAGAAACACACGGTACAGGTCCTGTTCATCGTCATGCTGGTTCTATGGGCGCTTGCTCATCACCGTCTCGTGTTTTCAAAGGCAAGAAACTTCCTGGACATATGGGTAATGAAAAAGTTACTGTTCAGAATCTTGCTGTTGTCAAGGTCGATCTTGACAGAAACCTTATACTCGTTAAGGGTGCCGTTCCGGGACCTAAGGGCGGTATAGTAACTATCAAAAATACAGTAAAGGCGTAAGCTATACGGAAAGGAGATGCTATTAATGCCTACAGCAGTATTATATAATATGCAGGGTGGAAAGATCGGTGACGTTGAGCTTAGCTCAGCTATCTTCGGTGCAGAAGTTAACAAGAAAGTTCTTCATGACTGCGTTGTTAATTACCTTGCTAATCAGAGACAGGGTACACAAAGTACCAAAACCCGTACAGAAGTTGCCGGCGGCGGAAAGAAACCTTTCAGACAGAAGGGGACAGGCCATGCAAGACAGGGTAGCACGCGTGCTCCTCAGTGGATTAAGGGTGGCGTAGCTCTCGGCCCAAAGCCAAGAGATTATTCTTATTCTCTTAATAAGAAGGTTAAGAAGCTCGCTATGGTAAGTGCACTCAGTGCAAAGGCTGAAGATGGCAGCGTTATGGTAATCGATAAGATAGCAATGGATGAAATCAAAACCAAAGCAGTAACGGATATGCTCAAAGCTATGGAAGTTGAGTGCAAAGCTCTTATCGTTACAAACGATATGGAAAAGAACGTTTATTTTTCAGCAAGAAATATTGCAGGTGTAAAAGCGTCCTATGTTGGAATGCTCAATGTATATGACATTCTTAATCACGAGAAACTCATTGTTTCTCAGGATGCAATTGCAAAACTTGAGGAGGTGTATGCATAATGATGACCTCATATGAAATCATTAAGAAGCCTATTATAACAGAAAATTCAATGAATCAGATGGCTGATAAAAAGTATACCTTCGAGGTTGCTAAGGATGCCAACAAGATTGAAATCAAAAACGCAGTTGAAGAAATTTTCGGTGTAACAGTTGAAAAGGTAACAACAATGCGTGTTCTTGGTAAGGTTAAGAGAATGGGCGCTAACAGCGGTAAGAGACCTGACTGGAAAAAGGCCATTGTTAAGCTTACCGAAAGCAGTAAAACAATCGAGTTCTTCGATGGATTAATGTAAAGGAGTGAAAACAAATGGCTATAAAGAAGTATAAACCTACTTCGCCCGCGAGAAGACAGATGACTGTTTCCACTTTTGAGGAAATCACAAAGAAGAGCCCTGAGCGTTCACTTTTGGCACCTCTTAAGTCAAATGCCGGAAGAAACTCATACGGCAGAATTACAGTTCGTCATCGTGGCGGCGGCGTAAAGAAAAAATACAGGATTATTGACTTCAAGCGTGATAAGCGCGATATGAAGGCTACAGTAATCGCAATTGAGTACGATCCGAACAGAAGCGCAAACATTGCACTTCTTGAGTACGAAGATAGCGAAAAGAGATACATTATCGCACCCGTTGGTATCAAGGTTGGTGACGTATTAGAATGCGGAGCTAACGCAGATATCCGTCCTGGTAATGCACTTCCTATCAGCAATATTCCGGTTGGTACAATCATTCATAATATCGAGCTTATGCCCGGTAAAGGCGCTCAGCTTGTAAGATCTGCAGGTAATGCGGCACAGCTTATGGCTAAAGAAGGTAAGTACGCACAGGTTCGTCTTCCTTCAGGCGAAGTTAGAATGATCAGCGTTAATTGTATCGCTACAATCGGTCAGGTTGGTAATATTGATCATGAAAATATCTCTATTGGTAAAGCAGGTCGTAAACGCCACATGGGTTGGAGACCTACAGTCCGCGGTGTTGTAATGAACCCGAATGACCATCCGCATGGTGGTGGTGAAGGTAAGTCACCCGTTGGTATGCCTTCTCCTGTTACACCTTGGGGTAAGCCTGCTCTCGGTTATAAGACGCGTAAAGACAAGAAAGCTTCTACTAGGTTTATTGTGAAGCGTCGTAACCAGAAGTAATAGAAAGGAATGAGAGTATGAGCAGATCTATTAAAAAGGGACCCTTCGTGGCACCCAAGCTTTTAGCAAGAGTAGTAGCAATGAACGAAGCGGGCGAAAAGAGAGTTTTGAAAACTTGGTCCCGTAGCTCCACTATATTCCCTGAATTTGTTGGCCACACAATTGCAGTACATGACGGTAGAAAACACGTTCCGGTATATGTAACTGAGGATATGGTTGGTCATAAGCTTGGAGAGTTTGCTCCCACAAGAACATATAAGGGACATGCTGGTGCAAAGAGTAAATAAATAAGGAGGACATGACAAATGGAGGCTAGAACAGAAGCCAAGGCAATATTGCGCTATGCGCGTATTTCGCCCAGAAAAGTCAACATTGTAAACGACCTTATAAGAAATAAAAATGTTGATGTTGCAAGAGGTATTCTTATGAATACTCCCAAGGCTGCAAGCGAACTTCTTATTAAGCTCCTTGACAGCGCTGTAGCTAATGCTGAAAATAACTTCGGCATGGATCATGAGAAACTTTATGTTGCAGCAGTTTATGCGAATGCAGGCCCAATTCTTAAGAGAATTAGACCTAGAGCTCAGGGTAGAGCATTCCATATTTTCAAGAGAACAAGTCACATTACAATCGTTGTTAAAGAAAAGAGTAAGGAGGCGTAAACATGGGTCAGAAAGTTAATCCGCATGGTCTTAGAGTCGGCATTATTAAGGATTGGGACTCCAGATGGTACGCCGAGGACCATATGTTTGGAGACAGTCTTGTAGAAGACTATAAGATTAGAAAATATCTCAAGAAAAAGCTCTACAGCGCAGGCGTTGCAAAGCTTGAAATTGAGAAAAAAGCTAATACAATCAAGATTTCTATCCACACTGCTAAGCCGGGTATCGTAATCGGTAGGAAGGGTGAGGATATTGAAAAACTTAAAAAAGAAGTTTCAGCTTTAACTGATAAGCAGGTATTTATTAATATCGTTGAAATCAAGCAGGCTGATTTGAGCGCACAGCTCGTTGCTGAAAACATCGCATCACAGCTCGAAAGACGTATCTCTTTCAGAAGAGCTATGAAGGGTGCAATGTCACGTAGCATGAAGATGGGTGCAAAGGGTATAAAGACATGCTGTAGCGGCCGTCTTGGCGGTGCAGAAATTGCAAGAACAGAACATTATCACGAAGGTACAATCCCGCTTCAGACACTCCGTGCAGATATTGACTACGGTTTTGCCGAAGCTAATACAACCTACGGTAAGATTGGTTGTAAGGTATGGATTTACAAGGGTGAAGTTCTTTCTGAGAGTAGAAGACCCAAAACTCAGGAAGGGGGCAGAAAATAATGTTAATGCCAAAAAGAGTTAAGTACCGTCGCGTTCACCGCGGCAGGCTTACAGGTACAGCGACG
>CAZYYT010000160.1:3576-4830 GCA_964651775.1 uncultured Oscillospiraceae bacterium | reverse complement strand
CTGAATCTCTTCGACGCTTAAAGAACGGTTAATATTGAGTGCCGCACTCTCAACATCCTCTGCGACGCGCTTAATCTGCACCGGAGTCATTCTACTGCTTGGAACAACGCTTTCATTTGCCTTTGCTACTGCAGTTACAATTTTTTGTGAGTCAAATATTCCTTCAACACCACTACGCTTAATAATTTTCATTTTACGCACTCCTCTATATATTCTAAAAAGAAAACCTTTTATTGTAGATATAATTATAACAACATCTAGTACTATTGTCAATACCAAACAACAAAATATTGTGTTTTTGTAGATTTGCCTATAAACGCCTATATATCGGGCTTTTATAGCATTTTTTCCCCAAATTCTAGAAATTTTTTTATTTTTATCACTAAATATAGTGGTTTGTAAAATAAGAAAAAAACTATTTACTATTCAATTTATTTATTGTATAATCTAATTGAGAAGAGGAATTCTTTTCCTCCCTCTCATTTTTACAATATTAAGGAGGGACAAAAATGAAAACCAACATTTATTTAAGAAAAACTCAGCTCACAGAAGAACAAAAAGAAATGATTTCAAAGAAAATCAGTAAGCTAGGTAAGTTCTTTGATGACGATGTGACAGCCGATATCGTGGTAGGCTATCAGCGTGACAAAAAAATTGTTGAAATTACCATCCGCACAAAAGATATGATTTATCGTGCAGAAAAAAGAAGCGATGAAGTATATACTGCTGCAGATGAGGTTGTGGACTCTATCGATCGTCAGATTCGCAAAAACAAAACCCGCCTTGTAAAAAAGCTTCGCACAGGTGTTATTAAGGATTTTGAATTTGGTACAGATTCTAAAGAAGACGAAAGTGAAATTGAAATTGTAAAAACAAAAACGCACAGCATTAAGCTGATGGATGCGGAAGAGGCAGTGCTTCAGATGAATATGCTTGGGCATTCCTTCTTTGTGTTCCTTGATGCTGATACAAACCAAACAAGCGTTGTATATCGTCGTAATGACGGTAACTACGGACTTATTGAAACAAAGTAATGTTTAAGATTAAACAGGCTATAATAGTAGAAGGCAAATATGATAAAATGCGCCTGGAAAAAATATGTGACTGTCCCATATTTACAACTGAAGGGTTTCGCATATTTAAATCATAATTAAAACCATTAACATGAGAACTTGGCGGATAATATATCCACACAGCTGGGGACAGTGCCTCATTACCACCTGCAACGTACAAAGGGTATTTATGATATAATGT
>CAZYYT010000160.1:0-3566 GCA_964651775.1 uncultured Oscillospiraceae bacterium | reverse complement strand
ACAGTGAAAAGCGTGCCTTTTTGCAAAAGCTAGCAAAGACGCGTGGGATATTAATTCTTACAGATTCTGACCGTGCCGGCTTTATGATAAGAAATTATATTAAAAATTTTGTTAAAGAGGGAAGCGTTATAAACGCTTACATCCCTGAAATATTCGGCAAAGAAAAAAGGAAAGCTACCCCATCAAAGGAAGGCAAGCTTGGCGTTGAAGGAATTGATGAGGAAAAGCTATCGGAGGTGCTTTCACGGTATTTAAGTGAGGGTGAGGGAAAACCCGAATCTGAAAGAATAACAAAAAAGGATTTATTTGAATGTGGTTTATACGGCGGCACCGAAAGTGCCGCCGCACGCATAAAAATATGTAGGGAGCTTTCTGTGCCGACCGGAATTTCCGCAAATGCACTTATAGATGCCCTTAATGCCTTAATTACAAAAGAAAAATTTTATGAACTGATGGGATTATGATTATGCACGAAGGACACAGACAAAGACTTAAGCAAAGATTTTTATCCGAGGGGCTTTTCTCGTTTGAAGATCATGAGGTGCTTGAGCTTCTTTTATACTACACAATACCACAGGGTGACACAAATCCGCTTGCACATAAGCTGCTTGACCATTTCCACACGCTTAGCGGTGTTTTTGGTGCTGATGTAGAGGAGCTTGTTAAGGTAACCGGTATTAAAGAGCATACGGCTACCCTTATTAAGCTTATACCACAGCTTTCACAGTTTTATACAAGTCTTGCGGTAAGGGATAAAGAAGCAATTACCACAACTGAAGATGCAGGCGAATATGTTTGCGGAAGAATTGGTTGCTTCACAAATGAGGTATTTTCAGTGATTTGCCTTGATGCTAAGCGCCGTGTGCTTGCGTTTGAAATAATTGATGAGGGCACCGTTTCGCAGGCAAATGTCCATCCGAGAAAGGTTTTATCGTGTGCACTTAAGTATAATAGCGCCGCAGTGATTCTAGCGCACAACCACCCATCGGGCACTATGCAGGCTTCGGAAAACGACCGCAGGCTTACACAAAAGCTTTGCGATGTGCTTGAAGGTGTTGGCATACATGTTGTCGATCATATAATTTCAGCTTCTGCAGATAAATATTATAGTATGAGTGACCACGGTATAATGCCAAACTAAAGCCATGAAGGGACCCAGCCCTCGGCTAAAAATAGAAAGGTTTTGATTTTAAATGACACTTGAAAACTTGCGAAAAGATATGATTACCGCTATGAAGGCAAAGGACAAGCTTAGGAAGGATGTTGTTTCATCACTTATTGCTGCAGTAAAAAAATATGGCATAGATAATGGTGTAAGAAACGATATAACAGAAGAAATGACAAACTCCGTTATTTTAAAGGAGCTTAAGCAGGCTAAAGAACAGATTGACACTTGCCCGGCCGAGAGAACAGAGCTTTTGGAATCCTACAAGGCAAACTATAAGATTATTGAAGAGTATGCGCCCAAGCTTATGAGTGCGGATGAGGTAAAGGCACTTCTCACCGAAAAATATGGTGAAGTTATCGCTACAAAAAACAGAGGTATGATAATGAAAACCGTTATGGCAGAACTTAAGGGCAAGGCTGACGGTAAAGTAATTAATGATGTTGTGGGTGAACTTAGCAAGTAAAGGATGAAAAAATGCATAGTATAGACAATCACATCACGCCAAGGCTTAAGATGATTTTATCATTAGTGCCCAAAGGTGATGTTATCTGCGATATAGGGACAGACCACGGGTATATACCTATATATCTTGCAGAAAATAATCTAGCCAAAAGAGTTATTGCTTCCGATATAAACAAAGGTCCGCTTTATCAGGCACAAAAAAATATCGAAAGCTTCTCACTCGATAGCATAATAGAAACCCGCCTTTCAGACGGGTTTTCGTCCTTTTCTTATAACGAAGCGGACACTGCCATAATCGCAGGGATGGGTGGTGAGCTGATTGCTAGAATTTTAAAAACAGATATAGGTGTTAATAATTTTATTCTTCAGCCACAAACAATGCACCACGATTTAAGAAAATATCTTTGCGAAAATGGTTATGAAATAAAAAAAGAGGCAATCGCCCGTGAACAAAGAAAAATGTATACCGCGATTCTTGCAACAAAGGGTGAAGCCAAAGAGTATAGCAGGGTTGAACTTGAGATTGGGCCGTATCTTATAGCACACCGCCCCCCATTTTTTGAGGACTATGTACGCTACAGATTGTACGAGATAAAAAGCGTGCTTAGTAAACTTTGTGAAAATGCAAACACAAAAGAAAAGCGTAAAGAATATCTTTTCCTAAAAAACGAGTACGAAAAGCTTATTAATGGTGATAAAAATGATTAAACTTTCAGAAATTACATCCTATCTTGAAAATAAATTTCCCAAAGAATATGCGGAGGAGTTTGATAATATTGGCCTTCTTGTGGGAAGGTGCGAAAGAGATGTAAACAAAGCACTTATATGCCTTGACATCTCCCCTTCTGTAGTAAAGGAAGCAATAAATATCGGTGCACAGCTTATAATAACGCACCACCCCGTTATCTTTAACCCTTTAAAAGAAATTAGCGACAGCACTGTTTTAGGGCAAGCACTTGTGCTTGCCATTGAAAATAATATTTCCATATATAGTGTCCACACAAATCTTGACAGCGCCCCCGGTGGCCTTACCGACTATGTTATTTCAAAGCTTAATCTTACAGCGTTTGAAAACATTGAAGGCAATCTTGGAAGGATTTGCACTGCACCAAAGGGTGAAACTGCAAAATCACTTTGCGATAGAATAAAAGCAGAATTTGGTGTTAATGCACTCTACTCTACTTTTAGTGAAAACAAGGAAATAAATACTGTTGCAGTGTGTAATGGTGGTGGCGGGGGTAATCTAGCTGAGCTTGTAGTAGGAAGGTGCGATGTTTATATATCCGGCGATTTAAAACATCACGAGCATATGGCAATGGCACTTTCAAGCGACACTGATTTCATTGAAATCAGGCACTATGACAGTGAATTTCCCGTTACAACACTTCTTAAAAATGTGCTTGAAGAAAGTTTTGCAGAGAGGCTTGAGGTGCTTATTTCCAAAACAAATATATCGCCACTGATTGACACAGACAATATAGTATGATAAAATGTTTATGAGTAATCCGAACGGTCGCGGGGGGCACACGCCCCACGAGGAAAGTCCGAGCTACGAAGGACAGGGTGCCGGAGAAATCCCGGTGGAGGCGACTCTAAGGAAAGTGCAACAGAAATAAACCGCCGATATTTATATCGGTAAGGGTGGAAAGGCGGTTTAAGAGACCACCGACATTGCGGTAACGCTTTGTGCCATGTAAACCCCATCCGAAGCAACGCCGAATGGATTGGCTTGTCCGGCCTATAATCCGAAGGGCGGCTGGAGCTGTGTAGAGATGCACAGCGTAGATAGATGACCGTTTCGGGGATATTTCCCTATGACTGAACTCGGCTTACAGGGTTACTCATTTAATTAAACAAAAAAGTTAGTACCAAGTGGTACTAACTTCAGACCACTGACAAAGTCAAAGTCAGTGGTCATTTTTTTGTAAAAAGTCTT
>CAZYYT010000159.1:0-4937 GCA_964651775.1 uncultured Oscillospiraceae bacterium | reverse complement strand
TCTTCATATGCAAGAATGTTTTTGGGACAAATGGAAAAGCCTGATGTGGATTCTATTGAAGGCCTTAGCCCTGCGATAAGTATCGACCAAAAAACAACAAGCAAAAACCCTCGCTCCACAGTTGGTACAGTAACGGAAATATATGACTATTTGAGGCTTATGTATGCAAACATAGGTGTGCCACACTGCCCTAAATGCGGAAAGGTAATAAGTCAGCAAACACTTGACCAGATAGTTGACAAAGCACTTTCACTTCCAAAGGATAGCCGTGTACAGGTTTTAGCACCCGTTATAAGAGGTAAAAAGGGTGAGCATCAAAAGATATTTGATAACGCAAAAAAAAGTGGATATGTTCGCGTTCGTATTGATAAAATTATCTATGATTTAAGTGAAACAATTGACTTGGATAAGAATAAAAAGCATAATATTGAGATTGTAATCGATAGACTTATTATTAAGGATGATATAAGAAAAAGGCTTGCTGATTCTATTGAAATGGCACTTCACTTAAGTGAAGGTATTGTTATGATTCTAAACGGAGAAGAAGAAATGATATTCAGCCAAAATTATGCTTGCGAGGAATGCGGCATAAGTATGGAGGAACTTTCGCCAAGAATGTTTTCGTTTAACAATCCGCTTGGTGCATGTCCAAAATGCAGTGGTATAGGGCTTTTAAAAAGGGTTGATCCATCTCTTGTGCTTATAAGTGACGAGCTTACTATTTTAGAGGGTGCATTTTCTGTTACGGGATGGCGTGCCGCCGATAAGGATGAAAGTGTTGCAAATTCAATATATAGGGCGCTTGCAAATAGGTATAATTTTAGACTTGATGTGCCTGTGAAAAATCTTCCCCAGGATGTAATAGATAAAATTTTGTTTGGTACGGGTGACGAGGAAATTCACGTTGAACATAATGGAAGAGCAGGGCGCAGGATATATAAAACACGTTTTGAAGGCCTTGTAAGGAATCTTCAGCGCAGATATGATGAGTCAACAAGTGAATGGACACGCTATGACATAGAAAAACTTATGAGAGAAATTGCATGCGATGAATGTATGGGTAAAAGACTTCGCAAAGAAAGCTTGGCTGTTACAATTGATGATAAAAACATTAATGAGATTTGTAATATGTCCGTCAGAGAATCAAAAAAATTTTTCGAGAAATTAACGTTTTCAGAAAAAGATAACCTTATAGCAACACCGATTATGAAGGAAATTAATGCAAGACTTGGATTTTTAAATAATGTAGGACTTGATTATTTAACTCTCTCTCGCTCTGCAGGTACACTATCAGGTGGTGAAGCACAACGTATAAGACTTGCAACGCAGATTGGGTCCGGGCTTATGGGGGTTTTATATATTCTTGATGAGCCCAGCATAGGACTTCATCAGCGTGACAACAGAAAACTTATTGATGCGCTAAAGTCCCTTCGTGATATGGGAAATACGCTTATTGTTGTTGAACATGATGAGGAAACGATGCTATCTTCGGATTATATTGTCGATGTTGGCCCCGGTGCAGGCATAAATGGTGGATATATAATTGCAGAGGGCACTGTCGATGATATTATAAAAAACAAGAATTCTATAACCGGTGATTACCTTAGTGGAAGAAAGAAAATAGAAGTTCCAAAAAACAGAAGAAAGGGAAACGGTGCATTTATTGAGGTTATCAGTGCATCAGAAAACAATCTTAAAGATGTAAGTGTAAAAATTCCTCTTGGTGAACTTATATGTGTTACGGGTGTGTCAGGCTCCGGTAAAAGTTCGCTTATTAATGAGGTACTCTATAAACACCTTGCGTGTAAGCTCAATCACGCCAAGCTTGTGCCCGGTAGACACAAAGACCTTAAGGGCATTGAAAATCTTGACAAGGTTATAAATATTGATCAGTCACCAATTGGTCGTACGCCAAGATCAAATCCTGCAACTTATACAGGAGTGTTTAGTGATATTAGAGAGCTTTTTGCCCTTACATCCGAAGCAAAGTCGCGCGGATATGGCTCGGGAAGATTTAGCTTCAACGTGCGTGGCGGTAGGTGTGAGGCGTGCAGCGGTGATGGCATCATTAAAATAGAAATGCACTTCTTACCTGATGTATATGTTCCATGTGAGGTGTGTAAAGGTAAACGATATAACAGAGAAACACTTGATGTGCACTATAAGGGAAAGAATATATCAGATGTTTTGAATATGCCCGTTGATGAGGCTGTTGAATTTTTTGACGCTATCCCTAAAATTAAAAATAAACTTCAAACAATGAAGGATGTCGGGCTTGGATATATAAAGCTTGGTCAATCTTCGACAACACTATCGGGAGGCGAAGCACAGCGTGTAAAGCTTGCTACAGAGCTTAGCAAACGCGCAACAGGGAAAACAATTTATATTCTTGATGAGCCCACCACTGGTCTTCACACAGCGGATGTTCAAAAGCTTATGGAAGTTTTGGACAGATTTGTTGAAAGCAAGAACACGGTTGTTCTTATCGAACATAATCTAGATGTTATAAAATCTGCCGATTACATTATTGATCTTGGTCCCGAGGGTGGTGATGGAGGCGGTGAAATAGTTGCCTTCGGTACACCTGAAGAGGTTAGTAAAAATCCAAAATCATACACAGGACAATTTCTAAAAGAGATATTAAAAAAATAATTAGATTAAATAAATTTTCACCTCATATAATTTTATATGAGGTGATTTTTATGGAAGAAAAACAAATTAAGAAAAAAGAAAATCTTATTCTAGAAAACAGAAGAAGGCTTACAATCACGGGTATAAGTGATGTTGAAAGCTTTACTACTGAAAAGATAATTTTTGTAACAGAAAGTGGGGGACTAACAGTTGTCGGAAAGGATATGAAAGTAAAAAAGCTTAGCGCAGAAAATGGAGATGCAATTGTAGAGGGTGAAATAAACGGATGTCTATATACAGAAGGACGTAAGGATAAAGACGGATTTTTAAAGAGGGTGCTTAAATAATGGAGGTATCGTCAAGTCAACAGCTTAATGTATTCGTTGTTTATATTATTACAGGTGCATTTTGTGGCTTGCTTTTTGACGTTTTACGCTCAATAAGAAAAATACATATTACGGGGACTTTTCTTACTGCAGTTGAGGATATAATTTTTTTCTTGCTTTCTTTATGTGCCATTTTATCAGTAGGCTATAAATTTGATGACGGAAAAATAAGATATTATCAGGTACTTGGCATTTTGTTCGGTGCACTTGTTTATTACCTTACTCTTAGTAGGATTTTTATTAAAATAATAAGTTTTATAGGTGTTATTATTTATAAATATCTAATAAAAAATATTTTAAGAATAATAAATCTAATAAAGAAAATATGTTTCTTTCTGTATAAGAAAATTGCCGTAAGAGTACTATGGGTTAAAAAACAAGTTAAATCTAAAAAGGTTATGATAAAGAGACTCAAAAAAAGACTTAAAATGTTATAAAAAAAACTTTACAAACTCGAATCTTTAAGTTATACTATACTAAAAGGGGTGAGTTTTGTGATTAAGGCCATGAAAAAAACTGGAAATGTCAAGAATAAGAAAAGTAGAGCTTACTATATTCGCATTGCAGTGTGCCTTTTAGTTACAACTGTTTTTGTTTACACCCTTATTTCACAGCAGGTTCGTTTAATGACCATTAAACGTGAAACAAAGCTGTGTCTGGAAGAAATCTCCACGCAAAAAGAAGAGTATTCTAAGCTTAAGGAAAAGGCAAAGAATAGTTCATCTGATAGGTTTTATGAGGAAAAGGCCCGCGATGAAGGGTATGTTCGTGAGGATGAAACGGTATTTGTTATCGGTAACTAAGTTTTTTACGGGATTTCCCGAAAAATATATTTTTACATACTGAAAGGGGTAGCATACCTTTATGGCATTAGAAGTTGGACAAATAGTTGAGGGAAAGGTTTCCGGTATTACAGGGTTCGGTGCCTTTGTTGATTTACCCGGCGGGCTTACAGGCCTTGTGCATATTTCAGAGGTTGCAAGAAATTATGTTAAGGATATTAATGAGCATCTTACTCTCAATCAAACAGTTAAGGTAAAGGTTTTAACCCTTGATGAAAAGGGAAAAATCAGCTTATCAATAAAGAAAGCGCAAGAGAATATGCCTCGTCGTTCACCAGAACCTTTTAAAGGTAAACCCGTAGAGATAGATTGGCTCAGTAACGGACAAAAGGATATGTCTTTTGAAGATATGATGGCAAGCTTCAAACAGTCAAGTGATGCGAAAATGCTTGACATAAAGCGTAATGTTGAAACAAAACGCGGAAGCAGAAGAAAATAAATAAAAGCACACATACTTGATATGTGTGCTTTTTTAGTGCAAGCTATATTTTCCAAGAGCTTCAACATTTTTTATTTCTCTAACCAAAACGTCACTCATTGATATGTTAAGTGCGTTACATAGACTTGCGATATAGAATAAATTTTCACCAATTTCATTTTCTATAATACTTTTACAATCATTACAAATTTCACCATCAATTGCAGGAGATTTATCTATAATATCAGTTTTTTTACCGATTATTTTAATACATCCGCAACATGTTGCTGCTTTTATGATGCTTCTGCTTACCCGTGAATTACATGATTGACATTTTGTTAGAATATCTAAAATATTATGATTACGTGTCAGAAGCTTTTCCACACTCTTTTGAAAAATATCGATCGAATCAGTTTTCATAATTGCGCCCCCTATATGTCTTATTATAAATAGTATTAAATATTAAGTCAATGAGAGCGTTTGTCGAAAAAATAGATTTATTAAAAATCTTCAGGGTCCATAATTTTAACAGGCATACCATCGTTTAATGCTGATTCTGCAGCATAAATCCCTGGAAGTGTCATTCTTATACCCATATCAACATCCAAAATGGGATTTGTGTTGTTTCGTCGAAAAAGAAAAAACCATTCTTATCGGAAA
>CAZYYT010000158.1:0-4971 GCA_964651775.1 uncultured Oscillospiraceae bacterium | reverse complement strand
TTCGGATATTGTTATTAAAAGAATACATACAGTTCAACTTTATCATTCAAAAGGCAAGGTTGGCGAAAAATTTGATTATCGTGGAAATGGCCAACGATACTTTTATGAATTGATATATTTTATTGATGGCGAAGGAGATTGTATATATAATAAAAAAACCATACACGATGCACCTGGTATAATTCGTCTTTTGCCAAACAAACCATGTAAGGATTATTATGTGAATTTAATTTCTCACGGCAGATGTGTCGACATATATTTTGATACTGACACTCCAATTCCAAATGAGGCTTTTTCGTATAATATGCAACAAAATAAAACAGTAAAAAACTTATTTACCAAAACATTATCTAACTGGGACAGCAAAAAATTCGGATATTATTATGAATGTCTTGCTTTGACATACGAAATACTATCTTTAATTGAAAAAACTTTTATTTCGAATTATATACCGTATAGCCATTCCATTAAACTTTTACCAGCAATAGAATATATCGAATCTCACTATTGTGATAATGATTTTCCTTATAGTGATTTGCCTCAAATGTGCGATATAAGCTATACATACTTTCGTAAACTGTTTGTACAACAATACGGTGTATCACCCGCAAAACATGTTTCAAATTTAAAGTTAGAAAAAGCCTGTGAATTATTAAAAACAAATCGTTTTTCAATCACTGAAATTGCGGAAATGACCGGTTACAGCGATTTGTATTATTTTAGTAAACAATACAAAAAAAATATTGGTGTTCCACCTTCGGAATATAACAAAAAAATGGAAAAAAATCATTAAAGGCGCTTTAAGTTATACAGTTTGTCGACTTTTGTGATATTATAACACAAGCATCTATTCTTTTTACAATCCCTGTGGCTTTCATATTAATAAAAAACTCCTTTTTTGCAAATCGTTTACAATAACTATTGTTTGCATTAAAGGAGCTTTTGTGTAAGTTTAAATTTGGGATTTAGGGAAATTATTTACCTTTTAATTTTTGTTCGCAAAGTTCTTTAAAGTCAGGAATAGTCCACGATTTGTTATACCCCTCAAACCCCATATCCTGAGGCATACGATAATCGGGTAGGTTATTTCTTTCAGTAAGTTCTTCACGGATTGCCTGTAAAAACCTAAATCCAAATTCATGGCTTGGTGAAACATAGTGGCCTTCATCCCACTCGTTCCAGTTATCAATCATAAATATTTTCCTGCCCCAAGAGTCCTCCGGTAGCGTTTGTGTAATATCTTTTAGTCTGTGGATACAATCTCTAAACTCATCAGGTGACAGCTTCCAAATATTCATTTTATAAAATTCATATCCCATGTCAATCCAGTGCTGCGTGGTACGGGGGGTGGGATCACTAAAGCATGAAGCCGTTGGTATGTAGCGTTTTTCATCAAAGCTTAGTTTTTTCTTATATATGTTACACTGCGCATCTATTATTTCCTTTGCAGATGGATAGTTATGATCAGGATCATATCCTGCATTATATCCAAAGATGAAATCATAACCTCTCTCAAAGACGTTATCACTTTGCTCTTTAGTCGTAATTGGATTAACACAACTATTTTCCAAAGCGAAAATCATACCATTAAAACCACATTTTTTTGCATAATCACGACAAGCATCAAAAGCCTTTCTCTGCGTCTCTTTATCACCGAACACCTCTTCTAATCTGATGCCATTATAAATGAAAAGAACAGGTTTATTGTCAATTTTTAGATAGTTAGATTTACTGAAATAGTTTTCTACCCAGAAAGGCATCAAGTTTTCAATTATATCTTCAGAATCCGTAGTGCCCCAGCGAGGACTATTCTCGAACATAATGGCAAAGTTCATTTTATCCTGATACTTTGCATTGAAGAGTGCTTCATGGATACCGTGGCCTGCGCGAAGGTCATTTACAGTAACGGGTTTCCCCATATTATCAAGTTTACGATACCAACAGTAAATAAAGCAGTTAATACCATGTTCCAGCGCCCATTTAATTTCCCAGTCACAAACCTCAGGGTTTTCCTCATCGTAGTATCCCATAAGTGGCGTTCTTTCGGGATAATCGTGCAAATCATCAAATGCATTGTGAATTCCTGCGGCGCCCTTTTTCCAAGCAGCATAATAATGGGCTGCAACAATTCTGTCACTTGTGGCTGGATTTGGAATAGGAACATAATTTTCAAGTTTAATATTATACATTATAATCCTCCATTTATTATTTATTTTCAATATACGAAATATTGAATTTTTAAATCGTATTTTTGAATAATTTAAATATTAATTTTATATTGTATATTGATTTTACCTTGTTTTTTTGCTATAGTAAATATAGAAAATAAATAATAATTTGCACAAAACAAAGATAATGGGGGAGACTGATATGGAACTAAAATACATTATCCCTTTTGTAAGATACGCAAGATATGAAACAAATTTTGATGATTATAATGATATTTTATATGCTTGTGACAACAGATTGTATTATTGTATTGAGGGAAAAACAAAGATTGAAATAGATGGTAAAGTTTACTTGATTGAAAAGGACACTGCTATAATGTGGAGGGCCGGACTTGGATATAAATATTTATCAGAGGAAGGGAAGTCCTTTAAGGTAGCAGCAATAAATTTCGACTTCACTACAAACGATTCAAACAAGACAATACCCTATCTTCCGCTTTATGCGAAGCGATTTTCAGCTTCTTTTTTAACAGAAAATGTTGATATACAAGACGTTCCAGCTTTTGAAAAAATATATATGATAAAAAAAGCTATAGAAATAAAAAAATACTTTACGGAAATAATTGAAGAATATTGTGAAAAAAATATTTTTGCCAATGAGAAAATCTCATCACTACTTAAGATTTCTCTTACACAGTTGGCGAGAGATAGTTTGTCTGAAAATACATTGTCTACTGACAGCATCGCTAATCAAATTCTTCAATATATTAAGGGCCATTGTACAGAAAATATTACTAACGATACGATAGGAAAAATATACGGATACCATCCAAACTATATAAATTCATTGTTTTTAAATAAGACGGGAATTACATTACATAAATATCTTTTAAATTGCAGAGTGGATTTTGCATGCTATTTGATGGAAAAAAGTTCGAAAACTATATCTGAAATAGCACAGGAATGTGGATTTTCCAGCGTTTGTTACTTTTCAAGATACTTCAAGAAGTGTAAAGGCATGTCCCCATCAAGATTCAGTGAACTGAATAATTCAGAGCTACAATAATTGGGATAAAAGAAGAATCACAACCTAAATGGCTGTGATTCATTACATATCAAAGAATATTAATATTTTCAACAAACTTGTTTTTTTCAATATTTTCTTCTGGGATTTTTGTAACAAGTTTTTCATTATAATAAAGATTTTTTACAGTAATATTACTGGTTTTATGGTCCTCATCATATCCTTTGAAATACATTTTTATTGGTTGACTGCCATATAAGTGGATATTTTCAAAAAGTATATTATTGTTTTTCCCGCGTCTTTGACCACCTGCTGAATATTCGTGGTGATAACCTGCTTCAACGGCTAAAAGTTTAGGGACATACTCCGTGTTTACAGGAAAATCTTCGTACTTATGCTCATCACTTGTTTGTATATGCTCCTTAGGGATTATGTCATCATATTCAACATTTATATTGCGATATACAATATCGTGAACATCGGCATAGTCAATATTACAGCAATCAAGCACAGCGCCTAAAACGTGCACAATATTACAATCTTCAAATGTTATATTATATATTTCTTCTGCGCGTGTTTCAGCGCCTATTTCAAGGCTTTTGCCCCAATCGTTCCATATTGTGCAATCGGTAACTTTGGTGTTTTTAAATACATCATAGCTTTTCCCGTTTCTGTACATTGCATTTTTGACTGCTTCCTCAACATTATCGGCATAATAGCAGTCAAATCCTTTAATACATATAGAATCGTCAAACGTACGCAAAAAGCAATGCTCTACCAAAACATCCACACAGTTATGCATATCTATACCGTCTGAATTATAACGCCAGTTTCCAATCAACTTAACATTCTTTATTGTAAGTTTTTCACAAGCCAAAGGCCTTATATTGTAAACAAGCGAGTCTCTAATTGTTATGCCATCAATAAGCACATTTGTGCAGTACTCAATCTGGACAGTATGTTGTCTTGTTGCATTTTTTACCGCGGTAGAATTATAAGCTTCATTAGCTTCAAATAAAATAATTTCTTTGTTATGACTGTTATCAAGTATGCCCCTGCCGAGGATTTTTATGTTTTCTGCATCCGGTATCTTTATGCAAGCGTACACAACTGCACCTTCATCGATAAAGAGAGTTTGATTGCTTTTAAGCTCAATTGTGCCTGCTTCATGAAATCCCTTGCCATAGTAAATAACGTTTTCATCGTTTAGGTCAATATCGTAATTGGGCATATCATCTGCAAAAATATGAAGTGCATTATGCCTTCCAAAAGGCTCAACAGTGAAATATGAGGGCTTTTCAAGTGTAAAACGAATAACACCATCTTTAATTTCGGGGGTTATATTAAGGCTTCTTGGCCTTATTATAACCTTTTCAAAAGCATCTTTTGGTGTAATTTCAAACTTGACAGGCTCGTCCATTGCAAAAGACAGGAAGTTTACAAGCTCTGTCTGGTCAAATTGCCTTTGATGACCTGGCCAACGACGGTTAAACGGCATTGCAGACACCCTTGCAGTGTCAGGAGTAACATGGATGCCATTTATTTTTATATCATAATTTTTTACAGAAAAATCAACCTCAGTTAACGGATATATTTTTACCGACATATTTAAATCCCCTTTACACATAGCCTTACTATAATTATACCTGATATTAGAAAATTGTAAATAAATAAAAATAATAAATATGGACAAAAGTCATATAACAAAAACAGGCAGTCACTTGTGTAACTGCCTGTTTTAGATTATTTACACAATAATTTAAAACTTCAATTCTTTTT
>CAZYYT010000157.1:1547-5084 GCA_964651775.1 uncultured Oscillospiraceae bacterium | reverse complement strand
AATAGGCGAGCATTTCACGAAGCTGTGTTCTTTCTGCCGTTTTTGCACTTTCGCCTTTTTCTACGAAAATTCTCTTTATATCTAGTTTATGTTGAGGGTTTTCGCAAAACTCAATACACATCCTTTCTTGTTCGCCCAAGCTCATATTTTCAACTTGCCGAGCACCTGAAACTCGTGTATATATCACAGCTCCAGTTTTAACGATGGGAGTAGTATTTTTTCTCATAATTTCCTCTTTTATTATCTGTTAATAGGCTAATTAGAGCAATAAAGGCTCGTGTATTTGGAACTTTTCTATAATAATTAATTGAGAGATTAAACTCCGAGTTTATCTCGAGGCTTATCGTTCTCTCTGATACTTTGAAAGTAAAGGCGTGTAATGGAATCAAGGCGATTTATAATATCAATTAGCTGAGACTCTTCGAGAAGTTGATAGGGTAAATCAAACTTACGTAATGCTTTACGTGCTTCTTCGATTGATATTATTGTTGTAGCTTCCATAGTGAACATAGGATAGCAGCTGAACACTCTCAACATTAGAAATATACCACTATGCTTTAGGGTTATTTTATAAGCTACTTCTGATGTCTTCGAAGTTGTTTTTGTATTTTGCTCTAATTTGCTCTAAAAGACTGATTAATTCTTCATTGTTTAAATATATAGTATAACTATTAATTTTTATTGCTCTAGGCAGTAGAGATCTATCAATAAAAGGTAGTATGCAATCTAACTTTCTCTTTTTGATAAACTGGTCTAGGTTTTCATTTATAGTCCAATGTTCGATGATTTCGATATTTTTGAATATCTTTCCAGCTGGCTGGCTAAATATCTTTCCCAAGAATCTAGTTACGTCACTGTCGTAGCTTACTTTTATTGCAGTCTTTGGTTCAAAATCATCTATTTCGAGCGTAAGTAAAGGTTCGGAGTAATGAATGGTTGCGTAATGTTTCTTTGAATGGTCACGTTGGTCTGTTATGTTAAATTTTTTAAATAATTTGGAGAAACTCGGCATAACTGCGTTACCAGTCAAAGACACTTCTGGCCATTCTATGTCTTCTGTCCTTGTCGGAAAGTCTGTTTTACTAGTATTTATTTCGTAAATGTAGCTCTTTAATTGCAGTATTTCTATAATACCTCGTCTGTTCATTAGCTGAAGTAATTTGACCCGTTCGTCTATACTCATATCATCTTTGCTAATTTTACAGTCTTTTGTAATGTCATAACTAAAAACATTCGAGTTATTTAATTCTCGTTGGTAAAATAAGTCATCAAGCATTAGATTGACACTTTGTTCTAAACGGGTTTCGCCTCCCATAATAATCTAATTATAAACTAGTTTAATTAGTTCTCGTAATTAGTATTATCGGCAATTGAGACTATTTTATCGTTCCTAGAATGTACAAATATTGATTTAAAGTACTTGAATCATTAACGATTTTGCCGCTAATTGTGATTACGTCATCGACTGAATAATCCTTATCGATATCACAAGATTCTGCAAAAACATTCACAGTTTTGCCGTTTGCTGTCTTTATCCAGAACTCGGCAGAGCTGAACCTTTCATTACAGGGAATCATTGTTGTGTATTTTTTAAATCCCATACCTATCGATGTATTATCTTGAGTTGCTGAAGTTATTGACGTTATCGTACCTGTAACAGATATACTTTCTCCGTTATGATTTAATGGATTGTCATAGATATTATTAATTCGTTGTTGCTCGGCTAACTTTGCGTCTTCTTCTTGTTTTTTCTTAGCTTCTTCATCGGCTAATTTATGATTTATTTCAGCAGTGCGAGTATTCGCTTCTTCAATAGTGATACATTCGGATGTATCAGGCCACCATTTATTGTTAGCGGCTTCGCATTCAGTTTTTAGTTCTTCAAAAGATTTGTATTGATAATCTTGTGAGCTATAGTTATTGCTCGATGATGAATTGTTGTTTAATAATAATTTGGATAAAGGCAGAATAATAAACATCGGCAAGATTACAAAAAACATTACAGCTATAGATATCAGTTTTTGTTTTGCATTAAATCCACGCCATATTTTAATAATTTTAGACCAGATACGTTTCAAGATAGATATTAATGATTTTGGACTTTGTAGCATTGAATACTCCTATTTTTAAATTTATCTAGTCGTATTACTACAAAATAAAAAGCAGCCACGTACTAGGCTGCTTACACCAACAATAAGGCATTGCACCAAACTGTGTTTTTGCACGTGACTGCATTTCAAATGCAATGCACGCTATCAATGAATTGATAGATTTTTCTAATTGTTGATGTAAGCCCTTATATCATAACATATAAAATATTATCAAACACTACATTTCAATCTGTTGATAATTATTTTCATTAATGAACTTCGTGATGCCAATCCAGACGAATAATGACGAAGTAGCCATCTATTGTATAATAACCGTGAATCCTTATAGAGTCTGCTGGCATTGGCTTATCACTTTGTTGATGAGTGCAAAAATGAAGCACTTCAACCTTTTGTCTTGTTTTTGCATCTATTGTGGCATCAGAATTATCATTTTTACGTCTGTACATATTCTCGACATCAGTTATAGACATATTAATTGTTTTGTCTAAAAAACGACCAAAACGTTCATACAGCTCTAGTCTGTGCTTACTGCTTGTCTGAATACTTTGTTTTTTATTATTGAATATTCTTTTATGTCGAAAATCTTTTAATATTTGATAACTAATGATGACTTTAAAAAGCCTTTCGTGGGGGATTGTTAGGCTTGATAGATTATTCTGACTGTATGTCAAGTTTTGTTTCTGAGTTAATCTTTTAGTGACAGCCATAGGGAGCTATCTAGAAATCAGAAGACTTAATGCTATTGTAAAAGCTAATCATATCATTACTGCTGATTTTTCTAGTAGAAGGTGCTTCAGCAAGTAGTCCAGCTCTAGCCTTTAGCCAAGGTTTTTCTGAATGAGATAATGCCTCTAGCTCGTTTCCTGATTTATCGCCATATGTTAACCAAACGGCTTCAAGTAATTCCTTTGTGTCTTTAGGTATGTCGATAATAGCAGATTCTGGTTGAATTAAATTCCAGCCATTGATTTTGTATTTGGTATAAAGGGTTTTAGAAACTGGGCCGTGTCGCCAAGCTTCAAATTCGCCATTCAAGACAATTGGCTTATTCATTAAAGCCCAACCCCAAGCAACCGCATAATAACATAACTTTTGCAGTTTTTTCTGAGTCATAGGCTCTTTAGATAGAAACCATTGTGCTACTGATTCGATTTTCATACTACTTATTATATTGCTTAAGCTTGAATAATACCAATTAGTTAGATTCCCATAGCTCGAGCCATCTTGAATAAGCTTGTGAATAGTCAACATCGCTTCTATTGAAGTCTATATCAATTCTTTTAGTCATTGAGTGATTCGATAATTCAGTTAGTGCTTCTTTTGTAATTTCTACACCTCTTGAATTGGTTCCTTGTTTTGGCAATTTAATGTAATTTTCTCTTCCTAATTTGTTAAGGACGTCAATTTGAGCTTGTTTTGAGAATAA
>CAZYYT010000157.1:0-1447 GCA_964651775.1 uncultured Oscillospiraceae bacterium | reverse complement strand
CATTAATAATGCTATTAGAATTCTTTCTCTTGCGGAGCCAATCTCCATTCCTAGTTTGCCATTTCGTGAATTTTCAATTTCAGCCAAGAGAAATAATCCAGGTAATTTATTTCTAATCTCCTGCATTAATAAGTTATCAGAAAAGATATCGGAATATATAGAATCATAATCGTGCATAAAAACGATTATACCATCAATATTTAGATATGTCTTATTCTTCAAGCATTTTTAATAATGCTTGAGCAAGATGCCATCCAAAAACTGGTGCAACGGCATTGCCAATTTGACGATAGGCATCGCTAGTCGAATTTTTAAAAACGAAATCATCTGGGAAAGATTGTATCCTAGCGGCTTCTCTTGCAGACAGTCTTCTCTCAAGCTTATAGTGAAACTCTATATTTCCGTGGTGTTCGGCTCGCATCGTAGGGCCAGGCTGGTCTGCTTTCGTTATTGTATTTCCTTGCTTGCCAGGGAACAATTTTGCCTTTGAATATCCAGAATTTGGAAGGCAAAAATGAATCTTGTCATCTTCCAGGTCTCCAAGAGCATCTTTTAGTGTAGCCCAGGGTTTTAAGCCATCTTCATTACTACCTGAATGTGTTTGAGTAGGCCAGATAATATCTGAATTAATATCATCTCTTACGCCAATAATAATAACCCTTTCACGTTTTTCTGGAACTCCAAAATCAGCAGTATTGAATAATCTATAAGACACTTTGTATCCGATTTTAGCAAAATCTTCAATCATAGTTCTAATACCTAGGCCTTTTTCCCAAGACAAGAGGCCTTTAACGTTTTCCGCTAGGAAGACTTTAGGTTTAGATATCTCAATAACTTTAGCCATACTTAGATATAATTTACCACGGTGCACGGTCATCCCTTGTCTTTTACCAGCAAGGCTAAAATCTTGGCAGGGGAAGCCACCTATTACGACATCCGCTTCGGGTATTTTAATATCATATTCGAACAGCTCTGCGTTATTCTCGTCGCAATTTACTCCTGTTATTTTTGAAATGTCGCCACAAATAACTTTAGTCTCAGGAAAATTCAATTCCAAGGTATCGCAGGCTTTTCTATTAATTTCATTAGCCCATATAATATCGAAAGGATTCTCGTCATATTTACTACCTAGAAAAGTAAAACCCCCTTTAAGTCCAAGGTCTAAACCACCAGCACCAGAGAATAGTGATACAACTTTAAATTTTTTGTTGCTTTTTTTAATTTTAGCCATATTAAATTAATCTCCGATATTTATTGCCTATATTAATGCTTAAGTTAATTATATCATAGTTACGCGAAATTCTACGCGTAATTTTAAAGTATGTAGTTGATAGCGATTTCCAATTCATTGTTTTTTGATATATCAATAATATCGTCATTATATACATTTAGCATTTCTAAATTACTATGCCTAGTAAACTTCGCCACGGTAGTTAAATCAGATTTG
>CAZYYT010000156.1:1266-5099 GCA_964651775.1 uncultured Oscillospiraceae bacterium | reverse complement strand
AAAGGGATCTACACAAGAGGGAGATGAAATAATAATATCTTCCATGGAACATAACAGTGTGCTAAGAAGTGCAGTATCCCTTGAAAAAAAAGGAATTAAACTTAAAATAGCACGTGCGGACCATACAGGCTTTGTCAGTGCACAAAGTATCGAAAATATAATAACTGATAAAACAAGACTTATCTGCGTTACTCATGCTTCAAACGTTGTTGGCACCGTAAACCCAATTAAAGAAATCTGTGAAGTGGCAAAAAAAAGAGGTGTGCTTACTCTTATTGATTGTGCGCAAACAGGAGGTATTCTACCCATTGACTGTTCAATTTTTGATATGGCAGCTTTTGCAGGACATAAGGGTCTTTTTGGTCCGTTTGGCACCGGTGTACTATATATAAGAGAGGACCTTGAACTTGAGCCACTGCTTGATGGAGGTACGGGGAGTTTATCTGAAAGTGCACTTATGCCCCCACATCTTCCTGATAGATTTGAGGCAGGTACACTTAACGCTTGTGGAATTGCAGGCCTTAACGAAGGCATTAAATTTGTCATGAGAGAGGGCGTGTTTGATAAAGAACGTGAACTTACAAAGAAGATTACAGATTGCCTTGAAAATATAAAGGGAATTAATGTTTTAGGCAGACCAAACACAGGTGCAGTTGGTGTTTTGATACAAGGACATGACTGTGTTGACATTGCCTCAAGACTTGATACCGAATACGATGTAGCAGTACGTGCAGGGCTTCATTGCGCACCACTTGCCCACCGAACCTTAGGAACAATATCAAGTGGTCTGCTTCGTTTTTCAACGTCCTTTTTTAATACTAACGAAGACATAGAAAATGCTTGTTTTGCTTTAGAAAAATTAATAAACTAAAAAAAATTAAATTAATTTGAAAAAACACTTTAACTACTTTTATTTTTATAGTATAATTATACTGATGGATTTTAATTTAAAGGTGGTTAAAGTGGTGATTCAAGAATTTCTATATAGCTTGCCCGACTTTTTAATGTCACTTCGCATCACAGATATACTTGATATTCTTATTGTTGCATATATCTTTTATAAGCTTAGTTCTCTTGTACGTGAGACAAGGGCAGGCACACTTATAAAGGGTATTATTTTGCTTCTGATTTTTACATGGGCAAGCACAATAATGCAGCTTAACACTATAAACTACATATTAAGAAATGTAATGCAGTTCGGTCTTATGGCATTTTTAGTTATCTTTCAGCCGGAGCTTAGGCGTGCACTTGAAAAGGTTGGGCGTACAAACCTTTCAACCTTCTTTTCGTCAGACCGTGACGATACAGAGGAACTTGCCAAGCAGGTTTCGTCTGCAGCTACGGCAATGTCTGAAAGAAGAATCGGTGCACTTATCGTTTTGGAGCGGGGCACAAAAATTAGTGATATTGTAAGAACGGGCTGCGAAATAGATGCAAGCGTTTCATGTGAGCTTTTGGTTAATATTTTTGTGCCAAACACGCCTCTTCACGATGGTGCTGTTATCATACGTGAAAACAGAATTGTTGCAGCGGCCTGCATACTTCCGCTTACTCACAACGAAACACTGAGTCAGGAATTTGGGACAAGGCACAGGGCAGCACTTGGTCTTTCGGAAAGCTCTGATGCAGTGGTAATTGTGGTAAGTGAGGAAACTGGCAAAATTAGCTTTACAATGAATGGAAATATGAGCCGTAATTACACCGAAGAAACACTAAAAAAAGCAATTATAAAAGCACTCTCACCTGAGTCGACTCAGGCAAAAAAGAAGGAGTCGTCGTTTATTATTAAATGGAAGGAGCGTTTTAATAGATGAACAAATTAAAGTCAAACGGACTTACACTTAAAATAGTTTGTGTAGCACTTGCAATTGTTTTGTGGCTATACGTTTTCTATCAAGAAAACCCCACAATGTCAAAAACAGTTAAAAACGTTCCACTTGCAATAACCGGTGAGCAGGCGCTTAAAGAAAATGGATTTGCGGTTTATAAAATTTCAGATACAAGTGTTGATGTTAAGGTAACTGCAAAAAGGACAACACTTGGGAAAAACACAAAAAAGACTCTTTCTGCAGTAATTAACGTCTCGGCTATTGATAAAGCCGGCGAATATGAGCTATCACCTACAGTTAATGCGGCAACATCAAATGCAACATACTATGTAAAGGGAAAAGACATCACAGTAATTGTTGAGCCGATTGTTGAAAAAACCTTTAATATTAGACCAGATATTACTGAAAGTCCAAATCCTTCACTTATAGTAAGAGACAGCAAAACAACGCCTGAAGAGGTTACTGTATCTGCACCTGAAAGCATTGCAAACGAAATACTTGAGGTTAGAACAGAGCAGATTGTTCCAGAAAATGAAAAGATTACTGATATAAAGAATGTTAATCTTATAGTAATAGGTAAAAACGGGAAGCCACTGGAATGGGCTGAATGTAACCCCTCTTCTGTTAACCTAAAGTATAGCTTTTATAATGTTAAATCTGTTCCTATTGTTCTTAAGACAACCGATGGAAGGACGCATTCGCTTTCGTCACAAAATGTTGTAAATATATATGGACATGGTGAAAAGTTCGAAAGTACAAATCAAATTGAAACAGAGGCTATAAATCTTGCGCAGTATTCCCTTTCGGATTCAGTTAAGGTTAAGCTTATTCTTCCGGAATCTGTATATCTTACAACAGATGCAAATGAGATTGAAATAAATCTATCCAAAATACTTCTTGAGAATTAAAAAAATGAGGCCTTTGGGCCTCATTTTTTACTTTTCTCAATCATCATCAGAGCAACATCTGGTTCTTTCATTTCCAAGACAATCCTCTATTGGGGGAAAGAACTCGTCTACAGGGAAGTTTATATTTGCAAACATTTCACATGGGTCATCAGGGGTTGATGCAACGCATTCCTTTTCAGGAATACAGAAATCGTATGCAGGAATAAGAAGCTGGACGTTACGCTCAAGCTTGATTATTGTAAATAATCCTATTGAAATGTATACCTTGCGCTGATTTTCACGACTATTTACAAATCTGTCTTCATATATTCTGCGAACACAATCGGGGATATTGCAAACATCAATCTCATCATCTGTATATCTGCAACATTTATCATTAGGCTCTGCAAGCTTTGCATTAAGGCAAATTGGGTCAACAACCTCTACCACTGCTTTCGGCATATTTGTTTTTTGCCAAAGCTGTGGATCAAAGCTATCCTCTTTAAATTTTGAAGTAAATATTTTCGCACTGCCTTCACTTCCGAAAAGAACAACCTTTTTATTAAATGTTGCACACCCCTCAACTGTAACCGGGCGTGCAACGCCAGTGTACACGTCAAGTGTTATTTTAAAGAAGAAGTTTAGGTCAACGGTGTAATATCCCCGATTAAATGGCAATTTTTCCACATCGGTAAACACCCATATAACCTCCGCTTTTCTGCAACGAACCTCTACTGCGCGGTCAATAACCTCCTGTCCTGTTTCTGTTAAGTACATTCTCATACATTCTATGCATTCCTTACTTCTGCACGAATCATATATCTTATCGGTTTGTATACACACCTTTTCCTTACAACCGAAGGAGCCGGTAAGTTTTTCTTCCATTAAAAATCCTCCTTCATAAATTAGTTAGGCTTACGCCTACTACTATAGTATGAGGAAGGTTTTTTTTTGTGACTTAAATGAAATTATATAATAGCTCCACCATCAACACTTATTATTTGCCCGGTGATAAATCCTCCCTCTGATGCAAGGAAAAGCGTGGCTTTAGAAACATCCTCACATTTACCCATCGTGCCTAATGGTGTATCATCACAAAAAGCTTTTTTGTCCTCAG
>CAZYYT010000156.1:0-1256 GCA_964651775.1 uncultured Oscillospiraceae bacterium | reverse complement strand
ACGCATTTATTCATATCAGTATCGATTAAGCCGGGGGCGATTGCATTTACACGTATTTTTGAAGGGCCAAGCTCTTTGGCGAGTGCCTTTGTAAAGGATATTATTGCACCCTTACTTGCGCTGTAACAGCTTTCGCACGATGCCCCACTTATCCCCCACATCGATGCAATATTTATTATGCATCCGCTATGATTTTTAAGCATATGCTGTGATGCATATTTAGTCATTAAAAATGTACCTGTTACGTTTGTTTTAAAAATGCATTCCCACTCATTAAGTGAAATGTCACTTAAAAGGTTAAATTTTGAAATACCTGCATTATTAACAAGCACATCAATTGTACCGAAATAAGTGACGGTTTCGTTTACAACGCGCTTTGCATCCTCCTCACAGGAGACATCACCCTGCAAAATAATACTACCCTCAAGCTCACTTAAAAGTGCTTTAGCTTTATCTTCACTTTTATTATAATTTATGGCAACGTTATATCCATTTTTATAAAATTCACGCGCTATTTGTGCACCTATCCCTCGCGAGGCACCTGTTATAAGCACTGTTTTTTTCATATCATTTTCCTTCATTCTTTATATACTGAAGCGCATCGTTAAGAGAGCGCACTGCCACAAGTTCAATACCGTCGCACTTGTCTATTGCACCAAGAGAATCAAACGGAAGCATACACCTTTTAAATCCCATCTTCTTAATTTCAAGCACTCTTCTCATTGCTTGTGTTACAGTTCTAATTTCACCTGTAAGGCCAATTTCACCAAAAAACGCCATATCCTCAGGAAGTGGTGTGTTTCTGAAGCTTGATGCTATAGAAAGTGCTATTGCAAGATCTGTCGCAGTTTCTTCAAGCCTTATTCCACCCGTTACATTAACATATGCATCGTATGAGCCAAGGTTAAGACCGGTACGCTTCTCAAGAACTGTCATTAGAAGCGTAACTCTGTTATAGTCTACACCATTTGCCATTCTTCTTGGAATGTTAAAGCTTGTTTGTGCAGTAAGTGCCTGAATTTCAGCTAAGATTGGGCGCGTACCCTCAACCGAGCAAACTATTGCAGAGCCGGGTGCATCGGTAGGCCTGCCTGATAAAAGCATAAGTGAAGGATTTAACACATCGTTAAGTCCTTTATCTGTCATTTCAAAAACGCCAACCTCATTAGTTGAGCCAAATCTATTTTTTACCGCACGAACGATTCTGTAGCTTTGATGTCTTTCACCCTCGAAGTAAAGCACGCAGTCAACCATAT
>CAZYYT010000155.1:0-5115 GCA_964651775.1 uncultured Oscillospiraceae bacterium | reverse complement strand
AATCAATTTGGACAGATAAAACAAAATATGATAATCAAGAAGCCACAATGGCTAAAAAGATGGTTGACGGTGGTATGAGAACAGATTTAGCAAAACAAAAAGCACACAAATTAATGAAAGATGTTGCTAAATTTAAAGGTAAAACAGTACCAGCAGAGGCTACACCAAGTCTTCAACCAGCCCAAAATAATCAACAACAAAGTAGACCAACGCAAAATAGGCCAGCTCAAAATAATCAACAACAAATTAGACCAACGCAAAACAGACCAGCCCAAAATAATCAACAACAAAGTAGACCAACGCAAAACAGGCCAGCCCAAAGTAACTCACCAACAAACAACCCGCCAAATTCTACTCCAGTGTAATATTAACAAATCGACTAATAGATAATATATAAAATGGAGGAATGAAAATGTTTGTTCTAAGAAGACTTTATAATCAAAACAGGAAATCAATTTGGACAGTAATAGTATTTATCATATTTTTACTAATTTTAATAAATACTATAGGTAATATTTTGAAAAACCAACCTGATAATAAAAATTTAAATAGTAGTAATTCTTTAGTTACTACTATTTATGATGTTAATTATTCAGTTGTAAGTGGAGATAAAATATCAGAAAAAACTAGCAAAGAAACGAATACTATAATTGATAATTTTATAAAATATTGTAATGAAGGAAATACTCAAGAAGCATACAATTTACTAACAGATGACTGCAAAGAAGAATTATTTCCTACTTTAGAAATTTTTATTAATAATTATTATAATAATATATTTACAACTTATAAAATCTACAATTTGCAATCATGGATTACATCAGGCAATTCATATACATATAAAGTAAGAATTTTAAATGATATACTATCTACACGGTAAAGAAGATAATAAAGGTTTTGAGGATTATATTACGGTTATTGAATCAAATGGAGGATATAAATTAAATATAAATAGCTACATAGGTGAACAAGAAATAAACAAAGAAAAAGAAATTGATAATATTCTAATAAAAGTTATTAGTAAAAAAGTTTATATGAATTATGAAATTTATAAAATCAGAATTCAAAATAAGACACAAAACACGATTTCATTAGATGGATTTAGAAAAGATAATTCTATATATTTATTAGATAATGAGGACCAAAAACATATAGCTTTAAAATATGAATTAATACAAGATAATGTTATTGTTAATAGATTTGGTAGTATGGAATTAGAAATTAAGTTTAACATAAAATATGATGAAAATAATGATGTTATTAATGCCAATTTTGAGGATATTATCTTGAATTATGAACAATATAAAATTAACAAGGAGCAATATAAAGATACATTAAAAATAGAAGTAAAATTATAAAAAAAGGATGGAAATTATTTATGGCTGATGAAAAAGGTATTGGGAATCAAGCTAAAGATATGGCAAAAGATAAAGTAAAAAATGTGGTTAAAGAAGGAGCGAAACACGTTATAAAGGTAATTGCTCCATATTTACTTGTAGCTGTAGTGGTATTTGTTTTACTTGCTTGGGTTATAGAATTGTTAGATAAATTCAAATTTGAAAATCTATTTGGATGGCTTTTGCCAAGTGAAACAACTTTAAAAGTAGGAACAGGTATATATCAAATTGAATATTGGGGAGGAGACTATGAATATAAATTAGATATTGATGATGTTTGGAATGAAACGGATTTCTATGATAAAATAACAAGAGCACATTTTGACACAGCTAAATTTCCCAATAGTAGTGATGAAGAATTAGAAAAAAATAAAATATTATATAAATTAATATTACAAGGATTAGATATATCAGAATATGAATCGGAAGAAGAATTATTATGTTTGCCTTTATTTATTAAAGCTACAACAGCTGCAGCATATCCGGATTTGGGATGGACAAATGGTGATTTCAAAGGTAAAGTAGAAGTTTGGAGAATACAAGAAGATGGGACATTTAAAAAATTAAAATATGTAGATTTAGAAATAGATAAACCATTAGTTAAATCTTTTAAAACTCAAGTTGCAGCAGATAAAAATAAAGCATTAGAGCTTTTTACGCTTGATAATGAAGGAAACATATATGTTGGGAGCCCATATACAACTATAAATGATTTCTCATATTCTTGGTTTAATGATGCAGCTAATATAGCTAAAACAGAAACTACGTCTAGCACAGATGAAGGAATAACTGCTACATCATTACCATATAGTTCAGTAATTGGCCAATATGCAGTAAGCTTTGAGTTTTTACAAGCATTATTAATAAAAACAAAAGATGTTGATTTTTGCACAGAAATAGCTAATAAAATAATGAACGATACAAAGATTGTATTAAAAATATATGATAACAAAAAAACATTTATAACAAATACCAAAGAAAGCATTTCAGGGGATATGAATTGCCAGTATTTATATGAGACACATTTAGTATATAAAGATAATTTAGACAATGAATTTAGTGAAGATTGGATATATGAACCAACTAAAGTAACACCAAAAATAGAAAGATATAGTTATGATAAAAATTACAAAAAAACAACAACAACTAGTTATCCAAAATTAATATTAGGAGAGGCTAGTAGTATATTTTTTAATTTTACACAAGATTGTTCAGTCGCAAATTCTAATGATACACAAGGACCATTTTATAATTATGGTACGGAAAGCACTAGAAGTAATGATTTTATATCAGAAGGTAAAATATGGGATTATAGTAATGAAATTAAAAATGATGCTATAAATACTTATGAAAATTTATATTTAGATGGAGATGGAAATAAAACAAGAACTGTAACAAATATAGACTTTGGAGAAGCTGGATGGGGACCAGGATCTTCTTTATGGGGTAAAATTATAAGAACTTTTCTAACGGAAAAAGTAGATACAGAAACAACAACACAAAGCACATCTACTACATATACTGAAAATACTCCTAATATAGAATTTAAGCTAACAAGTGGATTTTATGAAACATTTACAAATCCACAATATAAGGATGCAAAAAGTTTTATATATGAAACAGATGAGAGTTTATTTCAATTATTAGAGTCAAGTTCTAAGAGCTCAGGGTTTGTTCCAATATTAAAATATATTATGTTTAAAGAATCAGGAACAGACTACGGAATTAAAGATGCTGAGATAAATGATATATTAAATCAATTAAAAAACAACAGTACATTTAATCCAATAATGTCATTAGGATTTGAAATAACCAATAGTGGATATTTTATAACCAATGTTGATGAATTAAAAATAGTTTTAGCAGGATATCCAGAACTAGTAAATCAAGCACAATATTTACTTGATTTACAAAACATGTATGGGATAAATGCTGTAGCAGTAGCTTCAGCTTCGATTTTACAAACAGAGGGAGGAAATACAGCAACAAATAATAATATATTTGGTATAAAACTAGAAGATGGAACGCTCAAAACATATACTTCAATAGAAGACTCAATTGAAAATTTCTTTGAATTAATAAAAGAACAAAAAGAGATAATTAACAAAAATAACACAGAATCTATTATAAATGTTATTTTTGCAAATAATGATGCAACAGAACAGGACAAAATAAATTGGAAACAACAACAAGGCGCGGAAATAATTGATTTATATGAAAAACAAGAGCAAGTAAAAATACCAGATAATATAAATGCAGGAGAAGAAGGAAATGGAAATTTTGATTCCGGATACCCAGATACTTATACCAGCGCAAAATCAGGAAGAACATTTAAAAATTGGAAACAAAATTTAGGACCATATCAAGATAAAGCAGCTTGGGATAAAACAGTTAAAAAACTAGGATGCGGAATGACTTCAGTAGCAATTATAGCAAGTGGATGGGGAAGTGATTATACTCCAGGTTCGTTTTCACAATATAATTTTGGTATAACAAATGGAATATCATCAGCGAGCAATTCGCAATTATCAGTCCAAATGGTTGGTAGCTATTATCCATACATACAATTACCTGAAACAGAAAAACAAAAAATAATAAATCATTTGGCATCAGGTAAAGTAGCAATAATTTTTTGCGCGAAAGATCTAGGTTCTGAATTTGCAACATGGCAACACTTTATGGCAATACTTGATATAAATGGCGATTTAAATAAAGTTTACTTATCAAATCCATATAATGGTTCTGAAACTGGTTGGGTATCTATAGATAGATTATTTAAAGGAGCAAGTGCAATTTATTACATTAAAGAAAATTAATATCTAAAAGGAGAATAAAGTATGAAAAAAATTAGAATTATATTGATAATACTATTAATAGTATTAATAGTATTAATAGTAGTTTTGGTTAGAAAAAATAATAAAAAATTAGGAATTGGAGAAAAAGGGCCGTTATATGAACCAGATACTACAATAACAAAAACAACAAATAAAAGTTTTTATTTTGTTGTAAATGAATGTATTAGCAAATATTTTAATTATATTGCAGATAATAAAACTGATGAGATATATAATATATTAGATTCGGAATATATTAAACAAAATAATATTACGAAAACAAATGTAGAAAGTAAATTAAATAAATTTAATAAAGAACAAACTTTTACCATAAAAGAAATATATCAAGTTAATGGAGTTGAATATTTTAAATTTTATACACATATTGAAATACTAGGAAATAATCAAGATAAAATTGAATTATATTTAGGAGTAAATATAGACTTTTCTAATTGTACATTTAATATAAACCCTATTTTAGAAACAGATTTTGAATCAGCTGTTAAAAATGGAGTTGAAAAAGAAGAAGAAAAAACAATTTCTGCTAACAATGATAATTTATTTGAATATAAAACTATCAGCCAACAAAAAATGGCAGAAATATATTTTAAAGATTACAAAAAATATATGTTATATGATTCTGAATATGCATATCAATTATTAGATATAGAATATAAAGAAGCAAGATTTAGTGATATTAATAAATATCAAAAATATATTCAAAACAATTCAAAACAAATAATTAATAGCAAAATTTCAGAATATAAAGTTGAAGAAAAAGAAGATTATACAGAATATATTATAATAGATAATTATAATAATTATTATAAAATAAAAGAAAAATCAGTTATGAATTATACAATAGCATTAGATAATTATACTAT
>CAZYYT010000154.1:0-5115 GCA_964651775.1 uncultured Oscillospiraceae bacterium | reverse complement strand
GAGGTTGAAATCTCACGTAGGGTTTTTCGCAGTGGTGAAAGTGAATATCTCATTAACAGAACCCCCTGCAGACTTAAAGATATTAACGAAATGTTTATGGATACAGGTCTAGGCAGAGATGGATATTCTATCATCGGACAGGGTAAAATTGCCGAGATAGTTTCATCAAAGGGTGAGGAGCGCCGTCAGATTTTCGAGGAAGCCGCAGGTATTTCAAAATATCGTTACAGAAAGAATGAGGCGGAGCGTAAGCTTAATAACACAGAAGAAAATCTTATACGTGTGCGTGATATTTTGACAGAGCTGGCAGAGCGTGTTGAACCGCTTAAAAAGCAATGTGAAAAAGCAATTCGTTACCTTGACCTTCGTGAGGAGCTAAAGGGTATTGAAATCAGTGCACTTCTTGAAATAACTGACTCTAAAAGATTAGAGGCAGAAAAAGCACAGGTGCTTTATACTAATGCAACTGAGGAATTTGAGTCTTCTAAAAAGACTCTTGAAGAATATAATGCTAAAAGTGATGAGCTTTATATAAGCATGAAAGAGGCAGACACTACCCTTGAACAAAAGCGTGAAAGACTTTCCAGTCTTGAAGCAGAGGGTGCATCAATTGATAACAGGAAGGCTATACTTAAAAATAATATAGAAAATCATAAGGCAAATATCTTCAGAATTGAAAGTGAGCTTTCAGGTTGGTCAAAGCGTGATGAATCTCTTAAAGAAAGACATATAGAAGCAGAAAAAGAAAAGGTAAGACTGGCAGCTAAATTAGATGAGCTTGCAGGGGAACTACAGGCACTTGAAAAATATGATGAAGAATTAAGTGAAAATCTGTCTGAACGCGTGCATGCCCTTGATATGGCACGTGATGAAGTTCTTAAAATCCGTCAAAAAAAGGGAGAGGCACAAAGCCGAATCGAAAGTATTGACCTTATTACTCAAAATATTGAAACACGAAGATTTTCAATTGAGGTTGACCTTGCCGCTGCAAATGACGATATAACTAGACTTGCATCAAAATGTAGTGAGCTTGAGTTTAAAAGTGGGGAAGCACAAGAGGAAACACAAAAGGTTTCGGATGCAGTTTTTGATGAAAATCAAAAATTTCATAAAGCAAACGCACGTGTGGCGGAACTTAAAACAGAATATAACTCTGTTACAAAAAATCTTGGTGAAAAGCAGGGCCGCCTTAAAATGCTTGAAGAAATGGAGCGTGGGTTTGAGGGCTACGCCCGTGGCGTTCGTGAAATTTTAAAGGCAAATGATGAAAATAAGTATCGCGGAGATATAATAGGCGTTTTAAGCAAGCTTATTTCCGTTGACAAAAAATATATAACTGCCATTGAAACTGCACTTGGCAATGCAATGCAAAATATCGTTGTAGATACTGAAGATGATGCAAAGCGTGCTATAGAGTATCTTAAGGACAACCATCTCGGCAGGGTAACATTTTTACCCATCTCATCGCAGGAGGGTAAACGCCTTGATAATGAATCACGCATTATGTCAAATGATGGTGCACTTTTTATTGCAAGTGATGTTATAAAATGTGAAGATAAAATAAAAAATGTGGTTGAAGCACTTCTTGGCAGAACTGTTATTATGCAGGATATCGACAGTGCAATTGCCTTAGCAAAAGCAACACATTACAAATTTAAAATCGTTACACTTGCAGGCGAGCTTCTTCAGCCCGGCGGTAGTATGACGGGTGGCAGCATAAATAAAGCGCATGCACTTCTTGGCAGAAAAGACGAGATTGAGCTTCTTGTGAGTGAGTGCGAAAAACTAACTGCTGAAACAGAAAAGCTTGAGGATGAGATTGACAACTGCGTAGAAGAAGCTCAAAACAGCAGGGAAGCAGAAGAAAAGAAAAGAGCAATTCTTGCAGAAAAAGAAAACAAAGCACTTAAGCTTAAGGCTGAATACGATATGAAAACCAGTCTTCTTGGTATGGCAAAGCAAAGGCTTGAAAAACTTCAGACTGAGAAAGAGCTAATATCAGAGCAGCAAAACGATACCGATAATTCTAAAAAAATGCTTCGTGAGGTATTAAAAGGCTCGGATACACTTATTGAAAAGGCTGAAGAAAATGTTTTGGCAAAGCAAAATGCAGTTCGTGAAATTGCGCAAAAGCGTGAAGAACATTCTGCAGCTATCGTTAATAAGAAGATGGAAATTAATAGTGCACAGAAGGATGTTGAGGTTACAACAAATCGCATTTTGGATATCCTTGCAAGCATTGGGAATTCACAAAATGATTATAACGATGGCTTAAATCGTAAGCAGATAGAGTTTGACTGTATCAAGGAAATTGAAGTACAGTTAGAAGATACAGATATGCTTATGAAGCAGTGCAGTGCTGCACAGGAATCACTTCGTGAGGAAATTAAGGAATATATTTTGGGTATAAGCGGAAGTGATAGTGAACTTGAGGGTCTTCGTGAAAAAATTAAAGAGATTAATGAACGTATTTTGGTCATGCAAAGTGAGGTTGTAAGAATCGAAACAAGGAAAAACAAAATCGATGAAGACCTTGAAAATGCCGCTAACAGGCTTTGGGATGATTATGAGCTTACATATAACAGCGCTTTAGAACTAAAAAAGGACATTGGCTCTCTTCAAGATGCACAGAAAAAAATTATCCAGCTTAAAGCATCAATTCGTGCTCTTGGGAATATAAATGTCGACTCTATCGAAGAATATAAAGAGGTTAAAACAAGATACGAATTTTTAACCGCACAGGTTAATGATATGGAAAAAGCTAAGGGTGATCTTGAGAAACTCATCGGTGAAATGATGGAAGTTATGCGACGTCAATTCGCAGAAAAATTTGAAATTATTAATGAGCTTTTTGCAAAAAGCTTTGTTGATTTGTTTGGTGGCGGTCAGGCAAAGGTTAAGCTTACAAATCCGCTTGACACACTTGAAAGTTCAATTGAAATTGAAGTTCAGCCCCCGGGAAAGAAGCTACAGAGTATTACGCTTTTATCAGGTGGTGAACATGCGCTTACAGCTATTGCACTTCTTTTTTCGCTTCTTCAGGCTTCGCCTGCACCATTCTTGGTGCTTGATGAGATTGAAGCCGCACTTGACGATGAAAACGTATATCGTTTTGCAGATTACATCAAAAACTATGGCTGTAACACACAGTTTGTCGTAATAACACACAGGCGTGGTACCATGGAAGCGGCTGATATCCTTTATGGTGTAACAATGCAGGAGAAAGGCGTAAGCAGACTTCTTTCAATGAAGCTTGATGATATCACATTTGAGGAGTAATATTAATGGAAGAAAAGAAAGGCTTATTTGCAAAGTTAAGAGAAGGTCTTGGTAGTACAAGAAAATCCTTCAATGAAAAAATTGATAATGTATTTTCAGTTTTTAAAAAACCGGATGATGACCTTTATGATGAACTTGAAGAAGCACTTATTATGGCAGATATCGGTGGTCAAACATCGTGCGAAATAGTTGAGGAGCTTCGTGAAAATGTAAAGCAAAAGCACATCACAGATGGCGATAACGCAAAGGCTGAATTAAAGAGCATAATTGCAAATATATTAGGCTCTAAAAACACTGCACTTACACTTGATACAAAGCCAAGCGTTATTTTGGTAATCGGCGTAAATGGTGTTGGTAAAACAACAACAATCGGCAAGCTTGCATGCAAACTTAAGAGCGAGGGAAAGAAGGTTGTTTTAGCGGCGGCAGATACATTCCGTGCTGCGGCGGCAGACCAGCTTGAAATCTGGGCAGAGCGTAACGATGTTGATATTATAAGATTAAATGAGGGTGCAGATCCTGCTGCAGTAATTTACGATGCCTGTAGCGCTGCAAGAAGCCGTGGCGCAGATGCACTAATTTGCGATACTGCAGGAAGACTTCATAACAAGAAAAATCTTATGGAGGAGCTTCGTAAAATATATAAGGTAATTGAGCGTGAGCTTCCCGATTCAAAAAAAGAAACATTGTTGGTGCTTGATGCAACAACAGGGCAAAACGCAGTAAATCAAGCTGAGGAGTTTGATAAGGTTGCACCTATAAATGGAATTGTTCTTACAAAGCTTGACGGCACTGCAAAAGGTGGAATTGTAGTAAACATCTGCAAAAAACTTGGTATTGCGGTTAAATTTGTTGGTGTTGGTGAGGGTATTGATGACCTCCAGGTATTTAACCCTGAAAGCTTTGCTGCGGCACTTTTTGGTGACGAAGAATAAAAACTTTAAATTCCAAAACGCATAAAAATTGGCAGAATATTATTTTTCTCCTGAAGCACAATAGTAGTGTAAGCTTTAGCAAACAGCTTATAGCTTATATAAAATTTAAAGGAGATAAATGAAATGAGCAGATCAAAAAATATGGTTCCTGAGGCAAGAGAAGCACTTAATCGTTTTAAGATGGAAGCAGCTAACGAAGTAGGCGTTACCCTTAATCAGGGATACAATGGTGACAAGACAAGTCGCGAAAATGGCTCAGTGGGCGGTCAGATGGTTAAGAAAATGATCAAAGCCTATGAATCTTCAATGAAGTAAATTAAACCTTTATATAAATGGGATGCAAGTAATTTGCATCCCATTTATCATTTTTGACAAAAAACTACCGAAGTGATAAAATTAAAAAAATATGGAGGGGATTTTATGGCGTTTTTAGAGCTTAATATATACAGTGAGTCACTTCGTTGTCTTTTTTTCATTGTAATTTACCCCTTTTTATATAGTCATGCGAAAATTATTTAGCAAAGCATTTGAATTGTCAACATATAAGAAAAACACAAGTTCTCGCACCATATGGTTCAGGTAACAAAGCATCGGCTGTAGCAACCTGATCCTCAAAAAATTTAAAACTATACCAGCAGAAATCTTGTCTTGATTTCTATTGTAACGGTTTATAAAATCCTTGTATTGCTTTAAGCTGAATCCAAATTTTTCGCAGATTTCCCTACCTGTAAATCCTTTGTTTTTTAATTAAAGAATCTCATTTCCATATTCTTTAATATGTCTGTAGCTTCTGGGCATAAAAATACCTCCTCTGGTTTTTGTTTCATTATACCATAGGAGGTCTCTTTTTTCTATTGTCCGTTTTACTGGTTTTGTTCATTTTTGCAAAAGGGCTTTATTG
>CAZYYT010000153.1:0-5192 GCA_964651775.1 uncultured Oscillospiraceae bacterium | reverse complement strand
AAATCATCGTTTTGATGTCCTTAATGGGGTGAAGCCTTACGATGGCAGCGATGTCGATGTATCCATTGGGTGGCTTTTGTGGTATGCCGGAAAAAAGTTCGATGCGAATGCCATTGCTGATCACCTTTGTTTTGAGTTTATTCGCTCCAAGAGAGACTTGAATGTCACTGTAACGTTGAAACAAAGCTGTAATACAATCCGCCCTGTCATAGGAGCATTTGGCAAGCATAAAAAACAGATTGATCCAATGCTGTTTAAAGTTTGTAAAAACCCACTTCGCGCGCAGAATTTCCTCCTCACGTTCACGGGTGTATATCCCATGCTCCGTCAAAATAAACGGTTTATTTTCGTGCCAGCTCCCCAAAGCTGCCAAAATTCCACCATAGCCTGTTGATGATGCATGATACACATCTGCCTTTGGTATATCGCTATTTAAAATATAAAGGAGCGGAAGCATCATGGAGGTCATACTGTGATAATAATCACCGAAAGATATATGCGGATAACTTTCCTTGCACACCTCAAGCAGTATATCAAGGAATGCCTCACTAGTTAGGAATGCAGCAGGGTTCATTTTATTTGTGTTAAACAGTTCAAACAAAACCGTCCAATTCGGTGCCTCACACTTAATCATATTTTTAAGCTCTACAATCTCCGCTTTTGTTACCTTAACTGTTTCACCCTTACCAGTGCGAAGACTAAGCGCCGTGTCAAGGGCCAATTCATGTATTTCTACTACATTATTTGGGATATCATATTTAAATTTTCCTTTATCTTCTTCCCTCGCACAAATAACCCATAATACGTATTGATGATGTGGATTTGACAAAATTATGGAGTGCATCCAACTTGACACACCGCCACGAACATAGGGGTAACAGCCCTCCAAAACCATACAAATTCTCAATATCAATACCTCCTGACGTTAATTTTCACGTTGGACGAGGTGGCCTTTAACAAGCATATTTTTCTGTCTATTGTTTCGATTGTGCCACCATCAATGCTAATTACCTCTGCCGAATTAAGCCTGACAAGAAACTGCGCCTCATCATATAAGCCACTAATTCTTAAATCAATGTGATCCTCGCTGTCTTGGCGTTCAAGGGAAACGGTGTCAAATCTCTGAACTGCTTTGCTTGCATCAGACCCTGTGCTATTTCTTATGTCAGGCGCCGCTGTATATAGCCACTCACAATAAGCACGCAGGTTGCTGTACAACTGTTTCCAGCCTATTTCGGCACCACGGTCTACATCAAGCGTATCATCCGGATGTATAAAGTGCGAGCTGACATAATACATATTGAGCGAGTTTAGCGCCTGCCATTTCGTGTACTCATCAAAGACTGCGCCGGAAATAATTCGGGGCAGTTCAATAATACCGTCATCTGCCACTTCAAATTCTTGTGCATATTCAATTTCGCCTTCCATGTATATGCTGGATATGGTTTTAATCTGGGGAAAGTTTTGTCTCAGCACCTTTCGCCCTTCTTTTGAAAGGATATTGGACGGTGGCACATAGCAGCTTGGATTTGTACCCGGAAACAATTCGCTGATAAATCTGTCCAGTTCCTTAAGGGATTGGACCATATAATCGTTATTTGGCCAGGTTGGATACTTGACCAGCTTTTTAAAATCAAACCCCTTTAGGCAGAGGGGAACATGATTATAACCATGATAGCCAATCTCCCCGCCATAATCAAGAAGCGTCGCACCAAAATAATTAAACCATTCAAGGTCTTTTGCTTTCGTAAACGGGCCGGCCACATCCTCCTCATAGCTTTCAATGAATACGCCTGTGTACCTGACGCCATAGTCATCACACAGCTTAAGCATATTCGGCCACCATATATTAGAATAAAAGCTGGAAATTGCCCTGTTATAATCTCGTTTTATGTATTTTCCGTCCCCATAAGGCACCGGAGACGGGAAATCATCAATATAAAATACAGCCGCATTGATAACGGGATAGATTGCGACATCTTCCAAAAGGGCGTAGGCACTGGCGGTAAGACCGCGTGTTGACTTATCTACAATACCATGATTACACACAACAAATCGTCCCTTGCCATAGTCACACGACCACAGAAGCGGTGCTTTAGTCTCATCATCGCTTTCTAAGTAAATCTGCGCGTCATCACGAAGCTTTACATTAAGGGCTGTCGCCATGGGCTCCCCCCAATGAAAAATAAAATCATTTCCGCCAATCATAAAGTTGTTTTTTACCTCCAGGCCACTTACATTACGAAACTGTGTTCCGCCCTCCATAATACCGAACTTGCTGCTTAAATATCTAAAAATTGAGTTTACAAATGGCGGGCAGAAGAACATAACCCTCCCCCCGTCGTCAGATACCCAGTCGCACATTGACAGCACATTTTCACCAAGGATGTCCAGGTCAGGGAAAGCGACAACGCACGTTTTATATGCAGAAAAATCTACAGGCTCTGTGTTTTTGTTTAAATCAATAATCTCATATCCCACTCTCATAATGGGTAGCACTTCTTTAATCTGCTGCTGAAAGCTTTCGCTTTCCGTTTGCGACGTATCTACTAATATAAGGCAACTTTTCGGCATTTCATTGCGCAGCTTTTTTTCACTGAGCACCCCCCCAGGTAAATAGTCAACAGGGGATTTTCTTTGTTTAAAAGACGTGTCATTTGCCTCAAAAAAGAAAAGGACTGCCACAAATACTAAGACGATAATTGGGAAGAGGAGTATATTGAACTTTTTAAAATATTCCAGCATCTTTACCCCCATCTTTATCCATACCTATATCATTCCAAAACATCACTGCCTCTTTCCCCTCATTTGTAAGGTAAATGTGCCTGCGTTTCATTTCATTTACTGTATGCACAATAGCTTCTCCTTCGTTCGTTTGCTGGCAAAGCCTGATTTTACGTAGCCACGGCTCCTCATTATTATTCCACTTCACCAGTGCCTTTTCTATAAGCCTGCGAGCGTTTTCGTACTCGGCCATGTCAAGGTAACAATCAATCGCGTTCATATACGTTTCTTGTATGTTTGGGTACTTCTGTATTTTTATTTCAAGAAGCTCGGCATATTTTTTTTGATATAAACGAAGGATCTTATCAAAGATTAGGTTGCTTTCAATATATTCCTTTACCGCAGAAAGGTAGTTATCAAAATGAGCATCATCCTCGGGATGTTCATCATACAATTGTTCCGCTTTTTGCAGGTTGATTTCAAAGTCCCGCTGAATCTCCATAATGCTTGTGGTTGCGTAATGACTCACCTCTATGTCGCTATTTAGCTTTGCTTTCTGCAAGATTTCAAGGTATTCATGAACATTTTGGTTTAATATATCCGTCATTAGACTGCGTGTGAAGGAAACTTCATTTAAGGAAATTGCATCTTCAAACGGAACAACCTCCCTCATGTCATGATCTTCACGCACATTTATAAGACGATAATCTTTCTTATTAATGTGCATATCATCCAGCATAATTTCTTTTGAACCGGTTTTATCCGCTCTTGAGTTATAGTCAGCAACCAAGGCTAAAAACATCCCCCAAATGGGTACAAAGATAATAAGAGGCATAAGCTGTTCGGAAAATTTCACAACCCTTGCTTTAACAGCAATATATATGATAAAGCACAAAATGATATGTAATATTACGAAAATAATTAACCACCATGTAGCCATATTAAAACCTCCAGAAGCTTCTCTTAGTCATTTCCCTTTGCTCTATCATACCCGATTCCCATTTCTGTGAAGCGCTTTAGAACATCGTTAACATTTTCCATAGTTGTCTGCGACAGGCAAAGGTATAGCCTTTTATCCTTGCCGATTCCTAAGATGTCATTTTTCCTTATTTTTGGTGAAATCATCCGTGAAAGGGGCACCATGGTTTCCTCGGTCGTATCAAATGTGATGAGAATATACTCTGCTATACCAAGGTTTTTCATTTCACTTTTTACATCCAGTATCTTCTTAAAGTACTCATAACGCATAATATTGGTGCCCTCCACATACATATCATCCGTTAGCTTATCATAATACTCAAGTGCCCTGGTAAGGGATATCTGTATCATGCCACATAAAACCTTTACAAGATTTTCGTAGTACGTGGCAAACTGGTCAGGCCGCACCTTGTATATTACTATTATTGCAATGAGTTCGGTGTCGTTAAATAGAGGAAATGCGTAGTCAGGATAACCCATCAGACGCATTTTATTTACCCATACTTCCTCTGGTACAAGGTTGTCAATCATTTTAGAAAAGCGTTCCATCATTACTGACTTTTCAATGACGCCACCAATATTTTTAGAGGAAACCACAAGTCTTGCGAACCGACTATTTTTCTCTATGGAATAAATGGCGATAGACTGATTGTCCAAAACCTCCTCAAGTGCCTGCAGTGCCTTCGAGAAAACATCCTCCGGTAGCCTGCAGTCCAGCTTTTTTGTTATGTCAAAGAAACGGCCGAAGCTATCTTTATAGCTTACAAGTTGATTTTTAAAACGGCCTTTATTCACGAGTGCGGTTTCATAGAACTCATTTAATAGTTTATACCTTGATTTTAAGATTTCTTTTTCCTCTGATAGTGATTTATTGTCGTTTTTTAATTTATCCTTTGTGTAGCCTATCGTGCCTGCAATTACAATATAGCAAACAAACGGCAACCAATTATCCACATTGTACATAATAAGCAGCATACCATTTTTGGAGCGCGCGTAAGCAATCAGAAGCGAAGCACATGCAAGCAGTCCGGAAACAAATCCGGTTTTGATTCCATACGTGATGCTAAAAAGCATAACGAATAGAAGCCTAAAATCCACATATTGAAACTGGATTGTTGTTCCCGTTAAAAAATTTATAAATTCCAGCATCAAAAATCCAAAAAACAACTCCAGTCCCCTGATAACAAACTTATGTTTTAGAAACAGCTTCCTTATTTTATTGCCCAGCTTGTTGTCAGCTTTTTTTGTGGTTTTTTTATGTTTAGTGATGATATACAAAATATCCTCACTTAATTTGTTAACCGCAACCCAATCATAATCCTTTCGGACCTTTTCAGAAATAATTGGTTTTGACACAGGCATATAGCCCTGGGCATACGACACCCGCAAAACCGGGATTTGCTCTTTAAAAAGGTTTCCTAACGTCCCGAACGAAATCGTATCACCGCCAAAAACGTCGATCACTTTATTATCATCTTTCCAGTCTTCCA
>CAZYYT010000152.1:0-5200 GCA_964651775.1 uncultured Oscillospiraceae bacterium | reverse complement strand
AGAAGAATTAATGGTAAGTATCTTGCTCCGGATTGCGGTCATCTTGAAGACAGAGTAAAAGAGATTGAAAATGGCACCTTTAATGATTTGATTGAGGCTCTAATGCAAAAGCCCATTGAAGAAATTAAAGAGCTATACAACAATCGTGATATTGAGAAATAAGGAGGGTGAGATATGTATTCGGAAAAATTTCAAAGTTCTCTTAAAGCTGTTGAAGCAGCAAGAGAAAAAAATATTGCTTTAGAACCTGTGCGTATGACTGCACAGCAGAAGGAAGACCTTCTCGCAAAATATCACCCTGATTATAAGAAAGACGAATTTGAAGTGCTTGAAATCGGCCCAAATAAGGGGGACAAGGTTCCTACACAGCTTTACCACATGCTTCAAGCGCATAGCCGCATTAAAGCAGATGAAATTGACCTAAACAGCCCCGATTATGAAACAGATGTTTTAATTATTGGTGGTGGCGGTGCAGGTGCAGCTGCCGCAATTGAAGCACACGAAGCCGGCGCAAGTGTTATGATTGTAACAAAGCTTCGTATGGGTGATGCTAACACAATGATGGCGGAGGGTGGTATTCAGGCGGCCGATAAGCCCAATGATTCACCGGCAACACACTTTATTGATGCTTTCGGTGGCGGTCATTTTGCCGCTAAAAGAGAACTTCTTTCAAAGCTTGTATGTGATGCCCCAGATGCAATCTTGTGGCTTTCAAAGCTTGGTGTAGAGTTTGATAAGGACGAAGATGGTACGATGGTTACAACACACGGTGGTGGTACATCTCGCAAGCGTATGCACGCTGCAAAGGACTACTCAGGTGCTGAAATTATGAGAACTCTTCGTGATGAGGTTTTAAACAGAGATATTTTGGTTGTTGATTTTACATCTGCAATTGAGCTTATCTTAGACGATAAGGGTAATGCAGCAGGTGCAGTACTTATGAATATGGAAACAAAGGATATCCTTGTTGCAAAGGCTAAAACGGTTATCATTGCAACAGGTGGCGCAGGAAGAATGCACTATCAGGGCTTCCCAACATCAAACCACTATGGTGCAACTGCAGATGGCTTAGTTCTTGGCTATAGAGCTGGCGCAAAGCTTATCTATGCAGAAACACTTCAGTATCATCCCACAGGTGCGGCATGCCCTGAACAGATTTTTGGCGCACTTGTAACAGAAAAGGTTCGTTCGCTTGGTGCCAAGCTTGTTAACGCAAAGGGTGAGGTGTTTATGCACCCTCTTGAAACGCGTGACGTTTCTGCCGCATCAATCATTCGTGAATGTAACGATAGGGGTAACGGCCTTGATACAGGAAATGGCCTCGGACTTTGGCTTGATACGCCTATGATTGAAAAAATCGGTGGGGAGGGCACAATCGAAAAAAGAATCCCGGCTATGATGCGGATGTTTGGTAAGTATGGTATAGATATTCGTAAAGAGCCAATCTTAGTTTATCCCACACTTCACTATCAAAACGGTGGTCTTGATATCACAGCTGATTGTATGACAACAAATGTTACTAACCTCTTTGTTGCAGGTGAGGCAGTTGGTGGTATACACGGTAAAAACCGTCTTATGGGTAACTCCCTTCTTGATATAATCGTATTTGGCAGAAGTGCCGGTAAGAATGCTGCTAAAGCCTCTAAAGAAGTTAACTTAGGCAAACTTACTCTTTCACATGTTGATAAGTTTGAAGCTGAAATATCAAAAGCAGGTATCAAAACAACGGATGTTTCACCGAAGCTTCTTCCAAACTACACTAAACAAAAGAATATATAAGGAGAATTAAATATGGAACTCAATCTTATTATAGACCTTTTTGAAGCACTTACAATTTTCTGCTTCGGTCTTTCTTGGCCTATCTCAATACGCAAGTCACTTATTTCAAAAACAGCTAAAGGTAAAAGCCTTTTCTTTGAGGTATTCCTTCTTATCGGTTATGCATTTGGTATAGCTCGTAAGTTTATACAGGTGTATGCAACGGGGAGCACGGGCTTTATCTTTTACTTAAGCTTTTTCTTCTATGTCCTCAACTTCATTGAAATTTCAATCGACGTTATTCTTTACTTTAGAAATACAAAGCTGGATAAAGAAAGAGAATTGGCATCATAAAACTAAAAAAAGTAATGCATCTTGCATTACTTTTTTTATACAATAAAGTCTTTTAATTTTTCTTCAATGTCAGATTTTTCACTATGAATAATTATATCAACAGGCTCTGATATGTTAACGGAAAGCACGCTTAAAATACTTTTTGCATCAACAATTTGTCCGCCACTCTCAAGCTCAATTTCAAAATCATACAAGTTTAATGTGTCAACAAAATTCTTAACATCAACAATTGATTTAAGAAAAACCTTAATTTTTTTCATTTATTATCCCTCTTTTTATATTTTCTTTAATCTTTATATTCTATACTCTCAAGTGTCTGGCGTAAGTTTGCACGAATACATTCTAAATATTCCTTACGTAAAGCTACTTGTTCTGCAAGCTCTTTTTCATTTAAACCTACCTCTTTTTTCTTTTTTGCAAGCTCATTTATTCTTTCAATTTTCTTTTTATCCATTTATATCATCCTTTAATTATATTATAACAGAAAATCCACGATGTATGTTTTCTATTCCGACAGATTTCTCGCTCCCACCAAATTCACCATCAAGAGTCCAAGCAATGGGGTGATCACTCTCAAACTTTATTTTTGAAGCCTTAAGACTTATAACACTTTCATTAGATGAAACAGTTTGCTTCATAAATGATGTAATTACATTTTGATACTCCGTAGCATTTTGTGGCTTCTTAATTAACAGCACTTCAAAAAGCCCATCATTTAACGAAATTGCAGTTCCAATGGTATTTTTTATACCACCTACTTGAAACGAATTTGTAACCATACCAAGCAAAAAGTCATCTTCGATAACGTTTGAATCAAATGTAATTTTAACATGCTGTGGCCTTATTGTAGGAAGCTGACGAATGCCCTCAAGAATATATGCCATATGACCAAAAACATTTTTAAATTCCTGTGCAGTATCATACGATACAGATGTGAACGCGCCAAAAGCGGCAACATATGCAAAATACCTATCATTAAACTTTCCGGCATCACAAAAGAAAGGCGATCCATCAACTACCATTTTAGCAGCAAGTCTAATATCAAGTGGAATACCGATTGTTCCTGCAAAATCGTTTGTACTACCTGAAGGTAAGAATGAAAGCAGTGGTCTTTCTTTTTCAGGGAAAGACATAAGTGCACAAACCGCCTCATTAAGCATACCATCACCACCGCAAACGGTTATAACGTCATAATCTCTGCCGTTGTTTAAAATATAGTTATAGCCATCCTTAGTTGCAGATGTGGGATGCATGGTAACGCTGTAGCCACCATCTGTGAATATATCGATTATATCGGCAAGGTAAAGCTTTACATTGCCCTTGCCGCTTACAGGATTGTAAACAAAAATCATATTTTTTTCCATAATGCATACATCCCTCCATTTATTGTATTATAAGATATATTCTGAAAAAAATCAATATACAAAAATAAATTTTAAAATAAAATAAAAAAAAGCATAATTTTTATTAACGTGAAGATAATTATATTATAGTATTACGAAGGAGTGGTAAAATGAATTACGAAGAGCTTATTGAATTTGTAAGAGAAAATCTTAAAAAAACTGTGAGGGGAATCAACCGTCACATAGCCGTTCAATTTGATATTCATGGAGACACTGAGGGTGCCTTCTACGTGGAAATTGACGGTACATCTGTAAAGGTAGTACCTTATGAGTATTACGATCACGATGCAAAAATTATCACAACCACGGACGAGCTTGTTAAACTTTTAAAGGGTGAAAAAACACCAAAGGATAGCATTGAGGAGGGGATTACAATAGTAGAGGGAGATTTAAACAGCGCGGCTGAGATGGAAAAGCTTTTCAAGGCAAAAAAGCCGGTAAAGAAAAGTGATAATGATGAAAAAGAAATTGTAGAAACGACAAAAACCAAAAACAATCCAATAAAAAAAGATATTTTGAAATAATCATAAGGTAGCCTTATATGTGGATATAATCCGCTATAAAGCTACCTTTTATATTTTTCTGTGGTGTGTTGGACTAATCCAGCCTCCCTTTTAAATACCAAAAGAATAACGGGTCATCATAGCCACAAAATGCAGATATTTGGTTTATATTAGAGACAATCCTCAAGAAGTTTTTTTGAAAAAATAATACGTCTTTCTAAAATACATTGCTGGGGAGACGCCAAAGTATTTTTTGAACTTTTTTGTTACATTAATTCCATTAACCTATAAATTATTGCTGCTGCTTCAGCGCGTGTTGCACTGCTTTTTGGAAGGAAGCAATTTTTTTCATCACCCTTTATAAGCTTAAGTCCAACCGCCTTGTTCACATCTTTCTTAGCCCAAGTGCTTATGGAGTGAGCATCGTTAAAAAGATAGTCTGCATCTTCGGAAAGTTTTTCGTTTTCACTCTCATAAATTCTTACAATAAGAGCTGAAAGCTCTTCCCTTGTAATTGTCTGATGTGGGGAGTATTTACCATTCCCAGTGCCATTTGTAAGTTTGTTTTTGTATAGTGCATTTACATACGGAGAAAACCAATCCGACTTAGAAACATCGGTAAAATAGCTTTCACTTATGCTTGTATCTATATTAAAAGCAAGGCACAAAAGCTTTGCAATTTCACCACGTGTAACAAAGTCCTGCGGGGCGAAAATTGTGCTTGACTTTCCATTTATAATTCCTTTTTGTGCCAAGTCTATAATATAATCTTTTGCCCAGTGTGTGGATATATCTTTAAAACCTACATTGTTAACATCCGGATTTTCAGCTGGTGGGTTATTAACTTGGGGCGGTGTTATATCCACAGGGGTTTCCCCACCATATTCGCTTGAAATGCCGACCTTAATAGGCTGAGATGAAAGCGTATCTCCCGAAAAGCCGGTTAATGGGCACACAGGGGTTATATCAAAATAAACATACTTATCTCTAAATGTGGTGTCAAAGTATATATATCTTCCGCTTTCCATTAGCTGAGACCAATTTCCGTTTGGCGTATCTGATACATACCAGTTTATAACACAAGTTGATGTGTCGTTGTTATCGGCAACATTGTTAAAAAATCCAAAGTCAGCGCGTGCCGAGCCATTAACGAAAAGGTCACCGCTTATTTTGGGTGATGAT
>CAZYYT010000151.1:0-5210 GCA_964651775.1 uncultured Oscillospiraceae bacterium | reverse complement strand
AATAATTGAAAGCGGAAAAATCATACCCATTGATATGATTTGTGATATGGAATGTGAAAAATTTAGTATAAACTAGGGAGGTGGCGCATTGAACTATTCCGACAGACTTTTTTCGTTTGATACGCTTTTCCCTGACGAAAAGCTTCAAATCCCTATAGGGGAAATTTGTCAAGTTTCGGAGTTGTCCGTTGTTAAAGGTGGGCAAATACTTAGGCATACTCAGTACTGTGATGAAATTACCTATGCTATCTCAGGGAGTGCAAGGGTAATGTCCGGAGATAATTGGACAGAGATGCGCGCGGGACAAATTCACTTTATAAAAAAGGGTGTTGTTCATAGAATAATGGTGAACAAAGGTGAAAATTTTAGATTTGTTTGTCTTGGATTTTGCCTAAATGATTGCGAGATTGCTTCATCAATAAATAGTATAATGAAAGACAAAACACACTTTATGATTTCTGACAACAAAAGCGTAAAGTCACTTTGTGAGCTTGTGATCAGAGAATTTCACGAGTGGGATGAGCAAAGCGGAGATTCGGTAAACAGGTATCTTTCACAAATTATAGTTAATATGTGCAGAATTCTTGTGGGGAATATGGGAAGTACAAAGGGTATAATTTACGATAAAAGGACAGCAAATCTTTCATTTTACAGGGTTTTACAGTATATAGATAGGGAGTATGTAAATATAAAAACTGTGAAGGGCGTGGCGGAGTCGCTTGCCTACAGTGAATACTATCTTTCGCACATATTTAAAGAGAAAATGAATATGGGCGTTAAGGAATACATAATGCGTAAAAAAATAGAAAAAGCGAAGGAGCTTTTGAAAACAACCCACCTTACAATTGAGGAGATTTCGTCTTATCTCAATTTTTCATCATCACACTCCTTCAGGCGAGCATATAAACAAGTTGTAGGTCAGTTGCCAAATGAATCAAGAAATGGATAAATAGCAATTTTTGTACTATAAGAACACAGAATTTAATCTTGTGTTCTTTTTTGTTAAGTATTATATTTAAAGTATAAATAAAAAAAGAAAACGGAGGAGTAAAAATGAAGGTAGCAGTTATCGGTTGTGGTACAATAGCAAATATCGCGCATATTCCCAGTTATATAAAAAATGAAAAAGCAGAAATCAAGTATTTTTGCGACATTATTTTGGAGCGTGCTGAAAAAGCAGTAAAAGATTACGGCTGTGGGATAGCAGTAGCAGATTATCATGAGGTTTTGGCAGACCCTGAGGTTGAGGCAGTTTCTGTTTGTACACCAAACCGGTCACACGCAGAAATTGCGATTGCGGCACTTAAGGCAGGCAAAAATGTTCTTTGTGAAAAGCCTGCTGCAAGGGTTTATTCTGAGGCACTTGAAATGAAAAAAGTGCAAAACGAAACAGGCAAGGTGCTAAATATTGGTGTTGTAAACCGTTTTAACTCATGGGTTAGAAAAATAAAAGAAATCATCGACTCCGGTGAGCTTGGTGAAATTTATAATGTTTACGTAAGCTTTAGAGCTCACAGAAGCATCCCCGGACTTGGTGGGCAGTTCACAACAAAGGCTATATCTGGCGGTGGCGTTTTAATTGACTGGGGCGTACACTACTTTGATATAGTAATGTTTTGCTGTGGCGACCCGGTTGTTAAAACTGTTTCATCAGAGCAGTTTTCAAAGCTTGGTAACCCTATTAATAAATATACATACACACATATGTGGGCAGGCCCACCAAAGATGGATGGAACATACGATGTAGAAGAATCCATCACAGGCCTTATTCGTACAGAAGGGCCCGTTATTTCATTCAATGGTGCTTGGGCACAAAACATTGGGGAAAAAGATACATACATTGACTTTATGGGTACAAAGGGTGGCATTCGTCTTAAATATGGTGAGGAATTTGCCCTTTACACAGTGAAAAATGGTATGCTTGCTAAAACAGACTTTCAGATGCAAGCGCCTGACCATTTTCAGTGTGAGATTGATAGTTTTGTAAACTGCATAGAGAGTGGTGAAAAGCTTGCATCACACATTGACACAAACATTGTAACAGCACAGCTTTTGGATGCAATATATCGTTCGGCAGAGGAGCATAAGGAAGTAGAGATATGAAAAAAATAGGATTTGTGGATTACTATCTTGATGAGTGGCATGCAAACAACTACCCTCAGTATATTAAAGAGCTTTCAAATGGAAGGTATGAGGTTTGCTTTGCCTATGGGCAAATTGATAGTCCTGTAGGTGGAAGAACTAATGAACAGTGGTCAAGGGATATGAATATTTTGCTTTTATCATCAATTGAAGAGGTAGTGGAAAAAAGTGACTTTCTGATACTTCTTTCACCAGATAATCCCGAAATGCATGAAGAACTTTCAAAGCTTGTATTAACATCGCAAAAGCTTTGCTATGTGGACAAAACCTTTGCCCCTGATAAAGCGACTGCTGAACGTATTTTTGAATATGCAGATAAACACAACACAAAGTGTTATTCAAGCTCTGCACTTAGATTTTCTTCCGAACTTGATGACATTGACAAGGAAAGTGTTTATAAAATATATAGTGAGGGCCCGGGTAAGTATGATATGTACTCCATTCATCAGATAGAGCCAATTGTATGCCTTATGAAAGCTAGGGCAAAGCGCGTTATGGCACTTGGCGATATGCTTCATCCTTCAATGGTAATTGAATTTGAGGATGGCAGACTTGCGCAAATGAGGCAGTGTCAAGGGGAAGAGGTTGACTTTAAGATTACGGCAGTTAATAAAGAAAATGAGCCGAGTGAGTACGTAATTCATTCAGACTATTTTGAGCTTTTTATTAAAAGTCTTATTAAGTATTTTGATAGTGGCGTTGTCCCTGTTTTGCATGAACAGACGATTGATGTAATAGCAATTCGTGAAGCGGGATTAAGGGCATTTGAAAATCCCTTTAACTGGATAGAGCTTTAAACTTAAGGGGTGTGAAAACGCCCCTTTCTATACAAAACTATTGACATAATGATGCAATTTGTGGTATTATATAGTAAAGCTATGAAAACGTGTAAGTAGGTGCAGAAACCCTTTCTTAGAGAGAAAATGTCGTCGGCTGGGAGCATTTTTGTAAGATTCTGCAGTGAATTTCAGCGTTGGAGCAGTCTGCGAAAAGCGTAAGCGTTAAGTAGAACGTTTGCCGCGTTAAGGCTTAAAAGTGCAAGGCATTTGCCTTGAAATTGGGTGGTACCGCGAGTTATAACCTCGTCCCTTTATGTGGACGGGGTTTTTTTATTTTATAATAAATCAAGGGGGTAATATAATTGAGTAAGGTAGAAGAAATTAAAGCATTATTTGACCAAAAAATCAATGAGCTTGATGCTTCTGACAAGGTTGAGGAATTAAGAATTGAGTTCCTTGGGAAAAAGGGCCTTATAGCGGCACTTATGGGAGAGCTTAAAAATGTACCCAACGAAGAAAAGAAGGAATTCGGACAGATTGTAAACCTTCTTAAGCAGGAGATTGAGGGTAGTATAGCAAAAAAGAGGGAGGAAATCGTTAAAGCCGAGCAGGAGAGGATAATTAATTTTGCAGAGCAGTATGATGAATCGCTTCCGATTAATATTGAGAAGGGCTCATACCATCCTATCACACTTGTACAGCGTGATTTGGAAAGAATTTTTAGAACAATGGGCTTTTCAATTGAGGACTACTCCGAGATTGTTGATGACTATCACTGCTTTGAAGCGCTTAATATTCCAAAGCATCACCCGGCACGAGATATGCAAGATACCTACTATTTAAGCACAGAAAATCAACTTCTTAAAACACACACATCTGCTGCGCAAAATGCGATTATGCATAAGTATGGGGCACCGCTTCGTGCTATTTTCCCCGGCAGATGCTTCCGTAATGAGTCAACTGATGCTTGCCACGAAAACACCTTCTTCCAGATGGAAGGTATTATGATTGATAAAGACATTTCAATTTCAAACCTTATTTACTTTATGAAGACAATGCTTTCAGAGGTTTTCAAAAAGGATGTAACGGTAAGGCTTCGTCCGGGATTTTTCCCATTCGTTGAACCGGGGTTTGAGCTTGATATTAAGTGCCTTATCTGTGGTGGTGACGGATGCCCGTCTTGTAAAAACTCAGGTTGGCTTGAGCTTTGCCCATGTGGTATGATTCACCCCAATGTGCTTAAGCATGGTGGAATTGACCCTGAAGAGTACACGGGCTTTGCATTTGGACTTGGTCTTACAAGACTTGCAATGATGAAATATGGCATTAAGGATATCCGTATGTTTAACAGCGGTAGCCTTAAGTCACTTTCACAGTTTGAAAATGAATAAGGAGGGTAAGTAATGCTTGTTTCAATGAATTGGATTAAAGAATATGTTGACATCGCAGGGGAAGATATAGAAAAACTTATTCATAAGTTTACGCTTTCCACTGCAGAGGTTGAGGATATTATTCATAAAGGTAAAGATGTGAAGGATGTTGTTGTTGGTGAGATTGTTTCTTTCGAGAAGCATCCTGACTCTAAAAAACTTCATATCCTTAAGGTAGATGGCGGTGACAGACTTTATGACTGCGTTTGTGGTGCCCCTAATGCTAATCTTGGTGTTAAGGTTGCCTTTGTAAAGGCAGGCGGAAGAGTGCCCGGTGGTGAAATCACAAAATGTAAGGTTGCAGGCTATGATTCAGAGGGTATGTGCTGCTCTGAGGCGGAGCTTGGCATTAGCGATGACCACGCAGGAATTATGATTCTTGACCCTTCACTTAAAAATGGTACAGACCTTAAAAGTATCTATGATATTGATGATATTATTTTTGAGGTTGATAATAAATCACTTACAAACCGTCCTGACCTTTGGGGTCACTACGGAATTGCGCGTGAGTTTGCCGCACTTACTAATAAGGCGCTTAAGCCCCTTTCACTTGAAGAGCCCATATATGATGGTGATAATAAGATAGATATTACAATCACACGCAAGGATCTGGTTTACAGATATTCTTGCCTGCAGATTTCTAATATCACAGAAAATGTTAGCCCTGTAAATATGAGAATCCGTCTTTATTATTGTGGTATGAGAGGGATTAATCTTCTTGCTGACTTAACAAACTACATTATGCTTGAGCTTGGTCAGCCCACTCACGCTTTTGATGCTGCAAAGGTTGATTCTATCAAGGTTGGCACACCACAAAGTGATATGAAGTTTACCACCCTTGATAATGTAGAGCGTGATA
>CAZYYT010000150.1:0-5240 GCA_964651775.1 uncultured Oscillospiraceae bacterium | reverse complement strand
AAATTCAGATATTCCGAAATCACTACAGGGTTTTCCTATTGCCTTAATCAGCGCATCACTACTTGCAATAGCGTTTTTAGGCTTTCAGGGAATGTCGTTTTAAGGAGGGGTAACAATGAATGAAATTATTATACCAGCAATAGCTATGGGTGCGCTTGGTCTTGCACTGGGACTTCTTTTGGCATTTGCTTCTAAAATATTTGCAATAAAAGTGGACGAAAGAGTAACACTTGTTACAGAAGCTCTTCCCGGTGCAAACTGCGGTAGTTGTGGGTTTGCAGGATGTGGTACATATGCAAATTCGATTGTAAACGAAGGTGCAAAAATTAACTGCTGTAGCCCCGGTGGACAAAAAGTTGCCGATACTATTGCCCAAATCATGGGTGTTTCAAAAGAAGCTGTTGACGAAAAACGAGCGATAGTTTTATGTGCAGGCACAAAAGATAATGCACTCGATAAATACAACTATGTTGGAGAAAATAGCTGTATTGCGGTGTCAAAACTTCCCGGAGGTGGACAGAAATCATGTGAATTCGGTTGCCTTGGTCTTGGTACATGTGCTACAGTATGTAGCCATGACGCAATATCTATTGTAAATAATATTGCAGTCGTAGACGGTGATAAATGTGGTGGCTGTGGTGAATGTGCAAATGTTTGTCCCAAAAATATTATAACTATAGTATCAAAAAAGAATAAGATTATTGTAAAATGTAAATCATGTGACAGGGGCGCTGTTGTAAAAGAAAAATGTATTGCAGGTTGTATTGGCTGTAAAATATGCGAAAAGAATTGTCCGGCGGGGGCAATTACTGTTACAAACAACTGTGCATCAATTGACTATGAAAAATGTACACAGTGTGGATTGTGCGTAGAAAAATGCCCAAAAAATATTATTAAATCAGAATAAAGGGGTGCAATTTAATGCATAGAGGTAAAGTTATTGTAATTGGAGCAGGCTATGTTGGATCTACTTGTGCATATACACTTATGCATAGTGGGATTTTTTCAGACATATGTATTATTGATATAAACAAAGATAAGGCTGAGGGTGATGCACTTGATATGAGCCATGGTGCGGCATTTACAAAAGCCGTAAAGGTTACAGCAGGTGATTATAAAGAGTGTAAGGATGCAGATATGATTATCATAACTGCAGGTGCTAACCAAAAGCCCGGGGAAACAAGAATAGATTTACTTCGCAGAAATGCGGCAATTCTTAAAGACATTATTGATAATATCAAGAATAACACTGAAAATTATCCAATACTTCTTGTCGTAAGCAATCCTGTAGATGTTCTTACGTATATAACCTACAAGCTTTCAGGTTGGCCTGTTAAAAAGGTTATTGGCAGCGGTACTGTGCTGGATACGTCACGCTTTAAGTATATGCTTAGTAATCATACGGGAATTGATGCAAGAAATATTCACACGTATATTATTGGTGAGCATGGTGATTCAGAAATAGCCGTTTGGAGCGCTACTAAAATTGGTGGCTTATCTATTGACGAATATTGTGCAAATGAGCATTGTGCAAATGACGTAAATAGTGAAAGCTCGCTTGATAATATGCTTGATGAGGTAAGAAATGCGGCTTATGAAATCATAGAAAAGAAGGGCGCAACCTACTATGCAATTGCGCTTGCTGTTGAAAGAATTGTCTCAGCAATAATAAATGATGAGCACTCCGTGCTTACCATTTCAAGTGTGCTTGAAAATAAGTATGGAATAAGTGATGTGTGCCTTTCAGTACCTACTGTTGTTGACGGAAATGGTATTGTTAAGGTACTTGAGGCACCGCTTAACGAATCAGAGCTTGATGGACTAAAAAACAGCGCGGAAAAGCTTTCGGAGCTTTTGAGAGAGTTGGGATTTTAATTGCAAAAGTACAAAAAAAGAATAATTGGTCTTTTACTTGCTTTAATGTATGTTTTAATATACATTGTAATTAATATTCTTGTTCAGTTCATATATATGGTATTTGTCAGCTCAAATAATAGTGATAAATCAAACAGTGAAATTTTTAGCACCATATTAAGTGGCACGTATGCCTTAAGTGTAATAGCCTGCATTATTACGATGTGGGTATACATTATTATCAGTAAAATACGAAAAAAGCCGATTAATAGAGTCATTAATAATTCGAAAATTACTCCTGCATTGTCTTCAATGATTGTATGCTCTGCAATTGGCTCGCGTCTTATCGTAAATGTATATATTTATATATCACAAAAAATTCCTTTGTTAAGAAAATCTATCGAACAAGCAGCAGAAACAGCCCCGGAAATTTTAAATTCATTTCAGCTTATAATAGCAGTGTTATTAATGGTTATTATTGCACCGGTATTTGAAGAATTTTTGTTTCGTGGTCTTGTTATGGGAGAACTACTCATGTTTATGCGTCCGTGGGCTGCAATTGTGCTTCAGGGCATTATATTTGGTATAGCGCATGCTGCGTTATTTCAATCAATCTTTGCATCAGTGCTTGGTATAATGCTCGGTGTAATATACTATTACACTAAAAGCTTTAAGGCCGCATCAATATATCATATAACTTTTAATGCATCGGTAATCTTTGCAACTACAGAGTTAAGCAGTGTATCGGCTGTTGTAATTTTGATTTTAGGATTTGCGCTTGTTGGTATATCTTTATTTTACATAATTGTGAATTCAAATAAATAAAATATACTAAAGCTTTTTCATATCCACGTAAGAAATTTGAAATCAGATTTATATTTTGACAAACAATAAAAACCCGAAATACTGACGTATTTCGGGTTTTATGCATCATATAATACGAAAATTTTGCTTCGAATTCATTACTTCATTGTATGGCTATTTTTTATTCTTCATTACTTAATAATATGTCACCGATTTTATAAACATCACCTGCACCCATCGTTATTACAATATCACCACGTTTAGCGTGTGATTTTATAAATTCAGCTGCTTCATTAAATGTTTTTTTAAATACGGCATTCGGTATGTGAGAAGCAAGCTCCTGCGCTGAAACAATTCCTGTATCAACCTCTCTTGCAGAGTAGATATCTGTTATTATTATGTTTGCATTACTTTCGGTAAGAACCTTAACAAAGTCATCAAATAATGCCTTTGTTCGTGTATAGGTATGCGGCTGGAATACACACCATATATTATTATACTTCATTTCACGTGCTGCAGAAAGCGTTGCGTTAATTTCAGTCGGATGATGTGCATAATCATCAACAACCATAATTCCGCCCATAATTCCACGTGTCTCAAACCTGCGATGTGTTCCACCAAAATGATGAAGTGAATCGCATATATCATCACCTGGTATACCCACATAGTTTGCCGTTGCATATGCAGCCAATGCATCATATACATTGTGTATGCCGGGAACAGAAAGCCTTACTTCATCAACAGGCTTGCCCTTTTTTAGAACTGTAAAACTATAGTGATTGAATCCATCGTGCGAAAGATTATCAATAGTGTAATCGTAATCTCCGCAAAGACCGAATGTAACTATTTCTCTGTCAATTCCTTCAATTGCTTTTCTTATGTTCTTATCCTCACCATTTACTATGAGTGCGCCATCAGCCGGTGTAAGAAGCGCAAGCTCGTGAAAGGTTTGAATAATATGGTCAAGGTCGCGGAAATAATCAAGATGGTCTGCCTCGATATTGGTAATCACCGTAATTTTAGGGAAAAACCTTAAAAAGCTTTGATGATATTCACATGCCTCTGCAATAAAATACTCTTTACCACCAATATAAACATTTCCATGGATAATATCAAGCTCACCTCCGACTGTAACAGTGGGGTTTTTCCCACATTCAACGAATATATGCGTAAGCATACCTGAGGTTGTTGTTTTTCCATGTGTACCACTTACTGCTATGGGACAACTATAGTTTTTCATAATCATGCCAAGCATCTGTGCCCTGTCAATCTGTGTAATTCCAAGCTCTCTAGCACGCTTTCTTTCGGGGTTATCCTCACAAATAGCGGCACTATAAACAACAAGGTCAATATCCCTTGTAATATTATCAGCATTATGGCCAACGTGTACTTTTATACCCATATTGCCAAGCTTTTCGGTAAGAGGGGAAGAACTACGGTCTGAGCCTGAGATAATGCATTTATCCTTTGCAAGCATCTGTGCAATTCCTGACATGCTAATTCCACCGATACCGATTAGATATATATGCATACCTTCCTTAATGGAAATATTGCTCAAAAAAATCACTCACCTTTATATATTTCTTATTTATTAAGAAAAATTTCATTTTTATGTTGAAAAACCTTCCATTATTTGATATTATACATTATAGAGAAAAAAATCAAGAGAAAATAATAAAATAATTAAAAAAATTTATTTTCGGAGGGAAAAAAGTATGACTATAACAGATGTTAAGGTTAGAAAAGTTTCTCAGGAAGGAAAAATGAAGGCCATTGTTTCTGTTGCGTTTGATGATTCGTTTGTTGTGCATGATATTAAAATTATCGAAGGACATGAAAAGCTTTTTGTTGCTATGCCAAGCCGAAAAGCATCAGACGGTACATATAGGGATATTGTACATCCTATCACTTCAGAAATGCGTGAAAACATTCAAAACGAAATTCTTGCTAAATATTATGAGTTTTTATCAAATGGGGGGGCAGAGGAGTAATCTTTATTATAATATGCAAAGCCACGTACTTTTGTAAATATTATTTTTAAATAAAAATTTATATATATCGGAGGAAATGTAGTAATGATACCACATGGAAAAAACATCAAATTGTTTGCAGCTAATTCAAATCCTAAGCTTGCGGAGGAAATTGCAAAGCATCTTCACCTTAATGTAGGTGAATCAAATGCAAAGCTTTTCTCAGACGGTGAGATTTCTGTAAACATAGGAGAAACGGTCAGAGGGAGTGACGTATTCGTTGTACAGTCAACAAGCTCACCCGTTAATGACAACCTTATGGAAATGCTTATTATGATTGATGCGTTCAAGCGCGCATCTGCAGGCAGAATAACTGCAGTTATGCCATACTTTGGATATGCTCGTCAGGATAGAAAAGCAAAGGCAAGAGACCCGATTAGTGCTAAATTAGTTGCAGACCTTATTACAACCGCAGGCGCTGACAGAGTTCTTACAATGGACCTTCACGCTTCGCAGATTCAGGGCTTCTTTAACATTCCTGTGGATCATTTACTTGGCGTTCCGATTCTTGCACCATATTATCTTGAAAAGTTTAAGGACAACCTCGATGAT
>CAZYYT010000149.1:0-5245 GCA_964651775.1 uncultured Oscillospiraceae bacterium | reverse complement strand
TCATAGAAATAGTCTACAACAGCATCGGACATCTGGGGCCAACCATCAATCATATTCCACCAGATAACACCGCTTGTGTAGGGCTTTTTAATACGTATTCTTTCTATAAAATACTTTTTAGCCTCAGCCTGCGATATTTGTGATGCCAAGGAGAAATCTTCAATATTTGTGGGGTTAAAGCCAAAAAGCTGATTAATCTGGTCATCCATAAGCTTTACACGATGCATAGAGTTGAACTGGTCGGAGCTGTGCAGTGCCCATTGCTCGTTATATATCGGCCAAATGCTGTCTTCGTCCACAATTTTCTTTACAGATTCAACAGATGGACATCCGTGGTAGCCAGTTTCACTTACAAAATGAGCTTTTGAGTTTTTGTAAAAATCACTCTTATAATAATCACGTGGGCCCCATAAATGACGCTCTGGGAAAATATCTTCACCATTTTGGTATTCTTCAAGATGCCCTTCAGCAAAATATGGTGAGCTTGCCATATAATCACGACTTGAGTCGTTAAGCCTTACAACCTCAGGTAAAAGCACACGTGATATTTTATTACACTCGGGCTTTTTATCTGTCATTATGTATGATTCATCAATTTCGTTATCACCTGACCAAAGCACAATAGACGGATGGTGACGAAGTTTTTTAACTGCCCAGGTAGCCTCTTGCCTGATATTTTCACAGATTTCCTCATCCTCTGAAGTTGCAAAGCATGCAAGCATAAAATCCTGCCACACTAAAATTCCATGACGGTCACAATAGTCATAGAATTCGTCACACTCATACACACCGCCACCCCATATTCTTACAATATTTGAGTGTGTGTCAGAAAAAAGCTCAAGGGCTTTAATGCATCTTTCCTTGTCACGGCTGTGATATGCATCAACCGGCACCCAGTTTGAGCCTTTACACATAATGTCAATTCCGTTAACATTAAACTTAAAGCAGTGGTCCTTTTCCTTCATTGTATCGGTACGAATAAGCTTTGCCGTGCGAATACCCATATTCATTGCAGTGGTATCTTTTACATCGCCATCTATGACAAGGCATGCGCTTAAATCATATATATTAGCATCGCCGTAACCGTATGGAAGCCAAAAGTATGGATTTTCCACTGTAATTTCCGTGAATGCCGCCTTGAAATGCATCATATCACATTCGCATTCAATTACTTGATCCTTGCATTTTGCGGATATTTTTATCTTTACATCCTTTTTATATTCCATATAGGGTGCTTCAATTTCTGCCTGAAAACGAATTGTTGCCTTTTTTTTATCAAGGCTTTTAACATAATAGCTAAATTGAGTTATATTTGTTTTGTCATCCTCCACAAGATACACCTCGCGCCATATACCCGCGCTTAATGCACGTGGGAAAATATCCCAACCAAATGAATGGGCAGGTTTTCTTGTAAAAGACTGATGCCCCGGTCTTACATCCGTTATAATATGAGGAAATTCCTTTTCAAAGGCGTGGAATACAGATGGGCTGATTTTTACATGAAGAGTGTTTTCCCCTTCGATTATAATATCTGTTACATCTATCACAATTTCCATAAAAGCATTTTGTGAGGTGTGAATTTTTACGCCATTTAAAAAATAATCCGCAAAGCAATCCACTGCACCAAAGAATAAGGTATATCTTTTTGCTTCATCTTTTTTGTCCAGAGTAAATCTCTTTTCATACCACCATTCATAGGTTTCAAGCTTTTCATTTTCTTTTGTTTTCATACCTTTATAAAGTTCGAAATCAATCTTACCCTCACGCGCAAGGTCAAGCTCAACATTTCCGGGGACAATGGCTTTTATCATCTCTACCCCGTCATTTTTAAGATTTTCTATAGTGCTCACACAAAATTTTTGTGTGTCATAATAATACAAATTCCAGTTACCGTTAAGGCTTATTTTTGTTTTCATTACAATCTCCTCCTTTGGAATTATTATACACTTATATTGTTGATATTTCAATATCTTTATTTTTGTTTTTCTATTGCTTTTCAAATACGTTATGCTATAATTAGAAAGACATAAGGAGTTTGATATAATGCAAGATAGAAAAATATTAAAAGCCACAATCGGCGCACTTATTGGTCAGTCGATTTTTGGCTTTACATTTATGTTTACAAAGATTGCTCTTGAATACGCTTCACCAATGGTTGTGATTGCAGACAGATACATAATCGCATTTCTTGCGATGTCTGTTGTTATGCTTATGACTAAAAGAAGCTTTTCTCTAAAGGGCAAAAATGTACTTGGTCTTATTATAATGTCACTTTTTCAGCCGACGCTTTACTTTATTTTTGAAGCGTTTGGCATCAGCATGACAACATCTACATTTTCGTCCGTTATGATAGCGTTAATTCCAGTTATAACGCTAATTTGTGGAATACCAATGCTACGTGAAATACCTTCAATATGGCAGTGTATATTTACTGTAATCTCTGTTTCAGGCGTTATTATAATGGCGCTTCAAGGAAAAAGTGATGGAACTGTAACACCACTTGGCGTGCTCCTTCTTTTTGGGGCTGTTGTATCGGCTGTTGGCTATAACATTTTAAGCAGAAAAATATCCTCCGATTTTACCGCTTTTGAGCGTACATATGCGATGGCCTTTATCGGAATGGTTTCGTTTGTTATAATCACTCTTATCGAAAATGTTAGTGCTCCTCTCAAGGTTATCACACCCTTTTTTAACAGAAGCTACCTTCTTTCGCTTTTATTTCTTGGTATAGCGGCATCTGTAGGTGCATTTATTTTTATAAATAACGCAAACACACATCTTCCGGTTGCAAAATCTACATCATTTTCTTGTGTTACAACCGTTGTATCAGTTCTTGCCGGTGCACTTATTTTAAAGGAGCCTATGAATGCTTTAAGCTACATTTCAGCAAGTATGATAATAGTCGGGGTACTTGGTGTTCAGCTTTCAAAAAGTAAAATTAAAAAATAATTCTAGATTGTGAGGAAGCATTCAAATGCGTGAGCGTCTACATAACAAACTAAACGAAATTAAAGAGCTTACTACGGTTGAATCCCCACTTGGAAAGCTTAATCTAGTAACATTAGCATACCCCGTAATTTTAGAAAATTTGTTCTCAATCCTTATCGGCACTGTGAACACAGCCGTTCTAAGTGGATATGCTACAGATTCGGTTGCGGCCGCGGGCACTGTAAACATCTTGCTAAATATATTTATTGGTATTTTGGGTGCAGTTACAACAGGTGCTACAATACTTATAAGTAACTACATCGGTGCAGGCAGCAAAAAGAAAATGCAAAGCACAATATTTTCTTCAATTGTTCTTACAATTATAGTTACAATTATTATTTCGGTTATTACACTTTTAGGTTCAAGCACAATTATAAAGCTTATGAACCTTACGGGAAATGTCTACACGGAGGGTTTAATCTATCTTCGTATACGCGGGGCAGCACTTATAATTACTGCGATAACTTATATTTGCAATGCAATAATGCGCTGTCTTGGGCACACAAAGGTAACGGTTGTTTCGGGTGTTATTTCTAACATTGTAAATGTAGTTTTAAACGTGCTTGTAATAAGGAATGCAGACCGCTGCCCTATTCCCGTTATTGCGGCAATCGCACTTTGCACAGTTGTTTCAGCACTTTGCAGCTTGATTTATGTTTTATTTGCTTTTAAATTAAAAAAAATAAAGATGGAAATTCCCGAAAGTACTTTAATATTTACATCATCAGTAAAAAAAATGCTCAGAATTGGTGTGCCTGCAAGCTTATCTTCAATGTCATTTTCAATTTCGCAGCTTGTAACTAATTCTTTTATTGCACTTTTAGGTGTGCAGATTATTTCATCAAAAATATACTGCGCAAATATCTTTTCATATGTTTATCTTTTTAGTGTGAGTGTGGGGTCTGCTAACTCACTTCTTATCGGCAGGCTGTGTGGCGCAAGACAAGAAGAACACGCCGAAAAGCTTAATCGGTTTTTGGTTAAAATTACAACAAAGATAAATCTTATAATATCCTTAGCTATCGTTATATTCAGAAAACAAATTTTTTCAATTTATACCGATGACAAAAGTATTATTACCCTTGTATTTTGGGTGCTTATTATTGATATCATAACGGAGCAGGCGCGAGCAGTAAGTCAAATTTATGAATATGCATTAAGGGCCGCGGGGGACGTTTACGCATCAATGGTTGTACTTTTGGTATCGTGTTGGGTATTTAGCGTCGGACTTTCGTATCTTTTAAGCATAACCTGTGGTCTTGGACTTGTAGGTTGCTGGATAGGACTTGCAATAGATGAAAGTATAAGGGCTATTTACACTTACTTTAGATGGAAATCAGGCAAATGGAAGCAAATACATAATCAAATTGTGTGAGGTAATATTATGAAAGATTTAAAAAACTGCTTTGAAAACCCTAACAGAAAATATGCGATATACCCTATTATACACGAGAGAATTAATTCGCCTGAATCAGCTGAAAAGCTTGACTCACTAGGCTATGCAGGGGTTGTCGGAAATATTAAATATGCTTATGACTTTTCAAGCGCAAAGCCTTGGGATGATGCCGAAAACGATTTTAAAAAGTTTATTGAGCGTGGGATGTATGCCTGGATTTATGACGAATACGGGTATCCTTCAGGTTCAGCCGGTGGCAGAACCCTTGAAAACAATCCCGACCACCCCGAATATCAGGCTGTTGGGCTATATTGTTACGAATACTGGCGCACACTTACAGGGCAACTTTCTTATCGTGCGGATGTGCCGGGCGATAAGCTTGAATATGCAATGCTTGTCCCCCTTAATGGTGATGAAGCAATAGATGTTACTGATTGTCTTAATGAAAAGAACACCCTTTACATAAGTGTTCCTGAAGGAACTTACAGGCTTCTTATGATGAGCAGCCGCCGTCTTTTTGACGGAACACACGCTGCGGAAAGCTATAGTGAGCCGAGAAACTATATTAACCTTTGTGATGCTAACGCAACACGTGCATTTATAAATGAAACACACGAAAAGTATGCACAAAGGCTTTCAAATCATTTTGGGAAAGAAATCCGTGCATTCTTTACTGATGAGCCTTCACTTATAGCATGGAATATTCGTGGTGGTGTTTACCCCATTGTTCCCTGGCATCGTGATTTTAAGGTCAAGTTTAAAGCGCGCTTTGGATACCCCATTTCATTAGCTGTTACGGCAGTTATAACAAAGCGTGGACCCCAGTTTATTAAGCGCAGATGTGACTTTTGGGAATTTGTT
>CAZYYT010000148.1:3757-5296 GCA_964651775.1 uncultured Oscillospiraceae bacterium | reverse complement strand
CTCCTCATAAATAACCTTTATAGTCATATTACATGGAACAGAACGTGTTTTTACAATAGCTACTTTTTGAGATTCATCATAATCAACAGAAATTTCATCTAACTTTATTTCAGAATTTTCCGCATTAAATGCTTCCTTGTCATTTACAAATACCTGTTTAATTATATAACCTGGGGAAGAGTGAACAACAGCTTCAAGTGAGGAATTCTGAACTATAGAGAGAGGAGCTTTATTTCCATTTACAGTCATATAGCCAAAATCTCCTTCATACTTCACTTTAAATGCTCTTGGTGGAAAAAATTGGATAGAACGAGGTTGACGAGGTTTAAAAGCTGCATAACGAAGACGAATGTGTCTATTATAAGCATCACCAGAAGTTTGCATTTTTATAGCAGGAGCACTAATGGTATCAGGTTTATTCAACGGATTCGTTTTCAAATATTCGTTCCATGTCTTACTATATGCTTTAAGTGAAATAGAGGTCTTATTATAATCATCTCCAGCCAAAATAGCAACATAATTCTTACATTCTTCAGTCAGATTATCAAAAGAACATACTGGATCATCAAAAGAAAACTCTGGATCATCTACAAATTTTGGATAATTTGCTAAATGAGTCTTTTTATGAAAATTTGGATGTTCTTCAAAATACCAGAAATATATAGGTACAGCAGAACTCGCCTCTTTACCATCCCCATAAGTTACAGAATATGTGCTTACAATAAGACGATCAAAGCTACCAACAACAGGGTTTTCACGAGCAAAATCATACGCTAATAATCCCCCTAAGGCTCCTTTTTTTCCAAATTCAATATCGATTTCATTGTCAATAATTTTAAACTGAGCGTGCCCACTTAAAAACCCTTTGGCAATCCACCCATCTCTTAATTTTCCATTATTAAATATCTCTATCGGGGTTGATGAATAAATAGTAGTCTTTAATTCTTCGTTTAGTTTAATTCCTTCTCCTCCTGTGTACACATAAGGGAGTCCCATGTAAAATCGATCTATCTTTGCATAAATTGTATTATACTCAAGATCATAATTTTGTGAGCGAGTTAAGTTCCAATATTGGACTTGTATTTCACCATCAGTATAAAAAGATACTTGACAAATCAAAGGATTATTAAACCCTTCAATAAGAAAAGGCCCTATTTCAAGCACAGTAAATATATCATTGTGCTCCTCAAATTTTCTCCAAGAAATAGAAATGTTATTATTACCCACTATGGGTACAATTTTTTTATCTATTGGAAGTACATAAGGATACAATCCATCTTTTCCATATTCAGGAAGAACAGATTGATTATGTTCACCTAAAAAAATACGATTGTCTCCAATTATTGTAACTCCGTCATAGGTTTGGCCACCATAGTTAATTTTGTGTTCAAACTCAATATAAAGTCTCTTATTATCACTAGGCATAACCTCCGTTTTATAAGACTTTGTATATATATTAGCATAACCAGGAAGTCCTAAATTATAGGATTTTCCTGCTATAGGCCCTCTTTTTCCCCCTTCTAGTTCACCTTCAGGTAC
>CAZYYT010000148.1:843-3747 GCA_964651775.1 uncultured Oscillospiraceae bacterium | reverse complement strand
AACTAAAGTTGAAAATACAAAATCTGATGTGGCAACAGTTAAGAAAAATGTTAAAATAGATTTATACAACATGACAGCCCCTCTCTACTCAATAATACATTCTGGTTGAACATCCAAAGACTTCGCAAATAAATAACCCCGTACATAACATCCAGAAGAAAGACGCATATCTGCATTAGGAGCGACAATTACAGCATTCATTTGCACCATTGTTTCTACAGATACATTTTGTCCAACATAAATGAAGAGATCTCCTTTCTTGTCATTTTGTTGGAGCTTATTTTCATTTCCAAGCCTAAGATTTTCAGCAATCCATATCCTTGTACCTGGAGCAAAAATCATATTAACCTTTGAATCCGTGTAGAAAGACTTAAAGTAATAATCACCAGCTTCAAAATAAACCGTTGTTTCGCCTCTTGCAGTAAAATTTTTATATAAACCAGCAGACATATTTATAGACTTTTGTGGTTCTACAATAATATCAGAAGAACCATAACTAACACTATATGTAGGTAATGCAGGTACATTCAAAACATTTAGCTTTGTTGCAGATTTATATGTTGCACCATCTTGTATTTCAAAAGCATTAACATAATACACATTATTAACGTTTGCTCTATTTCTAAGAAGAATTGAATTACCCGAATATATATTGTTTGTTGTAGATGTTGTAACGCCAATATTTACGTATGCACCAGCAAAAATATCTCCAGCAACAGATACTCTATCAGCAATATTAATATTACCTGTAGCATAAATCATTGCCGATGTAATTTCACGAATTTCCTTAGGAACATTTTCTGAGATATCTGAATTAGGTATATCATCACCTTCACCATCACCTTCACCATCATCTTCACCATCGTCACCACCAGTTGGATTAACATACCAAGGTAGATCTGTTGGATCAAATGACGGATCACTTTTTGCTGGAATTGTTAAAACGACATTAACAACTTCGCCGTCTTCATTGATAAACTTAGCATTAGCAGGAAATTCATCAATAGGGATTTCAATTGTCCCTGGAACAACATATTCTACGTCATTAAAAACAAAAATCCAGCCACTTTCAAAATGAATATCAAAAGTAATAACATTAATAGATGGGTCAATTACAGTCGGTACAATATTAATTTCTAGAGTATTTGCATCTATTATCTTTGTTATTCCAACAGCCATTGAGCTAACAATTCCATAGAATGGCTCTGGTTTCTTTTTCCTATTCAACTTAAGATTGTAAGAAAGAATGCTTTCATCTTTTCCCACAATTCTAACCTCGATATTATTAACTCCTTCAGCTATAGGAACACTTACAAAATCTGAGTAATTGTTGTATGCTTTTATTAGTCCATTTTTATTATAAAGTTGAATTTCCTTTAACTCTGTAGGAGTCCTAGGTGTCGCCTTAAAACTAAATTCATTTGCTTCAATAACATTCGCTTTATAATTCAAAATATATTGTCTAAATGCACAAGATGCATTAAAATTCAGATCATTTGTTTCGAAAGCCGATAAAGTTAGATCGAGTGCATTGTTTTGATTGTAATGCATTCCAACAATTTTATTTTGTTGTGAAGGTTTTGAAGATTGGAAAACAATAAATGGGTTTCCTTTTTCATTTACGCCTAAATCAGCACTCTCTTGATACTGTTGTGGATATGCAAAAGCAGGATTTCCAACAGATAACCATCGGTTGTTTCTGTAAGAAATTACAGATAACATATTATTATTTTCTGAATTTCTAAACATAATATAAGGTACCGATTCACTTGCATCAGGAACATCTTTACGAACTTCAAAGTCAAAATCATCGTTTTCATCAAGATATGCGACAATTTCCTGTTCTTTTTGAAGATTTTTGGCACGATAAACTGTTTTTACGGTATTATCCTTCAATGCAGTCCATTTCAAGTATCGATTATAAAATTGACCATTTATGGTAACATTATTTAATATTTCACTTTTGAATACGGTTAATGCGGTATAAGAATTAACACTTGAATTTTCCTGATCATTTTCTTCTTGATCGTCATCAGGACTTACTTCATACATAACGGCTAAGTATAGATTTGTCCCATCAGAAGCAATCTTAAAACGGTTAATGTTTTCAATAGCATCATAAATATTATCAGTCCAAGAAAGAACATCACCATAATAAATAGGCGTATTATTCTTTTGACTTACTCCAGACCATATTTGTTTACCGCTTGGATTCTCCGAAGCTTCATAAAGCTGTTTAATATAAAGGAAAGGAACTAAGTATGAAGGAGCGTCATCAATATTTTCTTCCAAAGCATCATTTCTTAACATTTTTGAATTAGCAATATATGCAATAAAAAGCTTGTTATTTGGACCAACGACAATATCAGATCCAGAAACATTTCCTTCTTCAACAATACCAGATTTGTAAGATGTAATATTCCCAAGAGAAATATTAACAGACTTTGTATTTATATCCACAGTAGTATTATAGCTGTCAAATACAGGTGTTGAACCTAAATCCTCAAAATTATTTTTTGATTTGTTCCACACTCTTGTACATAATGAATTATCACTTACAAGATTTGATTTTCCATTATCTCCAACATTGTCACTGACATACAGATCTCTATTATAGAGAAGAACTAAATTACCAGAAGCGTTTTCAATAATTTTCAAATCACTAGCACGAATTTTTTTCTTTGAATCATTGTATGAATTCCATGTAGTTCCAGACTTATAGAACACTCTTGGATATTCTAAATATTCTTCATTTGCTTCCGTTTCTGGAACATAAGTCAAATAAGATTGATTACTTCCAATTGCAGGGAAAAATTCTGATACTTTTGTAGAAAACAAGGCATCTTCTGAAACATTCCAGTTGTTTCCAGTAAAAACAGCATCATACAAGAAGCGGTATTTATC
>CAZYYT010000148.1:0-833 GCA_964651775.1 uncultured Oscillospiraceae bacterium | reverse complement strand
GTTTTTTCCCATAGGCAAAACCCGTAATATCACCATACTCAACCCAATCATTTTCCTTCTTTTTTATGTTAAACTTATAAATTTTACTATCATACGGAAATACATCGACTTCAAGAACCCATGAATTAGCCTCTGCAAAAGAAATAACAGGATAATTCGAGGAAGATTTCCATGAGCCAGAACTCCCAGATGCATATAAACGATATCGAATATTATCGGCTGGATCTAATGCTTCGAGCTCTATTGCAACATTAACACCAGACAAGGAATATGTTGCTTCAAGATTATTTCCTGTTGGAACAATATTGAATTTTCCATTTAATTTTAAGCTTTTCAACAAATCAGAACCATTCGGATATGCCGAACAATTTCCATCCACAAAAGTTGTTCTTGAAGCAAGATACACATTCCTTTCGGCAGTTTCAGAATATTTTTCTGTCGCTCTACCAAAATGATCAAACTTCACATAAGAACCAATTCCACGAGTATCCACTGTAGTTTGTATTTTATCCCATTCATCATTCCAATAAGAAGCAGTGGAAGTAGCTTTTATAGGTAAAATACGTATATCTTGTAAATGAATTGAAGTAGTTGAATTTGTTTTTAATGAAACAGTTGCAGCTCCTGCAGTTAAGTCAGTAAGCCACTCAATGTAATGCCATTTCCCAACATCTTTTAAATCTGTCGGTTTTGTACTCCAAGTGTATTCTTGCCCATTAATTGAAACAGTAAGCTTCTCATCATTTGTAGTAAACTGAACCCATGCGGAGAAACGATATTTTTCATTCCGAGCTTTTAAAATATTACCTCTTAAAACCTTAGATGAATTTAAT
>CAZYYT010000147.1:3179-5317 GCA_964651775.1 uncultured Oscillospiraceae bacterium | reverse complement strand
AGCATTTATCTACAACGCAGATCTATACACATATTGATGAAGAACAGCTTCGTGATGCAATTGAAAAAAATCCACTTTCAAACATTACCAAAAAGGATTAAAGATAGTCCTTGAAATTTTTTGCTGAATCGAAGCAAATCAGAAGAATTGTGCCATTTTTTGCTTCGATTTCTGCAGGTTTATCGATAAATTCATTACTTACACCAAGTGGAAATTCCGATTTTAAATTAATATTATCTAATTCATATTTTAATCCACTAATTTTAACATCACAACTATCATTTCCAAGACAAAAAATCGAAACATAACCGGTTTTTTTCTTGGGAATTTTTATTGTATCGTTATTTACAGCAGTGATTATAACCCCATCATCAACGAGAAGCGCCTTCTCTCCCCTTTTTGCTATATATTCAAGCATTTGAATATTGGCAATTGTATGGTCAATTCTAGTACCACCTATACCGCCAAATATAACAAAAGTGTCAAAATTACGCTTTTTTCCTTCTAAATATGCCAAAAAAGTATCAGTTTCATTCTTTTCAGAGGCAAATTCAATGATATTTTCACCTTTTGGCTTATATCCCAGCGAATCAAAGTCCCCAATACACAGATTGGGTTTAAGATTTAGTGCAGAAACTACTTTTAAGCCACCATCAGCGGCAATTAAAAAATCATTTTCGTTTATAAAAGGTGTGCTGCAGGGAATTTTATCAGCTGCAGCACCTACAATATAGCAAATTTCTTTCAATTTAATCACTCTTATTCATTAATAAATCCTATGTATTTAAGCCATTTAATAAGACTGTTACTCCACTGGCTAACGTGTGGATTATTCGCTGCAAGGCCAAGGCCATGGCATCCGTGAGGATAGATATGCATTTCCACATCTACGCCAACGTTTTTAAGCTTTTTTGCGTAGTCAAGTGAGTTAATAACACTAACACCCGCATCTTCAAATGTATGCCAAATAAAGGCCTTGGGCGTGTTTTCATCTGCAATTAAATCAGGGCTTAATTCTTCACCCATTTCAGCCTGCTTCTCGGCCAATAGATTAGCACCGCTACCAAGGTGTGCAATGCCTTTTCCAAGCAGCTTAATTACAGGATAGCAAAGTATCTGCCCGTTTGGTCGGAAATCCTCTTTGTCTATTTCATCGACATTTTCACCGTCTATCTCTTTTATATATGTGCTTGTCATTGCCGAGAGATGACCGCCCGCAGAGGAACCCATAATAAATATTTTGTCTTTATCAAGCCCAAAACTCTCTGCATTATAGCGGATATATCTGATTGCACGTCTCGCATCAAGAAGTGGAAGTGGAAATCTGTTTGGTGAAACTCTGTAATCACAAACAAAGGCAATAACACCATTTTCGTTTAAAAAGTCAGCATAACCCTTTCCTTCGTGGTCTGCTCTTATCACGTAACCGCCCCCTGGCATAATTACAACTGCTCCATCTGATTTTTTATTTTCGGGAATATAGGCTGTCATTGTGGTATCATGCTCACCGTTTCCCCATAATTTGATTATTTCACTGCTCATTTATTAAACCTTCTTTCAAAATACAACTATGTTTAGTCTATCACAATGCTATATAAGTGTCAATAAATCAGTAATAAAAAGTATAATTTTGCATAGTTTATATTACCATATAATGAAAGGATCATAATCTATGAAAAAGCTATTGTGTTTATTTATATCTTTGATTTTATTGTTCTATCCAATATCAACTTGCTATAGCACAGATACACTATTAAACGAAAATATTGCTGGATCTATTCTTATGGAGGCGAAGACCGGCAATATAATATATGAAAGTAACTCGCACGAATCGCTTCCACCTGCAAGCATAACAAAAATTATGACCATGCTTCTTATATGCGAAGCGCTTGAACGCGGTGATATAAAGTCATCTACAGTGGTTACAGCAAGCGAATATGCGAAAAGCATGGGTGGAAGCACTATATTTCTAGATGCAAATGAACAAATGACTGTAGATGATCTTCTTAAAGGCATTGCAGTAGCAAGTGCAAATGATTGCACCGTGGCTATGGCGGAACATATTTTAGGTAGTGAAACTGCATTTATTGATGCAATGAATGAAAGAGCAAAGCAGCTTGGAATGAAAAATACTAATT
>CAZYYT010000147.1:0-3169 GCA_964651775.1 uncultured Oscillospiraceae bacterium | reverse complement strand
TAAAGGCATTGCAGTAGCAAGTGCAAACGACGCTTGCGTTGCAATGGCAGAGCACTTGTGCGGAAGCGTGGATTTATTTGTAAAAAAAATGAACGAACGTGCTAAAGAGCTAGGTATGAAGGACACCAATTTTGTGAATTGTAACGGACTTGATGATGACAGTCATAAAACGAGTGCTTATGATATTGCGGTTATGAGTAGAGAGCTTTTAAAGCATAAAAGAATTTTAAAGTACACGACTATATGGATGGATTCGCTTCGAGATGGAAAATTCACCCTATCAAATACAAATAAACTAATTAGATTTTATAAAGGCGCAAATGGACTTAAAACTGGATCAACAAGCAAAGCCGGTTGTTGTATAAGTGGGACTGCAATGCGTGATGGAATGCAGCTTATTGCAGTAATTCTAGGTGCACCAAACAGTAAGGATAGATTTGCTGCCGCCTCTACCCTGCTTAATTACGGATTTTCAAATTATGGTGTGACAGAATTTGGAGAAAAAGGTGATGATGTTAAAGAAGTTAAAGTCAAAAACGGAAAAATTCCGTCAGTCATTGGTATTTCATCCGAAAATTCTTGCGTATTATTAAAAAAATCTGATATAAACAGGGTAAAAACGCACATAAATATTCCCGACATTATATCTGCACCTGTAAAAAAGAATGATGTTTTAGGTGAATTGATAATTACACTTGATGGTGAAACTATAGCTAAAACAAATATTATAGCTAAAAACGATGTTTTGCGAAAATCAGCAATTGATTACTTTAAAGATCTTACATATAGTCTTTTTATTGCATAAAAATAAGAGTGTAAAAGGCAGCTTTATATGGGATTGTTCACCTAAAAACGATTTCCTTATATAAAGCTGCCTAAATACATTCTTATTTAATTTAGCAAATTGGTGTTCCTTCGGGGATGCTGTCATCAACAAAAATCACTTTACAACCACATGCATTGTTTGTGCCTGCAAGTAGCATACCATTGCTTTCAACACCTGTAATTCTTACTGGCTTAAGGTTTGCAATTACTATTATCTTTTTACCAACAAGCTCTTCTGCCTTATAATCATGCTTAATGCTTGAAACAATAACTCTTTCCTTAAGTCCGTCAAACAAAGTAAGCTTAAGGCAGTTATTTGATTTACGAATATCGCTAACTTTAATAATTTTACATACACGAAGGTCAAGCTTTGAGAAATCATCAAGCTTAATTTCTTCTTTTATGGGTTTAACCTCATCAGGCTCACCATAAGTTTTTTCGGGCGCTTGCTCTTCTATTACTTCATCTACAACAGGCTTTGCTTCTTCTTCTGTCATAGGATAAGAGAAATCAAGAATGTTGATATATGAATCTTTATCTATAGCAAAAAGGAAAAGATAAAGACGCGGGCCTTTTTCCTTGTCAATTAACAAACGATAAACGTTTTTAAAGAACTGTCCCTGAATTGTCTTAAGCTCTTTATCAGTAGCCTCACCGGCTAATGTTTTCTTGGGAATAGCATAAAGCTCCTCATTAAGCTTATCAAGTGTATATTCATTTTCACTTAAATACTTGTGTAAAAGCTCAATTTGCTTCTTTTCCACATCTGAAAGAGAATTATAAACCTCCCAATTACGAGTGGTGCTAAGCTTATTTACACTTTCAGGTGAGCACTGCTCAAGCCAAAATTTTGCACGTTCAAGTCTATCTGCAAAATCTTTATACTTATAAGGAGTTCCAATCTTTTCAAACACAACCTCAAGCATAGGAACATTGAAGTTAACAACAGAGCCAAGCTGTACAAGAAGACTCATCGGCACGGGGTTAATTTCTCTGCCTTCAACTGTTGTATTATACATAATATCTTCTGCATGCTCATCAGCAGTGCCTTCCTTGCAAGCAGAATACATTTTGTCAAATTCAAAATATTGACGAAGAATACCATCATCAAAGCAAAAATCAAATGCTTTAAGCGGTTCTGTCTTTGAATAAAGCCACAAAATAACTTCAGGCTGATAAAGGTTAAGAAGAGTTTCTGGGGTAAGGTTAAGCCCTGAAGAGCCTGACATTTTACCTGTTGTTCCTTTGATGCCAATAAATTCATATCCCTGGAAAATAGGAGGCTCAAACCCAAAAATCTGCTTTGAAATGTCTTTACTGGTATCATAGCTACCGTTTTTAGCAGCATGATCTTTTCCACCCGGCTCAAAGTCAACACCTTCATACATCCAGCGCATTGGCCAGTCAACCTTCCAAGCAAGCTTGCAGTTAAAATCCTTTGTAAAATCAAATGGGCCTGCATGTCCACATTCACAAGAGTATTCAGCTAAAGTGCAATCATCTGAGAGAGAATGAATTTTTGTTGTATCTTTGCCACATACTGGACAATAAATACTTACGGGATAGTACGCCTCTCTCTCCCCTTCTTTAGCATCCTGTGTGCGATGGCTGTCTAAAATATCAAATATCTCACCACGCTTACGAAGTGCGTGGTGAATATGCTCAATATACTTGCCTGACCTGTACATCTCAGTTTGATGACGGTAATCCATATGAATTCCGAATTTAACAATAGATTCTTCAAACTCATGCTCAAAGTATTCAGCATATGTTTTAAATTCTGGGTGGTACTTGAATGGGTTTTCAACATCTGTATAAGGTCGACCAATATATTTTTCCATATCAGGTGCAACCTTTTGCACGTTTACAGGAACTTTTCTTAATCTATCAAATTCATCCCATGAGAAGAGAAGCTTTGCCTTCTTGCCCATTTTATGCAGTGCTCTTACAACAAAGTAGCTTGTTGCAATATCACGGAAGTTACCGATGTGTATTGAACCTGAAGGGCTAATACCTGCGGCACAAACATATTCTTCCTTATTGGGATTCCTTTCTATAATTCTTTTTGCAATTTCTTCTGACCAATGCATTTTCATCATCCTTTACCATGCACATTTGTGCAATAATCATTTGTACATTATATAACTTTTTTTTATGTATGTCAATTAAAAAAGCCCATATATGGTAGCTTATATATAAAATATTTTAATAAAATAAGAAAAATTACTTGCATTTTTTTTTAAACCACTGTATAATACTTGAGTGGCCATTTGGAGAGATGGCTGAGTCGGTCTAAGGCGCACGATTGGAAATCGTGTAACGGTTAATCCCGTTCAAGGGTTCG
>CAZYYT010000146.1:0-5376 GCA_964651775.1 uncultured Oscillospiraceae bacterium | reverse complement strand
TAAAGCATGGAGACCCAATTAGTCCACATTGGGACTATACAGATTCATCTGGAAAAAAATATAGAGTATTTCCAGATGGAAGAAAAGAAATAAAATAAAAAATGGAGGAATAATAATGAAAAATAATGATTAGCGATTAACGAATCAAATAAATTATTTATACAAAAAAGCACTGATTAAAATGCCATTTTTACCATATCGCGAGGGTTGGGAACACGAACATTGTGAATTTTGTTCAGAACGCATTGATACAAATACAAAAGAAGCCTACACAACAGAGGATAAGTATTATTGGATTTGCAAAGGATGTCTCAACGATTTTAAAGAAATGTTTGAATGGAAAATTGTTGAAAAAACAAAATGATTACTATCGTCACCTGCTTTTGAATCCAGGAAGCAGGTGACTGCTTAATGGGTGGCGGAGCAGGCGGCAATTTTGGAAATACAAAAGGTAATGCATTAGATGCGATCAGTAATTTACTTGCGGTGGCATCACTGATTCCGGGAATTGATTCCTTTACGGATTTGGCATTAATACCTGTATATTTACTACGTAAAGATTGGTTGTCCGCAGGGTTTGACTTACTTGGTGTAGTTCCTATTGTAGGCGAAATCGGCGACACCGCAAAACTTGCAAGAACAGCAGACAATGCTATTGATGCTGCAAAGGCAGCAAATAAAGCATCAAGTTTTGCTGACTTTTCTAAAAATATTCATACTGGTAGGCAAGGCAAACATATAGTTGGCCACAACAATTACAAAAAGGGAAGAAGCGTTTTCTCAGGAACAACATCTGACGCACAAAAACTAATAAACAAATATAGTGGAAAAGGTCAGCGCGTAGGGAACAAGGAGCGTGTTGATTTTGGCCGTGTTATAGGCGAATATGTGGATGTAAAAACTGGCAAATCATATAAAACAACAAGAGGAATTATTCATTATTCTAAAGATGGGACACATATCGTACCAAGTAAACCTAAATGGATGAAGGGAGATTAATATAATGTATTTAAACAATAAAGAAGAAGAAATAATAGGTGTTTTTTTAGGAAATTTAGACCATTTTGAATCTTTTGAAATGCTCCTTAAATGGGATAATGGGAGCCAAGTAAAAGCATTATTCGATACATGTTTTGAAGATGAGGATGATGACGAAAATGATGTTGAATTTGAGGAATATATGTCATTTATGTTCAAGGTAATAAGTGTTGTAGGAGAACCACCAATAGAAATATGTGATAATTACTTTTTGATAAATTACAGGAATTTCCCGAAAGAAATAATAGTAGATAGTAAAAAAATAAACTAGAACTCCATTTTTTAGTCACCTGTTTTTAAAATCCAGAAGGCAGGTGACTGCTTAATGGGCGCAGGTAAAGGCGGCAATTTTGGAAATACAAAAGGTAATGCATTAGATGCTATCAGTGATTTACTTGCGGTGGCATCACTGATTCCGGGAATTGATTCCTTTACGGATTTGGCATTAATACCTGTATATTTACTACGTAAAGATTGGTTGTCGGCAGGGTTTGACCTACTTGGCGTAGTTCCCTTTGTAGGCGAAATCGGCGACACCGCAAAACTTGCAAGAACAGCAGACAATGCCATTGATGCGGCGAAGGCAGCAAATAAAGCAAGTGATATTGGAAAAGGAATAAAAACAATTTCACCATCAAGTTTAACACAGACTCACAAACTTACAATGAGTAAAAAGCAATATTCTAATCTCGTTGATAATATAAGAAAGAATGGTGTACAAGAGTCGATCAAATATGTCGAGTATAAAGGACAAAAATATGTGGTTGATGGTCATCATCGCCTAAGGGCTACTAAACAGTTGAAATTGGATAAAATTCCTGTGGAAAAAGTTTCATTGCCATATAAAGGATACAAAACAATAAATGATTTGCTTTGGTTTAATTGATAGAAATGGGGTGGCTTAGCATGATATACATAACGGGTGATACACATATTCCAATTGATATTCAAAAATTTAGCACAAAAAGGTTTCCGTTGCAAAAAAGTATGACAAAAAATGATTACGTGATTATTTGCGGTGATTTTGGTGGCGTTTGGGACGGCAGCAATGAAAAACGTTACTGGATAAAATGGTTAAAAGGCAAAAACTTTACTACACTTTTTATTGACGGAAATCATGAAAATTTTGATATGCTTAATACTTTTCCTATTGTTGAATTTGGAGGGGCTAAAGCACATAGGGTAAATGACGGAATATATCATTTGCTTCGCGGACAAGTATATACAATTGATGGTAATGCATTTTTTACTTTCGGTGGTGCATCTTCTCATGATAAAGAGCATAGAAAAGAAGGAAAAAACTGGTGGAAAGATGAAATGCCGTCTGAAACAGAATACAAAACTGCTATAAGTATACTTGAAAAGTATAATTGGTCAGTAGATTTTATTGTAACGCACTGCATAGCTACATCGATTCAAAGGGAATTTGCTCCTTCTTATGAAGAAAATGAGCTTACAGAATTTTTAGAAAGTGTTAAGAATAAACTTTCTTATAAAAAATGGTTTTTCGGACATTATCATATTGACAGCGAAATTGATTCAAAACACATTGCACTTTTTGATAAGATTATACCTTTGTAAGTCTTAAAGCTCTAAAGCATTATGTTTTGGAGCTTTTTTTGCATTGCTATTTTCAGGTGATTTGCTAAAAAATCACCAAAGTTTATTTACATAAATTGTTAAAAGCGGTATAATATTATTTAAAGTAAAGGTTATTGTAGGAAAATATAGACAGGAGCGTGATTAGGATGAAAAAGTTAGTAGCGTATTTTTCAGTGAGCGGTGTAACCAAGGCAGTTGCTCAAAAGCTTGCGGCAAAGGCAGGGGCAGATATTTTTGAAATTAAACCGAAAATTCCTTACATGAAGGCAGACCTTGACTGGACAAATAAAAACAGCCGTTCAAGCATCGAAATGAACGATAAGGCTTTTCGCCCTGAAATTTTAGAAAAGCTTGATACCATGTCAGATTATGATACTGTATTTTTAGGTTTCCCCATCTGGTGGTATGTTGCGCCTACAATCATAAACACTTTCCTTGAAAGCTATGATTTTTCAGGAAAGCATGTCGTGCTTTTCGCCACCTCAGGCAGCAGCGGCTTCGGGAATACTCTCTCCGAGCTTAAAACCTCCTGCTCAGAGACTACCCGATGGACGGTTGGAAAGTTGCTGAACGGAAATGTAATCGATGAGGTTTTAACAGATTTGTTAAAACAGATAGGGGACTGAAATAATACCTGACAGTCAAAGAAAGGTGTATGGAAAAAGGCTGATAGATTTCTTTTTTCCCATTACCACGATTGCATGACTATGCTTGTCAGTACGATAAAACACTTTGTCAACATCAAGCAGAGCGTGATGAAAATTAAATGGGGATTAATATGAATAATAAGTGAGTTAAACAGGAAATACGGAATATCCATTAAAAGTGTTCAAAAATTAAACAAACTGCTTGAAGAAATGGGAATTTTGGAGCATTGTGGAAACGGATGGCTTACTACAACAAAAGGTTTGTTACACAGCATATATAATACAACACAGATTATAAATGGTGATTTATGGCGCGAAACAATTGTAGAAGAGATAGCAAAATTTATAAAACAAAAGTAAATTATACAAGGAGTGATTTTAATATGAAATCAAAAAAGACAAAAATAATTGTTGGTATTATTGCAGGTGTACTTGTTCTTGCAGGTATTATAGCGTGGTTTATTTGTATTCAAATGCCGCACAATAACGCAGTAAAAAATTATAAGGCTGTCGTATCTGTAATCGACACAAAAAATGCGGAACTTGATGAGACTATTACAAAATTACAAGGTATGATTGATGCCAATGAAAAGGTTATTGATACAACTATTGTAGATACTGCTAAAAACGTGTGTAAAAGAGCAGGAGCAGAAAAACTTGTCTTGGACGAAATGCCGAGTAAAACAGATGATATAGTTACTAAAACAAAAGAATTAAGCACACCTCCCGATTATTCTGTTTTATTGAAAGAATTAAATGATACATACACAGCCTATGATACAAGTATTAAACAGTACAAACAATTAACAAATCCGTCAGAAGAGTTTGTTATTCAAAGATTAAAAACTGTTGATGAAATTGCTGATGTAAGAGCAGTTACAGAAGACAATGACCCTAATGGTAAACTTAATAAGCCAGGCGGATATACTGCAACTGTATATTTTGAAAGCAAGAATGTAAATCAAGCAAATGTCAATGGCACAGACCTTATTGACAAAGGTACTGTCGCAGGTGGCGCTATCGAAGTTTATGCCAATGAAGAAGATGCTAAAAAGAGAGAAGATTATTTAGCGACCTTTGATGGTGGTATATTAGCATCTGGTTCTCATCGTGTGATAGGTACAGTTTTAATTCGTGCTTCTGATGAGTTACCTGCCTCAAAGCAAAAGGCATTAGAAGAAAAGGTGCTCAATGCGTTAGCAGCATTACAGTAATATCTTATAAAAATATCTTAGTATTGTTTTTGGAGTAGGTTGATATACCTACTCCACTTTTTTATAAGGTATGTAAAATTTATGCTTTAATTTTTGTTTCATGAAGGTTTGCAGGTGGTTTATACAATAAACTTTAAAATTTATATCCTTTATATTACACCGATGCAATTTTGAGCGAGAGGTTGTGTTTAAGCTGTCTGTGATATTGGTTTGAGTGTGTGGATAGTATATGACCTATTATAATAACATTAAAAGTTAAATGCACCCCCTAAAAGATAGGTTGCACCCCCATTAATAGCGATTGTATCAAAATATATCATTACACCAAAATAAGCATCACGGATTTTTGTGATGCTTATTTTAAAATTGCAACTAATTAATAATGAAATTAATAAAACGGTAGGGGATGAATATCAGTATTATTTTTCTTAAGATACCATAAATTGGTTTGACAATGTAGCTAATTTATGCTATGGTAAATTCGAGATTAATACAATTAAATATGATATATATTCTTATTAATTATGAGAACTCGGCATAATGTTTTACAACAAAATAAAGTATAAAAGAAAAGATTTAAATGCATTACGATGCTGTTTGCATTAAAATCTTTATAATATTAAATAAATAAGAAAGAAGGAAAGACCATGAGAAAATTTAAATGTTTAGTATGCGGAAAAGTATTTGAGGTTGAAAATGGTGTGGAGCCTGTTTGCCCGGTTTGTAAGGCAACAGGGGACAAGCTTCAGGAAATTAAGCCTGCAAACAAGTATACAGGTACACAAACCGAGAAAAACCTTGAAGCCGCTTTTGCGGGTGAATCACAAGCAAGAAATAAGTATACATACTTTGCAAGCAAAGCTAAAAAAGAAGGA
>CAZYYT010000145.1:0-5392 GCA_964651775.1 uncultured Oscillospiraceae bacterium | reverse complement strand
GGCCAAAGCACGGAAAGTGTAAATCCATTTAAAAGCCAAAGCCACTTTACAATCGCAAAATTAGGTGTAATTGCTATTGTAAGATTTATTATTGCGGACATGAAAAGGCTTGAAAAAATCATCCATTTTATATTATATTTTCTGCAGAAAAACCCGTTAAGCACCTGTCCTACTCCGTATGAGAAGAAGAAAAAGGTTGGTGCAATGCCTGCCTCTGCCTTTGTTATGTGGTAAAAATCAATAATCTCCGTAATATTTGCAGAGTAGTTTACCTTTCCAAGGTATGATGTTGAGTATATCAGCCACCCCAAAAATATCAAAAGATTAGCATTTGATTTATTCTTGACTAATGCTTTAAGACCCATTACTGTCACTCCAATTTACGTATGTATTAACAAAAAAAATTGCGAAGGGTCCGTCCCTTCTCGTCTATATGTATATCACACGGCTTTTTACAAACAATACCTTTTTACATTGAAAAGCCCACCTCCAAGGCTGGAGATGAACTTTTAACTATCTTATATTCCCCAGGAAAACCAAATGAATAAATATCCCACAATTACTGCAGAAAGTGTGAAGGGTATGCCTATACGAAGGAAATCACGCGTAGTAACAGTTTCCCCGTTTTTGCGGAGAATACCAATTGCTGCAATGTTAGCAGATGCACCAATCGGGGTGAGGTTTCCACCAAGTGTTGCACCTGTAAGAAGACCAAAATAAAATACATATGGCGGCATAGAAAGTGAAGCCGCAAGCATTTCAACAACGGGAAGCATTGTTGCAACGTATGGAATATTATCGATAAATGCAGAAAGCAAAGCATAAGTAGCCAAGAAAATAACCAACGCCAAAACCATATAAAGATCTCCTTACTTACCCTTTGTTCAAAGGGTTCTTTTGTTATAAAGGTATTATACTACATAATTTTTATGCAAGCAAGTAATTCTACAAATTTTTCCTATTACTTTAAAATTGATTTATATTTGATTTATATTTGATTTAGAAATATCTTTTAATACATCTACTATGTTAATATGCTGGGGGCAATGCTTCTCACACTGTCTGCACTCTATACAGTCGCTGACTTTTCCGCATCTTTCAGAAACAGCTTGAAATTCTTCCTTTACATCCTCTTTTTTAAGGAATCTGTTGTAAAGCGAAAAATACTCCGGTATGGGAATATTTTTTGGGCATCCATCAATGCAATATCTGCATGCCGTACAAGGTACGCTCTTTGACTCTTTTATAATTTCTGCCACATCAAGGCAAAGCTTCTTCTCCTCCTGTGTAAGTGGGGTGAAGTTTTCCATATAGCTTGTGTTATCAAGCACCTGCTCCATCGTGCTCATCCCACTTAGTACCATAAACACATTTTCACAGCTTGCGGCAAAGCGTATCGCCCATGACGGTATTGACATATCGGGGTTATATTCCTTAAATAAATTCTCTGCCCTTGTTAAAAGACTCGCAAGCGTGCCACCCTTCACAGGCTCCATCACGATAACCTCTTTATTATGCTTTTTTGCAACCTTAAGGCATTTTTCAGACTGAACATTTTCGTCCTTCCAATCAAGATAGTTTATCTGTAATTGGACAAACTCCATCTCTGGGTGCTCTGTTAGTATTTTATCAAGCATCTCAGCGCTATCGTGAAAAGAAAAACCAAGCTTTTTTATTTTTCCTTCTTTTTTCTTTTGTGATAAAAATTCAAAGGCTTCAACCTTTTTTGCTACTTCATAAAGCTCTTCATCAAGACAGTGTATAAGGTAATAGTCAAAAAAGCCTGCCCCTGTTTTTTTTAGTTGTTCGTTAAAGAAATCCGAAACATTCTCTTTTGTTTTTAGAAGCATGGAGGGAAGCTTTGTAGCTATCTTAAAGCTTTCTCTTGGATATCTTTCCACAAGCACTTTTTTAAGCAGACACTCACTCTCCTGCCCGTGATATATATATGCAGTGTCAAAATAAGTAAAGCCCTTTTCCATAAATGTATCTATCATTTGTGTTATTTTTTCATAATCAAGGCTTTTTGGATCTTCCTTATCAATAAGTGGAAAGCGCATACATCCATATCCTAATTTTTTCATTCTTTCACCTTCTTCACAGCTATTTTACCACAACCAAACGACCAATACAATAAAAAAGTCTTCACTTCAGTTTTGAAGTGAAGACTTTTTTTATCTTGCATTTTCTGCCTGTTTAATAAATGAATCCTGCTCCATTTTTGTAAGGTTTACAATAACATTCCATCCGCAAAGCCTTACTTGTATGACAAAAGTCGTCTGATTTATGTAATACATAAATCAGACGACTTTCCTTTTAACTGATTGAAGATTTCTATTTTAATTTTTCTATGAATCTTTTTAGCACAACTGCTATCTCCGCCCTTGTTGAATTACTGTGTGGGGCAAAGATTCTGTCCGTTTTTCCTGTCATTATGCCCTTTGTTGATGCCCACGCTACTGAATCTTTTGCATAATCGGAAATATTTTTATTATCAGTATAATCTGTTTTCCCTGATACTGATATATCAATACCTTTAAATTTAGCATATCTGTAAATGATAGCTACCAACTGCTCACGGGTAATGCTTTCGTTTGGAGCAAACTTTGATTCGGACAATCCTTTAACAAGACCGTTTTTATTTGCCCATGAAACTGCTTTTTCATAATAAGCACCATTTTCAAGGTCTTTAAATAAAGCTGTGCTTGTATCCGGTTCATTTTCTATTCTGTAAAGGACAGTAACAAACATCGCCCTTGTCACAAAACCATTTGGATCAAATTTGAAAGAATTTGTTCCAAACATAAATTTATTATCATTTACAAACTTAACCGCATCATAGAACCAATCATTTGTTTTTACATCACTAAATGGATTTTTCCACTCAGTAGGTTCATCTTTTGGTTTTTCTTCATCGATTTTATTGAATTTAGCTGTTATTGTGGCATTATCCACAACCTCTTTAAAGGTATATCCTGATACTGCGCCAACGGATTTTCCGTTTACCAAAACATCACTGATTTCATATCCGCTATCCGCTTTAATAGTAAAATCTTTGCTCTTGTTTTTGTCAACCTTTGTTGATCCTGGACTTATCTTACCACCATCTGTCTGTGTTACGGTGATTGTATAGGTTTTGAAATCAACACCACCGCCGGATGATGAGCTTGGAATAACGCTAAGCGATGATCCATTTATAGCGTAATTATCGTTTATTGTTACTTCGATAGAATATTTGTCGTCTACTGTAAAGTCTCCGTCTAATGTATAACTTGTGCAGTTTTTGTTTGTACTTAAACCTGTGATGTTAACCGCTGCACCACCTATTGTAACAACAAAATTGTCCTTGGTAAGTCCCTCAATTGGTTTATCGAACGCAATTGTTATATATTTGCTTCGCGCATCTGACGCACTGATTGTAACAGGAACTGCAGAAATGTTTAAATCTGCCGATGTGCCATCAGTATAGATGTAATATATTTCATAATTACCGCTGTCTGCTCCGCTTGCTGTAATTACATCCTTATACTGTCCTGTAGCTGTTTCTTTTGTAATCCTTGCATCAAAGGTAAAAATGGGCTTGCTTGTTAAATCCGCCTCTGTTTCTTCGTTTGCAAAACCAATATATTCATACGCAGGATTTATGTTTTCTGCACCGTACTCTCGGCTTGCATCACTTACCTTAATGCTAAGTGGTGCTTTTTTAACTGTTAGCGTACCTTTAGCGTCAGAAATCACAAGATTATAATTAGCGTCGTAATTATATGAGATACCCTCTTTGAAAGCAAGAGATATAGGATACGAACCGGAATTTGTTTTTGTACCTGTAACATCTGCATCACTTGTAATCACAAACATATCAGAAATTTTTGCAATATAGTTTGCATCATTTTCATCTGCACCAATTAAGCCGGTTATATAATATGTCGGGTTTTCCTCACCATAAGTTTTCGTTAAATCGTGTGCAGTAACGCTGACATTAGCTTTATTAATATACATAGTAACGGTATCACTACCTGTATAGCTTGGGTGATTTATGCTATAAGTTACAGTGTATACTCCTGCTTTTTTAGGCTCTGTCACAGATGAATCTGTTGTTAATGTATAAGTAATATCAATGTTTTTGTTTTCACCTAATAGGGCAGGAACAAAGCTTAAATCATCTGAAATAAGATTAATGTCCTGACGCTGTGCATTATATACCTTTACCAAATCAACAGCTTTAAGGGAAAGTGCTTTTTTAGATATTTCAAGGTTAAATGTAGCACTTATTCCACTTTCATAGTTGGTGTCGATGATTGTTGCAGTAATTGTTGCCTTGCCGGCCTTTAGTATTCTTACAGAGCCTTTTTCATCAACTGATACAATGGAATTATCACTGCTAACCCATGTTACTTTCGGCTGTGCATTTTCATAGTACGCATGTAGTGTGAAAATATCACCTACCGTAACTGAGTTGTTTGAACCCGTAATAGTAAGGCTTTTGCCTTTTGCACCAGTAACAGTAAGTACCCCCGTGTTATCGTAAGCAAATTTATAGTTATCTGCTCTTCCCCCTGATACTGTGATTTCATAATCATTTACAGGTGATGAAGCGTTTGCAACGGTTGAGGAAAACGGCTCTGAAAGGAGATTGCTTGTAGTTTCGCCATATTCAAAGCCTGAATAATTAAGCGTAAACACTGGGTTTGCTTCACCATATTTACGGGTTTTATCATCTGCTTTTACAGTAAGTGTTTTCTTTTCAATTGCAAATAATGCACTTACAGTATATGGATCATAATTTTTACCTGTGTATGTTGCAACAACTGCGTAATCCCCTGCCTTTATTGGCTTTTTACTATCAAAGGTTGAATACGTGACACTAACTGACACTCCGTCGGGTGCATTGTCATAGTCTGCATCCTCTAACGTTTCACCATATACACACCCCTTCTGGGTAATTGAAAGACCACTCATTGTTGCCTTCTCAATGGTAAATGTTGTAGATGCACTTCCCTGATAATTTCCACTGGCTTTAACCAAAACATTATATGAACCTGCATTGGTTGGTGGGGTAACACTTCCGTTATATGTAACATCATAAGTTACATTATCTACATCTGAAGTTACAGTAACCTCTTTAGCATTTCCATCAAAGGTTTGAATTAAATCGTCAATCACAAACCTAGCTGTTTTTGCTTGCGGTATAAATACAACCTTTGCAGTTTTTTCTGTAAAGTTAATATCATCCTTTTTAGTTACTGTTATTGTAACCTTTTCGCCTACAGCCCCATCAACACTGACATTTCCGTCATTGTCAACGGTAACATTTTCGTTATCTGATGTCCATACAACATCGCCCGCACCACTTCCACCGATAGCTTCAAGTGCGAATTTATCGGTATATTCA
>CAZYYT010000144.1:0-5436 GCA_964651775.1 uncultured Oscillospiraceae bacterium | reverse complement strand
AATAAATATGGTTATGAGGTATGTACATAATTAATAAGTTTATAAAGATATATTAATCCGGATAATGTATCTTAGTAATAAAAAAATTTATAGTAGGAGGATAATAATATGTTAAAAATGTTATCTAAAATTGCTGAAAAATATGCAAAAAACACAAATACAGCTTGCTGGTTTCTTACTTTCTTTCATCAACCTAAAATGCCTGCATCATTAATAAAAAAAGATTAATTTAAATAAATATCAAAAAATGGAGATATTCAAAGTGGATTTTTGAATATCTCTGTTAAAATTAATAAATTTCTAATTGTTGTTTAAAGAAATTGTCATCTTTACTGGTAAATAAATTTAAATTACTGTTTTTGCCTAATATTTGTCTAACTTCCCATAAGCCTAAACCAGTATTCTTTTCTTTTGTTGAATAACCCTTTTCAAATATTTTTTCAGTATCAACATTTTTATTATTGTAGGTGTTTTCAATAATTAATAATTGGCGGTTAGATTTAAAATCTTTTCTGATAATTACGTTTATAGTTTTTTCAGTGCATTCAGAAGTTGCTTCAATTGCATTATCTAACAATATTCCCAAAATTCTTGTGAATTCATATATTTTCATGTTAAGTTTATTTAAATCCAAAAATACTTCTAAATTAACTTTTATGCCAAGTTCATCTGATTTATGATATTTTGAAGCAAGTATACTGTAAATTGCAGGGTTGTTAATACTTTCTGGATTTAATGCTGATAAATTATTAACTCTTTGGCAATCTTCTAACAGTTCAGAATAATACTTTTTCAAACCTTGTATATCATTAGTATCAACATATCCACCTATTGCTTGAACTATATTGTTGAAGTCATGTTTAAATCCTCTAATATTGTCATGCAAAATTGAAAGAGTCTTATTATACATTTTTGTTTCTTCTAAATCCATTGTTGTTAATTCTAATTTATTAGTAGTGTTTAGTATAGAAAGTATTGCTATAAAATATGAAATTAAGCTTAATATACTAAAAATAGTAATTATAAAAGGCAAATTTTCATTGTAGAAAGTTGTTAAAAGTGCTTGGATAATAATTATAGCTGTTGCTAAAATAAAACAAGTAGTAAGCATAACCTTGTTTTTAATATTCATATTATCAAATATATGGATATTAAATTTTAATTTTTTTATAAATAAATATATTAAGAACAATGAAAAATATATTAAAGGAATAATCGTTAATCTATGTATGGGTATAAAATAAGCAGTTTCTAATGATATATTTAATAGTTTTAAATATGTGTTTGTTATTAAAAATTCTACAAAAACCATTATAATCATTGGTAGTATTTCTGCAATTATTGATTTTAAGATGCTAATTTTGAATACACATTTTATTAATAAAAAAACAAACAGTATATTTACAATTGTTGCATTTGGATTCGAAATTAAAAATTTAATTGCTGTTCCAAAAAAGAATAATAGCAAGATATATGTGACTTTTTGTTTTTTTGAAGATTGAATGTCCAATATAGTAGTAAACAATAGCATAATTACTATTGCTTCTATTATAGATAGTGGTAGAGTTATTATATTAGCCAAAACTTCATTTTCTGTTGTTAATGCTGTCCAAATTGTTTGTAGAATTTCCATAATTTAAAACCTCCAATAAATTATTTTTATATTTTGGACCAATAAAACATTGATCTTTATTGTTAAATAAAATTTTGGTATTAGATACTATATTATCTATGTTATCTATATTTACTATATATGACTTATGACATCTTACAAAATTTTCTGGTAGACAATTTTCAATTTTGCTAAAAGAATTATAAGTAACATATTCTTTATCAAAGGTGTGGAAAATTAATTTCATGCTTTCTTTTTCTATATAATTAATGTTTTTTGGATTTATTAAAGTATTTTTATTATCAATTTTAATATATTTTATTGGATTATTATACATATCATTAAATAATCTAACTATGGTTTCTTCTAACCTATCTAAAGTAATAGGCTTAGGTAAATAATCGAAGGTTTTTACTTTATATGCTAACATTACATATTCTAAATGTCCTGTTGTAAAAATAATATAAACTTTTTTATTAGTTGAACGAACCTTTTCTGCTATTTCCAATCCGGAAACATTATGACGCAAGTTAATATCTAACAGCAGCACGTCAACACAATTATTAGTGGTATAATTTAAAACCTCCTCAGGAGAAGAAGTTTTTAAAGCTATTTGGGCATCAAAACTATGTTTTATAAACAATGACTCTAACATTTGAGCTAGTTTATTAGAAATGCTTAAATTGTCGTCACATACAACAAAATTTAACATACTTTTATCCTCCGTATAATATATATTAATATCAGCAATTAATATATAAGGAAAATTTCGACAAAAAAAGAATAATTGCCTAAATTTTCCAGAAACAATAACAATATAATCCAAAAATTAATTATTGTCAAGGTGAATTAAGAAAAATAACGGGAGGCGATTTTTTGAAGCAAACAAAAAAGGAAAACAGATTTATGAAAATCAGCATATGTGCTTTTATAGTATTTGTTTTCATAGTAAGTATAGTAAATTTTGAAAAATTTAGTAGTACTTCAATGACTAGTGCATCAATTAATTTAAGTAATAAAAAAATTGGTTGGGGTATTAAAAGAGCAAAAGACCATAAAACTCCAGACTTAGGAGCAGAAAATAAAAAAATATTAGAACAATATAATGGAGTAGCTTTAGGCAATGTAGAAAAAAATAAAATATACTTAACATTTGATGAAGGATATGAAGCAGGATATACAGAACAAATATTAGACACATTAAAGGGAAACAATGTAACTGCTACTTTTTTTATAACAGCACATTATTTAAATTCGGCTGAAGATTTGGTAAGAAAAATGATAGAAAATGGAAACACAGTAGGAAACCATACAGTTAACCATAAAAGTATGCCAGACCTACCAGACGAAAAGATAAAAACAGAGGTAATGGATTTGCATACAAGAATGTGCGAAAAATTAGGATATGAGATGAAATATATAAGACCACCAATGGGTGAATTTAGCGAACGAACACTAAGTTTAATAAATTCAATGCGGATACAAAACAGTTATGTGGTCGCTTGCATATGATGATTGGGAGGAGAATAAACAAGGAAGAGAAGATTATGCCAAACAGAAAATATTAGATAATGTACATAATGGAGCAATAATATTATTGCATGGGAATTCAAAAGATAATGCAAACATTTTGGATTATTGTATAAAGGAAATAAAAAATATGGGATATGAATTTGGCTCTTTAGATGAATTGTGAGGTGATAGCATGAAAAGAAAAGTAAAAGTAAATGGAGCTAAAATTAATAACATATTGGAGTTACCAAAAGAAGTAGGGACAAATGAACCTAAAATAACAATGATAGGGTTTAATCAAATTTTAATAGAAAATTATATGGGAATATTGGAATATGAAGAATTTTTTATTAAAGTTAATACTTATATAGGAATAATAAATATAAATGGGTTTAACTTGAATTTAAATAATTTAACCGATGATGATATTTTAATAACTGGAAAGATAGATAGTATAGATATAGAGGAAAAAATTGATTAAAAAGGTGAGAAAAATTGTTTTTTAGAGTATTAATTAATTATATTTTAGGATATGTAAATATTGAAATAGAAGGCTTTTTCATAGAAAGATTTATGAATATGTGTATTAGTAGAGGTGTTTTTTTATGGAATATTAATAGAAAAAAATCTAGTATAATGTCTGCAAGTATAGGAATTGATGATTTTAAAAAAATAAAAGAGGTAGCCCAAAAAACAAAGTGCAAGGTAAAAATAAATGAGAAAAAAGGTATGCCATTTATTTTTAATAAGTATAAAAAAAGAAAAATATTTTTAATAATGTTGCTAATCATACTAAGTAGTATAATTATATTAAGTAATTTTTTATGGAATATAGAAATAAATGGATTAAATGAAATAAATAAAGAAGAAATACATAAAAGCTTAGAAAAAAATGGATTAAAAGTAGGAATGAAAAAGAAAGAAATTAATACAAAAGAAATAGCTAATAACATTAGACTAGAGAGAAGCGATATTGCGTGGATAGGAATAGATATTAAAGGTACAAATGCAAAAATAAGTATAATAGAAGCAACTAAAAAGCCAGAAATAATTGCAGAAAATGAATATTGCAATATTATTGCAAACAAAAATGGAGTGATAACAAAGATAAACGCTTTAAATGGCACGCCTATTGCTAAAGTGCGGGGATGTAGTAACCGAAGGAAATATATTAATAGGGGGATGGATGGAGGGGAAGTATACTGGTAAAAAATATGTACACTCAATAGGTGAAATAGAAGCAAAAATATCTTATACTAAAAATATAAAAATACCATTAAAAGAAACAAAAAAAAACATAACAGGCAACATAGAGAAAAAATATAGTATAAAATTTAATAATTTTAAAATAAATTTCAATAAAAGGCTTTCAAATTTTGAAAATTATGATACAATGTATGAAACGAAGAAAATAAAATTATTTACGGATTATTATCTTCCAATTGAAATTATAAAAACAGTTAATCAAGAAATAAATTTGGAAGAAAAAATATATAGCCTAGAAGAAGCAAAAGAAATAGGAATACAGAATTTAGAGGAAGAATTCAAAAAAGAAGAAATTGATACAGAAAAAATACAAAATAAGCAAGTTAACACAAAAGAAACAGAAGAAGGAATAGAAATTGAATTAACATATGAAGTGTTAGAAAAGATAGGCTCCGAGGAAAAAATTATATTTTAAGGAGGATGGAAAGAACAATGGAAGAAAGAAGTTTAAAACTATATGGTTCAGACAAAACATTTTTTTCGAAATTAACTAATACTATAACAAAATTGTTAATACCTACAAAAGTTGGAATAAATGGAATGCTGATTTCCGTAAAAAGAAATAGCATGTTAAAAGCATATGAAGCATATACAGAAAATAATTCATTAGAAGATGAGAAAAAAAGAGAAGGTATTGTTAAAAAATATGAAGATACTTTTACATTATATTTAGAATCAATAGATAAATATATAATGGATTCAATATATAAAAAAGTAAAAAATAATTCGGCTAGTGATTTTGAAAAGAAAGCATTGTCGCAATATTATGTTGTGACTCAGTTAAAAGAAGCAAATTTTTTAGAATATAAGTATAGAAAGCAAAAGTATTTATTAGAACTAGACTATGAGTCTGTTTTAGGGACGGAAAAGGAAAAATTAATAGAAAAATATAATAAAGTGTATCTTTCTAAAATGGACATTATATATAAAGGAATATTAAAGCATTATTCTATACAATTAGCAGACAAGACGAGCACAATGAGAGAACCTAAAGAGGAAATATACAAAAAAATATTTGCTACATTGGAGGAATATATAAGTACAAT
>CAZYYT010000143.1:0-5448 GCA_964651775.1 uncultured Oscillospiraceae bacterium | reverse complement strand
AAGCAAGTATTTTTATATCATCAATCTTTTCAATATCTTCAATTTTAACAGTGGTGTGTCTTGAATGCGGAACATAAAACTCATCATCAAATCCACGAAGAAGAATGGGGTTTTTATAAACAACCTTGTGTTTATATATTCCCGAAAGCTTTTTCTCAAGTGGATACTTTTTTATCCCGTAATGATAATAAAGCGCCGCCTGCGCACCCCAACAAATGTGAAATGTGCTATAAACGTTAGATTTTGTCCACTCCATAATTTCGCAAAGCTCTTCCCAGTAGTCAACATCCTCAAACGAAAGCGTTTCAACAGGCGCACCTGTAATGATAAATCCATCAAACTTCATATGCTTTATATCGTCAAACACCTTGTAAAACTGAAGCATATGCTCCTCCGACGTGTTTTTTGATTTATGAGAGCTCATCTGCACAAGCTCAACCTCAACCTGAAGTGGGGTGTTGCCTAAAAGCCTTGCAAGCTGGGTTTCTGTTTCAATTTTTGTGGGCATAAGGTTAAGTATTCCTAATTTAAGCGGTCGAATATCCTGCGAGGCCGCACGAAGCTCATCCATAACGAAGATATTTTCTTCATTAAGCACCCTTTGTGCAGGAAGTCCATTAGGTATTTTTATAGGCATAGATAATCTCCTTTAAAAGCCTTCGTGGCTTTATATACTTTTAAGTGCGTTTTCTATATCTAGGATTATATCATCGGCATCTTCAATACCGCAAGAGAATCTGATTAAGTCAGGTAAAACACCGGCAGCGCGAAGCTCATCATCTGACATCTGGCGATGTGTTGCACTTGCTGGATGCAAGCAGCAGGTTTTTGAATCTGCAACGTGTGTTTCAATAGATGCAAGCTTAAGATTTTTCATAAAGGTTTCTGCAGCGCTTCTTCCGCCTTTAATCCCAAACGAAATTACGCCGCAAGACCCGTTAGGAAGATATTTCTTTCCAAGCTCATAATATTTATCATCCTCAAGCCCACAGTAGTGAATCCATGAAATTTTTTCCTGTGTGTTAAGGAACTGGGCAACCTTCTGCGCATTTTTGCAGTAGCGCTCCATTCTTACTTCAAGGCTTTCAAGCCCAAGTGCAAGAAGATAAGCATTTTGTGGTGCCTGGATAGCGCCAAGGTCACGCATAAGCTGAACGGTTGCCTTTGTAATATAAGCGCCCTCAAGACCAAAACGCTCAGTATATGTAACGCCGTGATAGCTGTCGTCAGGCGTACAAAGATCGGGGTATTTTGTCCAATCAAATTTACCGGAATCCACAATGCATCCACCGATAGCACTTGCGTGGCCATCCATATATTTTGTTGTGGAATGAGTAACGATGTCTGCGCCCCACTCAAAAGGTCTGCAATTTATGGGGGTTGCAAAGGTGTTATCTATAATAAGCGGAACACCATGTGCGTGTGCCGCATCTGCAAATTTTTCTATATCTAAAACGGTAAGTGCAGGGTTTGCAATTGTTTCACCAAATACAGCCTTTGTCTCAGGTCTGAAAGCCGCATAAAGCTCTTCTTTCGTGCAATCAGGCGAAACAAAGGTAAAGTCAATACCCATTCTTTTCATTGTAACTGCAAAAAGGTTGTATGTACCACCATAAATCGTTGCTGAAGACACAATATGGTCACCGCATGATGCAATATTGAATACACTGAAAAATGAAGCAGCCTGCCCAGATGATGTAAGTATAGCGGCACTGCCACCCTCAAGTGCGGCAATTCTTGCAGCTACATGGTCATTAGTGGGATTCTGAAGCCTTGAATAAAAGTATCCGGAAGCCTCCAAATCAAAAAGCTTTCCCATATCCTCGCTTGTGTCATACTTAAATGTTGTGCTTTGAATAATAGGAATTTGCCGTGGCTCACCATTTCCGGGTGTGTAGCCCGACTGAAGGCACTTCGTGCCTATTTTGTAATTGCTCATGATATCATCCCTTTTTACTATATTTTCCTATCAGTATACCACATTTTTAAAACATAAGTCAATGACTTTGTAAAATACTGTATAATAACAAAAAAATTATTAAAATCTCTTGCTTTTTATAAAAAGATGTGTTATGATATCAATTGCGTTAAAAACGTGCTTGTAGCTCAGTTGGATAGAGTATTTGGCTACGAACCAAAGGGTCGGGGGTTCGAATCCCTTCAAGCACACCATAAATAAAAAGACATCCACACAATAGTGGGTGTCTTTTTATTTATGCAGTATTTTTACAAGGGATTCGAACCCTGACCCGTAGGGGAGGGGGAACCGAGCCCGAACGCTGCCTGTGGCAGATGCAGTGAGGGCGCAGGGTTGTGCAGCGGTCTGCAGATATCAAGGCAATTTATTGCCGAAGTTAGATGCAGGGCACCGCAAACGGGTAGAATCCCTGTTGTTTTCTCCACATAGTGGGTGTCTTTTTCTTTTGTGTATAAATTTAATGGGATTCGAACCCTGAGAGGGCAACATGCAAACTGAAAGTATATGCCTAATTGTGACTTTGAATTTCGGAAAAATAGCATTTCATAAGTAGCACAAGACACCGCTTTACGTTTTTTACCCACTAGGATTTTTTTCCCACTTAATTTAAAAACCTTAGCTCTTAAGTGAGTTAGGGTTTTACAGACCGCTCGATCTTATATAAAATCCTTTAGATATTTGCTTCGCGTTGGATGACGTAATTTTTGCAAAGCCTTTGCTTCAATCTGCCGTACGCGTTCTCTTGTAACACCAATATAATTTCCCACTTCTTCTAAAGTACAAGGCTCTTTTCCGTACAACCCGAACCGCATAATAAGGATTGTTTTTTCTCGTGGTTTCAAAGTGGAAAGTTGTTTTTCAATTTCTTCTTTCATTAACGAAACAGTTGCAACATCATCCGGCATTTGGGTTGTTCTATCTTCAATAAAATCACCAAAAGTACTAGTTTGCTCCCCGTCAACAGGCGTATCAAGGGATACCGTGTGACGGGAAATCTGCATCATTCGTTCAACCTTTTTTGTGGACATTCCTGTTTTATCAGCTATTTTCTCGAACTGATCTTCATCGCTGTTTTCGTCTGATAAAGTATCGTAATGTTGAGAAGCGTGTTTAACCCTACGGATATCTTCCCCGATATGGACCGGCAGACGAATCATTCGATCCTGGTCAGCTATTCCGCGTGTAATTGCTTGGCGTATCCACCATGTGGCATATGTGGAAAATCGGAAACCTAATGATGGCTCATATCGTTCCACCGCTTTTAATAGTCCAAAATTTCCTTCCTGAACCAAGTCCAGCAGTTCAAGAGATTTAGTGCTTACTGCATATTTTTTAGCGATATTAATCACTAACCGCAGATTGGAGCATACCAGTTTATTTTTAGCGATATCATCACCTTGTTTTGCACGTAATGCCAACTCATATTCTTCCTTTTTGTTAAGCAATTCCGCTTTGCCTGCCTGCTTCAAATAATGTTTTACGGAATCCATTTCCTCTGAATATGCTGCTGTATTCACTTTTGCAAGTATATTTTGTGTTTCAACAGACATTTTAACTCCCATCTTACTCAGCTTTCTTCTCTGGTATATTTGGCGCCTTCTACTCGATAAAGGCTGTTTAAGACTTCCTAATGACTACTTTGTCTAAGAAAATAGACATACGACGGAGCCGGTCAAGAAATCCTAAGCCTAATTCAAAGCGTTTCTCAGGCATTCCCTTGCCCCTCGGGCAAGCGGTTGATTATGCAAAAATATTGATAAAACTCTTTTGCATCTGATTCCTGTTTTGTAGCAACAAGCAAGTTGATCATATCGAGCAAAATTTTCTGCATCGTGCTATTTGCGAAATATTTGAAAGGGACATTCCCCCAACTAGGAAGATTATCGCCATGTTCAAAATAATCCCAATATGACAAGTTAATATCTGAGGGCAAGTAAATTCTATATTTATTGTGTCCTTCTACAATCCCGTTTTTGCAGCGTTCACCCCAAAAATCATCTCTCACCATAAAAGCTCCATAGATACGCCTGTTTTTTTCCTCTTTGCCTTTAGGCAGTCCTGTCAGAAGACATACAGAATTTGGTTTTAATTTATTTGGAATCCGAGATTCTCCTTTAAAATATCCGCTCAGATAACAGCCTGTTGAGACGCGACCGCATTCAATAACGCTTTTCTTTTCAGCTGGAGCAATATTAAACGCCGCCTGAGAATTTGGCGTAATTTTTATAGCGCGGATCTGACGAAGCCTATCCTTTTCTTCACATTCTTTTTTTTGTACAGCTTCCTCTTCCTTTAGCATCTTAATATATTTAACATTGACTTCTTTTTGTTTTACCCTATCTTTCAGTGTTAGAAATTTGGAAAATGCTTCCGGATATATAAACTGCTTATCCCCCTGTGAAAAGTGTATGGTAACATATGTGCTGGAAACATTCGTTATGATTCCTTCTCCAAACGTTGTGTGATTTACCGGTTGTCCGAGTAATTGTGATTTCATTTTTTCTTCTCCTTTCATTTTAAAGCGAAAAAGAGCCTGTGACCTCAACTATAACAGCGAGACTTTCCAAGCTCTTACTTCTCTAAATGCTACTGCGAAAATTGCATGATATTATGCCTGTGCTGTTTCCTCTATAACATTTCTTGCAGCAAGGTTTCTTTCCCTGATCCTCAGAACGATTTCTTCTTTGCCGACCTGCAGGTCAATCTTATCACTTACCAGCTGGGGAATATCACCAACAGTTATAATGGTGCCTACGCCCATTTTGTCAACATCAATTGTGATTGTGTCAATCATATCTTCCGGTAAAGCAGCATAAGGAATTTCTAGCAACATTGCTTCCAACGATTCCATAATTTTTTCAGTATTTTTTAGAATGATGTGAATTACACTTTTGACCTTTTGGTCTGCCTTCAGAGCTTGGAAACTAATATGAAGGATTTCATTGTTCAGTGTGTTTACTGTTTTTTCCTTAATCTGCACCAAAATAAGTTGTCCGTCAAGGTCGAGTTTTAATTTACTGCCTTCACGTTTACTTTGAACAAGCTTACGGGCAGTTGCCTCATTCATCTGAATGGAAATAGAGTCCGGCAACGGGCCACCAAAAACACTTCCCGGAACAATTCCAGAACGCCTTAATTGTTTCGCTTTGATCGCGAAGTCTCTCTTTTCTACTGTAATAACACTCATTGTTTGATCCTCCTAATATATATTTTTTATTTTTGCAAACCTACACACTTTTGGTATAGGTCCATTGTCCCTTTGTGTATGAAAAAAGAAGGGGTTTTCATACAACACCACACGGTGCAATATCAAAAGCCCTTCTTAAAAGACGGTTCTTTTTTTTTACATCTATATATAGTATAGCACATCTCTACCTGTTTTGCAAGTACTATTTGCAAATGATATATAAGGCACTGTTCAATTGTCAATGATGGGTGACAATATGCTCCAAAAAAATATGATATATTTA
>CAZYYT010000142.1:0-5473 GCA_964651775.1 uncultured Oscillospiraceae bacterium | reverse complement strand
ACGATGAGACATTTCATGAATTTATGAATATTTATATTGGAATGATTACAATTCAAAAAAATGGTATATTTTATGTGTATGATTGGCGTTCCCCTATATCCGGATTATTTTATAATTATGAATTGGGAAAAGCAATGTATGATGCTCCAAATGGACAAGTTTGTGGAACAATAGAAAAAAAGATGCAATTTAAAATATTAGATGGTGAATTAATTTGATGTTTTGACTGCGACATAAATATTGAGGATGATTTTTTGCAAGAAATTTTATCAAAATCATCAAGTCATAAAATGAAAAATATTGTGAGTACAATTCAACGTGAACAAAATGAAGTAATAAGAAATATTAAAGATAAATATCTATTAGTCCAAGGTGTTGCTGGTAGTGGAAAAACATCAGTTGCTTTGCATAGAATTGCTTTTTTAATGTATCAAAATAAGGATTTAAACTCAAATAATATTTTAATTTTTTCTCCTAATGATGTTTTTTCTGATTACATTTCGAATGTTTTACCAGAACTTGGCGAAGAAAACGTCTTAAAAACAACATTCAGTGATTTTGCTAGGACTTATTTAGAACGAACTAAAAAAATTGAAGGGTACGATGAATTTTTAAATAGAATTTATATAAATCCCTTAGAAAATGATATTATTAGTTATAAAATGTCTAATGAATATAAAAATCAAATTGATAAATTTTATGAAGAATATTCTAAAAATATTGTTTTTAACGATGATATTCAGATTAAAGATATGATTTTCACAAAGCATGAATTGACTGAAATGTTTTTTGGAAAATATTTGAAATTTACTATTAAAGAAAGAATTAATCAAATGTCTGAAAATATTTGTTATAGAACAGGTATTCCAATCAAAAAATTTGTAAATAAAATTAGAAAAATTTTGATGGAGAATAGTAACATAAATTTAGATTATTATGATTTATATAATTCATTTCTAGAATCCAAATATTTTAGCAAAAAAATTGTTGCAAATAAGGTAAATAAAAATAAAATAAACTATGAAGATATTACTCCATTATTGTATTTGAACTTTAAAATTAATGATTATCCGAATTGCAATTACATTCGCCAAGTTGTAATAGATGAAGCACAAGACTATACATATTTTCAAATGGAAATACTTAAAAATATATTTTCCTCTACTTCATTTACAATATTAGGCGATATTAATCAAACTATAAATTCTTGTTATAAATACGATAGTTTAAATGAATTAAATGGTATTTTTGAAGGGGCTAATTATCTTGAATTAACAAAAACTTATCGTTCAAGTGAAGAAATTATTGATTATACTAATAATATTTTAAATATCGCTAATTCATGTTCTATTAGAAGAAACAATAATATGCCTGTGACAGTTAAAAATATAGAAAAAGAAAAAATTGTTGATCAAATACAAAAAGATTTGTTAGATATGAAACAGCTAAATCTTCAAAAAATTGCAATTATCACCAAAAATGCAAAAAAGGCTATTAAATTATATAATTCAATTAGTTTAGAAAATCAAGATATTCAATTGATTTCAGATTCTAAAAATGTCGTAGTTAAGAATATTATTATTATTCCTTCATATTTATCAAAAGGATTGGAATTTGAAGGCGTAATAGTATGCAATGATTCAAATGATGAATATTTTAAAAGCGAATGTAATTTATATTATGTTGTTTGTACGAGAGCTCAACACAAGTTGAATATATATAATGAACCAAAGATATTAAAAAAATCATAATTATGGTTATTTATTCCGATTAAATACTAAATAATTAGTATTTTTTATTGGTTAAATAACTAGTAAAATATGTCGAAAATTCTTGTTTTATATTGCTAATTATTGTATAATTTAATTAGTAGTATGATGTAATAAAAATAGAGGTGTATATATTTGAAAAAAATTAATAAAAAAAATATTAGCTTTATATTTCAAACACTCATCATTTTAATTAGTGGTATTGCTGTTTTTTTGAATATAAATATGTTTAAAGATGCAAGAGGATTTTTATATTATACAATTATTAGTAATATGTTTGTGTGCATTTTCTATTTACTATCAATAATAAATATTAATATTAGACATAAAAATAAAACTGAGAATTACTATAATTATAAAGGACTATTATTATTATCAATATTATGTACAATGATAATATATAATTTTACAATTAGTTCAAGTAATAGTGTTTATATGGGCCATGATTTTATTTGTGCTTTAGTGCATTTAGTTGTACCTTTATTAGCACTTATAGAATGTTTATTCTTTGAAGACAAAAAAGTATTGAAATATAAATATTTAATTACTTGGGGTATATATATTATTTTATATGTTGTTATAATTAATATATATAGTCTATTAGGTGGTACTTTTTTAAATAATGATAAATATCCATATGAAATTATTAATGTTGATGTAATAGGTTATAAACAAAGTATAATAAATGGATTAATTGTATTTGGCTTTTATGAATTATTAGGAGTAGTAATAATATTTATTGATAATATTATGAAAAAACAGGGAGGTTTAACAAATGAATAATAATGAAGAGGGAAAAAGAATTATAATTAGTAATTCTTTGAATGATAAAGATGCAAATTTGAAAAATTTTCCAAATGGTGCAAGAGATGAAGTTTTATCTGGAGTTAACATGAAAATGTACGATTTTATGAGAACTTGCAATTCGGATTTTGATACAATAAATGCAATAGATTACTTAGGTAAAAAATATACATACGATGATGTTTTTATTCAAATTGAGAGATATGCAAAAGCATTCAAAGCATATGGAATTCAAAAGGGTGATTTTGTTTCAGTAATGTTGCCAAATTCACCAGAAATCATTTATGTTAAATTTGCACTTAATAGAGTTGGGGCAGTAGCAAACTTGATTGATCCACGAAATAATCCTAATACTATTTTAAATTATGTAAATAACGCTAATTCTAAAATGTTGATAACAATTTTAGATAAATACAAATCAACTATTGAACCTATTATTGATGAATTAAAGGTTAATGATATCTTTTCAATTAGTCCAATGGAATCTATTACTCTAGAAGATTTAAAGTTGACTGATGGATACTTTAACAAGATAAAACAAGGAACTGGATATTTTTTATATGAATATAAAAAAATATTACTTGATGTTAGAGAACAGATAAGAAATAGTGGAAAATATAGAGATATTAGTGAATTGTTGAAATGGGAAAAGCAACATACAGGTAGTTTGGATACAGAATATGTTCCATTCGATCCAGCAACTGTTTTATATACTAGTGGGACTACTGGTGGTAGTATGAAAGGTGCAGTTGCAGCTAATGAGGCATATAATTCAATATATAAAAATTTACAATATGGTGTAAAAAATCAAAAACCAGGCGAAAAGTTTTGTGGAATAATTCCATATTTTACTTCATATGGTAGTGGGGCTGGTATGTTTAATTGTATGTGTAATAGAATGGAACAATACCTTTATCCAAACTTTAATCCAAAAGATTTTGTAAAAATTATCGAAAAAGATAAGCCAAATGCCATAATAGCTGTTCCAAAATTTTATGAAATGCTTATTAATTCAAAAAAAGATTATTCTTATTTTGAGCATATAGTAATAGGTGGGGATAAAGTACTACCAAATACATATCAAAAGTTTGTTGATTTCTTTAATGGAAAACAAATTATAATTGGATATGGAGCAACCGAATTTCTAGGTGTATTATCAGTAACATTAGATAATTCAAGATTAGATAGTTCAGGTGTACCATTACCAAGTGCTAAAGTAAAAATAGTTAATCCAGAGACTTTAGAAGAACTACCTTTTTTTGAAGAAGGTGAGGCATATATTAGTAATGTCTCAATGATGTTAGACTATTTAAATAAGCATGATGAAGTTGAGAAAATAACAGCATATGATGAAGACAATAATAAGTATTATGGTACAGGTGACAAAATGTATATGACACCAGATGGTCAAATATGCTTCGTAGATAGATATAAGAGATTAATGAAAAGACCTGATGGTCATCAAGTTGATGCAAATAGTATAGAAACAATGATTTCTGAGATAGATGGTATTAAAGAATGCTGTGTTGTAGGATTAAAATATAAGGATTCAAGTGGTGTTATTCCTACTGCATTTGTGGTACCAAGTGATGATACAATTGATAAACAAGAATTGATTAATAAGATGGAAGAAGCAAGTATACTAAAATTAGCTTCGTATAGAGAAAAAGCATTAGCCTATGCATTTATAGAAAAAATACCTATGACTAATATGGGAAAGGTTGATGCGTTTAAATTGTCAAATATAAAATTAGAAGATCTTATTAACGCAATCATTGTTGATAGAACTTTTATAGATAAAAAAGAAGAATCAAAAGTAAAATAGAATTGGAGAGTGTAAAATGGGGATTGGAGTCGCCTTTTCAACGTGTAGTTTCTTATTTAATATTGTTTTATTGTTTATATTTTTTTCAAAAAAGAGAGCAAATAATTTTGAAACAAAAGTCTATTCATATTTAATATTATCAATTGTAATTGGTTCTGCCACAAGTTTACCATGTTACTATTCAGTAATGTACGCAAATGAAGTGCCAATATTTGCAGTTATTTTTGCTAAGGCATATTTAGTTTTTATACATACATGGGTATCTTTAATAAATATATATTATCTTTTTATATCAAATGAAAATATTTCAAAAGAAAAATATAAAAAAATTTTAAAAAATATTTTTATATTCTATTATGTTATTATATTATTATTGATATTCATTTTACCAATAAAATATAATAGTAATCCTAAGGCAATTTATACATATGGGTCTTCAGTTGATTTAACATATATTATGGGTGGCTTATCAGTAGTTATTTTGTTATATTGCTTATTTAGAGAGATGAAACAGCCTAAAAATAAAAATATCTTAAAGAACAAAAAATATTTACCACTTATTGTAACTTTATTGATTGGAACAGTTACAATAATTCTTCAAAAATCAAATCCAAGTTGGTTATTTATGACAACGGCATTATCATTAGTCACACATTTAATGTATCATACAATAGAAAATCCTGATATGAAAATGGTAGTTGCACTTAATGAAGCTAAAGATATTGCAGAAAAAGCAAATAGAGCGAAGAGTGACTTTTTAAGTAGTATGTCTCATGAAATAAGAACTCCTCTTAATGCTATTGTGGGACTTAGTGAAGATATTGCTAGTTATCAAAGTGCTATGCCACCTGAAGTTATAGAGGATACAGAAGACATTAGAAATGCATCTGAAACATTACTTGAAATAGTAGGTAATATATTAGATATTTCTAAAATAGAAAGTGATAAATTAGAAATAATTGATAATCCATATAATTTTAAAAAAGAGATTAGTGGAATGGTAAAAGTTACCGCTTCAAGAATAGGTGATAAACCTATTGAGTATAGTTTAAATATTGCTGAAGATATTCCTTAT
>CAZYYT010000141.1:0-5497 GCA_964651775.1 uncultured Oscillospiraceae bacterium | reverse complement strand
GGACTTGAACCTACAACCTGCTGATTACAAATCAGCTGCTCTGCCAATTGAGCTATACCAGCATATTAAAGCGTTTACGTATCACCCGTGACACGCATATTATAATAACATATGCTTTTGCCTTTGTCAACACTTTTTTCGAATTTTTTTCTCTTACTTTTTTTAGCAAAAAAGCATCAGTAAAAGCGGTTTGTTTTTACTGATGCTTTAATGGAAATGTATGTATTTTTTTCGATCAGACAACAAATAAATAAGAGTTTATGCCTCTTTTGGTTTTATTTTGGAATCTCTTCATCACCATGTTCATTCATCCACTCTAGGGCTACATCATACGCCTCAAAATCAAGGTCTGCCATTGTGTTTGTATGAAGAACAACACCCTCTGCCTCACCTGCAAAAATGCGCTCTCTATACCAATCAAGCTGCCACTTAACTGCTTCTGCAGTTGCCTGCTTGCTTTCCCCAAAATTATATAGATAGCAACCAAACAATCTACGGTTGTTTGGTGTAAGCTTTTTAAATATCTCAAACTTCTCGGGAATAAGGGGAACGTCCTTTTCCTCCCATGTCCACATAATAACACCGTCAAACGGGTCAATATACTTTTGGAATTCAGCGTCTTCCTTTTCATCAACACCAAACTGCCATGTATAAAGCACCATCCAGGTATCAATGTGCCTTACATGGTTATTATGGAATTTATCATGCACCTTTTTAAAGTTTTCAAGTGAAATTTTCTTATATCCGTCCTCGACTTTGAAATCATCAAAAACCGTTGCAGTAATATTTGGGAAATCCTTTGCCTCTTCAAGGAAAAGGTCGATTGCCTTATCGTCACCGCCAGCTTTTACAAGAGGTCTGCCAAACTCCCATCCTACATTGAGAAGCGTTGTGAATGACTTATTATACTGACGGCGGTTAACTGTCCAGTTCACGGGCGTCATAAAGGTATTTCTTACGCCAAGGTAAAGGCACCCCTCCATCGGCGTCATACGGGATTGAAGCATATTGCCGTAATCGTTATTATATCGTCCTTCGGGATGTCCCCAAAGCCAGAATTTATTTCTTAATTTTGTCATTTTTTTCTCCTTATTATAAAGTATTAAGCCAATCAAGCATAATGGGTACTGTTGTAAGGCCGATATCTGCCACACAGTTTGAACAAAGGATAATACCCTCGATTTCACCTGATTCAAGCTTTTTCTTTGCAAAATCAAGCTGAAGCCTCATTAAATCATCAGGAAGCTGTTTACCATCGCCATAGTCATAAAGGTAAACACCAAGCATTGTTCTGCCGTCGCCATTAACTTCCTTAATCATTTTAAGGTTTTCTTCAAGATTTACAAGGTTTTTTCCAAACCAAGTCCAAAAGGTTGTAACGTCAAATTCCTTTGCACGCATTTTAACAGCCTCTGAAAAATCATCAAAGTCTCTTTCATAAAGAACCGACCAAAGTTCTATCGGTCTGTCTATCCTTGTGTGAAGCGCCTCACGAAGTTCTTTTAAAACATCGGGCGTAAAGGTTTTCATTCTTTCTTTACTTACAAAGTCGTCCATTACAGAGGCGCAAACCCTTTTTTCAGTTTTTGCCATTGCAAGAACATCTTCAAGGTCATCTCGCTTATCCTTGGGCTTCCACTCACCTGCTCCGATAAGTGAAAGACAGCACTTTTCCATTTTTTCATTATTCTTAAGAAGTAAATCATCATCAAAAAATGATAAATCGCTTTCACGGCTAAGCTTTACCCTACACAAATTCTTAATACCAAAAAATTCAAGACCTTCCATAGGTGTCATTTTGTTTACGCCGGGAAGATTGTAGTTTGGGCATGCGTGATGTCCACCGGGCATCTGTCCCCAAAGCCACACCTTATCTCTCAAATTACTCATTACGCTACTCCTTATAGAATTTCAAAAAGCTTTCTCGGATAGTTTGTAAGGTTTTCGCAGCCATCCTTTGTGATTCTTACAACGTCTTCAATTCTAAGGCCTTTTTTTGTATCGTGTGAGCCTAAGAAAAGATCTGAACAGAAGGTCATATTCTCCTCAAGAAGGTAGGTGGAATCTGTTTCTACCCAAGGCGCCTCACCCTCCATAAGACCATTTCCGTGGAAAGGTCCGTAAAGGTAATGATCCTCAAAGCCAAGCTCTTTAATCTTTTCTTTATGGAAAATCGCAAGATCTTTTGCAGGGACGCCAGCCTTTGTTCTTTCAAGTATACATTTTTGAAGCTCATAGCCTGCTTCAATAATTCTTTTTTGCTTATCTGTTGTTTTGCCAAATACTACAGGACGACCGATTGTTGAAGCATAGCCTTCGTATCTTGCACCGATTTGAAGAAATGCCATGTCTCCGTCTTTAATAACCTTGTTTCTTGGGCGACTGATTGCCTGGTCAGACCCGTCACCCGTAAGCACCCAAAGAGGATAACTCTCACGCTCTGCCCCAAGTTCGTGCATTTTTCCTAAGGCAAGACCAACAACCTGTCTTTCAGTCATCCCAACATGCACATTTCCAATAACATAGTCCATTGTTTTTCTTGTAATTTCAGCGGCTTTACGCATACAAGCAAGCTCATTTTCTGTTTTATACATACGGATTGATGCCACAACGTGGTCTGCCTTTTCAAGTACAACATCACCGTAGGGCTTAAGATGCTCGCACAAATCATGGTAAATACCAACCGTAAGAAGCGGAAGCCCTGCCACACCAAACTTTTTAATCGGTGCATCACCTATGCAGTCCTTAAAGATGCTTGTAAATGTGTCAAGTGGCTTACCGGGATACTCCGGCTCTGAAGATTCACGGAAGCACTTTACAAGGCGGATATCTTCGATTCTTGAGCGGTCTGAAGCATATGTATAGCTTTCGGGCCCGATAAGAAGCTTTGCCTCACCCACTTTTGGGATAATTACGCCTGCTGTTTCAAATGACGGCCAATAGTCACTGAAGTAGCGCACAAACTGTGGCTCCGCCTCGTTACCATAGCAAAGAAGCATGTCGTAGCCAAGCTCAGCCATCTTTTTTTGTACTTTAACTACCCTTTCTTTAAATTCACTGTCGGGGATGCGTATGTAATCGTTACTCATCATAATACTCCTCTATTATCCAAGAAATTTGCAGGGTTATCTGTAAGCATAAGCATAATATCCTCTTTAGATATTCCCTCATCCTCCATCATTGGCACAATATTTACCAAAACATGGTCATAGCCCCAGCCACCATAAGTGCGAAGGCAGGTTTTAAGGCATACATCACAGCTTAAAAGAATCTGTTTTTTGTAGCCCTCCTCAATAAGCTTTTTAACAAGCTTAACTCTGTCAGTATCGTGGACGAAAAGGCCGTATCCATCACGCCTTGCCTCACGGTCAACATAGTATTCCTTGCCGAAGTTATCAAACTCTATATATACGCCCATTTTAAGAAGCTTATGTATATAGTCAATGTCATTTTCAACGTCAATATGTGATATTGCAATCTTTCGCGGGGGAACGCCTCCCTCAAGTAAGATTTCGGCCGCTTCAATTCCATTTTTGGTCCAGGGGTTAATATGTACAAGCACGCTTGTGCCTGTGCGCTTATATGCAAGTGCAGAAGCACGAAGTACGCGCCTTTCCTCTTCATTAAAGATTTCACTTATGCCGATTTCGCCGATAACACCTGCCTTGATGCCTGCATCCACGCCCACCTCAATTTCCTTAACCATTAATTCGGCAATTTCTTCCTCGGTCATGTTTTTCATTTCGTCAGGATGGGTGGAATTTACATAAAAACCCGTTCCCATAACAACGTTAATGCCTGTAGCTTCGGAAATTTTCTTAAGCATCTTTGCATCACGCCCAATTCCGGGCATCGTTGCATCAACGATTGTAGCACCGCCCGCATTTTTAAAACGCAGAATTTCTTTTTTCTGTGTTTCAAAGTCATCCATTCTAAGGTTATCCAAAAGTGCATATGGGTCCCTGTTTAAAATCCCAAGTTTGTCCATTGTAACAGGGGATGAGCGTGGGCTTTCACAATCTTTTAAAGGACGCTCCTCAAAAAAGGCTGTCAGCTCAATAAAAATATGTTCGTGCGGGGTAATAATTCCGGAATCCTTTTTCTGAAGAACACCGGTAACTGTTTGAATTGACATAAAAAAACTCCTTTCCTCAATATAAGTTAATTATATCGAAAAAAAGAAGTTTTCGTCAATGGTCTTTAAGGGCATATTATTGGTTGTTTCGGTACATTTTCGGGGTTTTGCCTGTTACCTTTTTAAAGGTTTGGTAAAAGGCTTTAGAATCGTTATAGCCTACCTCAATTGATATATCTTTAATTGGCATTTCAGTTGTAGAAAGAAGCCTGCAAGCCTCATCAATTCTCATTTTTTGTTGAAAAGAGGTTACCGATTCACCAGTTACCTTTTTAAACAGCTTTCTGAAATAATCAGGGCTTAGAAATACCTTTGCGGCAATATCGTCAACTGAAAGGTTTTCATTATAATTATTTTCGATATAGCTTACGGCACTGTCAACCGTTTTTTGATTATCGGGTGAAAGCCGCGTGGTATTCTTTTTATCAATATCTCGGAAAACCTTTATAATAAGCTCTATTACATACGCACGTATAATCTCAAGATATCCCTTTTCACGTGTTTTGTATTCGTGATATATGCGCGTAAAAAGGTCACCATAGTTATAGTATTTTTTACCCGAAACGTGCATGTCGGGATATGCAGATGCGTCTGACGGAAAAAGCGAATAAAAAAGGAAGCAATCCTTTAGTGATTCAAAAACATTCATATTAATTGCCGATGCATCAAAAAAATCCGGTGAAAACATAAGGTCATATGAAACGAAGCTTTCGTTTGAATTTGTTGCAGACACAAACTTGTGCGGTACACCACTGTTTACCAAAACAACATCGCCACCACACACGGTGTACTCCTTTTCACCTACAGTGTGAATTGCCTCACCCGAAAGTATATACACAACCTCAATAAACTGATGCCTGTGCATTACGCCAACAAAATCAGGAAACTCTGTTGAAAGCTGTATGTAAACCCTTTCGTTTTCTCTAAAAAAGCTTGTATTATCAAATAAGGGGATTTGTATATCCGTACTTTTGTTCACACAAAAACATCCTTTCAGGCCATTAACATATCGGAAAGCTTTTAAGCGCCCTAACTCTTTCGTCTGTTATTTTCCATCCTCTGTGTATGTGGGGCATATATTTGCGCCCTCTTCGAATCCGTTTCATACAAAGGGTAAAATGTAGTTTACGATTTTTTTATCCTCTCCATTTATCCAGTCAAGAAACTTTTTGCCATTTTAATCTCATTTATTTTACATAAGTCCTCATAAATTGCAGTGCACAAGTTGAAATCATATAACAATCATACCATTACGTTTAAAATCAGTCAATAGTGATATAAAAAAAGACATCCTATGGATGTCTTTTTGGTGGGAACAATAGGGCTCGAACCTATGACCCTCTGCTTGTAAGGCAGATGCTC
>CAZYYT010000140.1:0-5528 GCA_964651775.1 uncultured Oscillospiraceae bacterium | reverse complement strand
ATACAAGGCCATAAAAAAGGTTACAGATAAACAAAATAGAAAGGGCGTATAGGTACGGAAAAGACAATTGAAGTGAAAGGTCTGCGGAAGTCATTCAAGAACACAGAAGTCCTTAAGGGCGTTGATTTTGAAGTGAATCAAGGTGAGATTTTCGCACTTCTCGGTTCTAACGGAGCAGGCAAGACCACGATAGTTAACATCCTTTCTACACTTGTGAAATCTGACGGAGGAACTGCAAGCGTCTGCGGCTTTAACGTATCACGTCAGCCGGGAAAGGTGCGCGAAAATATCAGCCTTACCGGGCAGTTCGCCGCTGTGGATGAGGTATTGACCGGGCAGGAAAACATTTTACTGATTGCAAAGCTAAGGAGTGTTCCCAGCCCAGCCCAAGTTGCTGGCGACCTGCTGGGGCGCTTTGGGCTCACAGACGCAACAAACAAACGGGCGGGTACGTATTCCGGAGGCATGAAGCGCAGGCTGGATATAGCGATGAGCCTTGTGGGAGGACCCGCCGTCATTTTTCTTGACGAGCCGACAACCGGACTTGACCCAGAGGGGCGGCTTGAAGTTTGGAAAACTGTTAAGGAGCTCGCAGGCAGCGGCGTGACGATTTTGCTCACAACGCAGTATCTGGATGAAGTGGAACAGCTTGCGAACAAAATTGCAATCCTGAACGAGGGCAAAATTATCGCTAACGGGACTCTTGAAGAACTCAAGAAGCTATTCCCACCTACAAAAAAGGAATATATCGAAAAACAGCCGACACTTGAGGAGATTTTCCTCGCAATTATTGGCAAAGAAGGTCAAACAAAATGAAGAATAATACAGTCGTACTGACCGGGCGCTTAATGAAACATATTTTGCGTAGCCCAGACACGATTATTACCGTTGCGATAACGCCGATTGCGATAATGCTGATGTTCGTTTATGTGTTCGGCGGCGCAGTTAAAATGAGTATGGGTGCTGACGTGAATTATATTAATTATCAACTGCCGGGCATACTGTTGATGGCTATCGCGTCGGGTATAGCCTACACCGCCTATCGATTGTTTATGGATATGCAAAAAGGGCTTTTCTCACGGTTTAATTCCATGCCTATCAGCCGCTCATCGGTACTGTGGAGTCATGTGCTGACCTCTCTTGTGTCCAATATGCTTACCGTCATTACAATTATCCTTATTGCGCTTATTATGGGCTTCCGCTCAAGTGCGGGAATACTTGAATGGCTTGCAGTAGCAGGAATACTCGCACTATACACACTTGCGCTGACTTGGGTTGCGGTCATTCCAGGCCTTACGGCAAAATCTATGGAGGGAGCGTCCTCATTCTCATATCTGCTGCTTTTTCTGCCCTTTCTCAGTTCAGCTTTTGTGCCGACCGAAACGATGCCCAAGGTCGTCCGTATATTTGCTGAAAACCAGCCGGTAACGTCAATAGTCGAGTCGATACGTGATTTGCTCAACTCTGAAACCATAGGGAATGGTATCTGGGTAGCCCTTGCATGGTGTATTGGAATTACGGTTGTAGCGTACATTTTCGCAATGAAGGTGTATCGACACAGGATATGAAATAATATGGAAGAACTATTACTTAACTTCCAGAAGCCGATGATTAAAAATTAAAGTTCATATCAATATGGTATAAATTTAATAATAAAGCGAAATATGAAGGGCAGTTTTGGGCTGAGGTCATATATAATAAACGGAGGATTTTTATGATTGATATGAGTAACTTTTCACTAACAAAACACGATGATGAATTACTTGATATAATAAAACCCGTTAAACAATATTCTAACGAGCATAAGATTTTAGCGTTGTGGGCTATTGATTGTTTGAATAGAGTTCTACCATTATTTGAAATAAAATATCCAAATGAAATAATTTAAAAAACTGCAGTAGGCACTTTGAAAAAGTGGATAGATAATGAAATAAAAATGTGGGACGCAAGAAAATACACATACACGGTTTTGGCTTTAGCAAAAGATATGGAAAAAGATGATAAGCCTTATTCACAAATAGTGAGAGCTACGTCACATTGTTTAGCTACTTGCCATGTTCCCACTCATTCTGAGGGAACAGCAATGTATGTTGTTTCTGCAATAAAACTTTTATACAAAAGTAAAACTGATGTCGTAGCATTAATGGAAAACGAGAGAATATGGCATATAAATCGCTTAAAAGAATTAATTAAAAACCCCATTTAATAAATACTGAAGATAAAGTAATCATTAAGGAGTGTGAGTGAAACGAAAAATTTAAAATTGGAAAGAAGAAACACGCATACACTCGTGTTATCTGCAATTTATTTACTGGCATTAACTTGGCTAATTCTCTTCAAATTGCAATTTTCTATCCCCGTAATAAAGGAGGGACGGGTTATTAATCTGATTCCGCTCTTAGGGTCTTTCAATGATAACGGTATTATTCGCTCTGAAATTAAAATTAACATTTTAGCTTTCATACCTTTAGGAATCTATATTTGTATGTTGAAAACAAAGCAACCTTTTGTGAAAAGGATTCTTGCAATTATTAGCTTGACTTTTGTGTTTGAATTGATACAATATGTTTTAGCAATCGGCAGAGCCGACATCACCGATGTGCTTAGTAACACACTTGGAGGGATAATTGGAATTGGTATTTATATCCTGCTGTCCAAGGTTCTTAAAGATAAAACAAATAAGGTTATTAATGTACTTGCCGCGGTAATCACAGTTTTGGCATTATTAGTTGTTGCTTTGCTATTGTTATGTCACCACTGGGTGATTATCAAATAGATATCACCGATATTGTACGTTGTAAAATAAAGTGGAAATCGGAAAGGAAGTGATATACTATGACAAACGAGCACGTTTTCAAGATGGCATTTTCGGGCGTCTACCCGCTACTAGTCCAGAAGGCAGAGCGCAAAGGACACACCAAATCCGAGGTTAATGCTATTATTTGTTGGCTTACCGGATATGATGATTCTGGCTTGCAATCGCAAATTGAAAAGGATATTGATTATGAGACTTTCTTTAGTGAAGCCCCACAAATAAATCCGAATTCCACCAAAATTACAGGCGTGGTTTGCGGGCATCGCGTCGAGGAAATTCAAGACCCGCTCATGCAGAAAATAAGGTGGCTTGATAAACTGATTGATGAATTGGCAAAAGGCAAATCTGTGGAGAAGATTTTGAGAAGCTGATTTTTTGCTTTGTTGGCATGCTTATGGCAGAGCAGAATTGATTAGAGTGTTGAAACTTGAAAAAATGGAGATAAGATTAGATGAATATAAAATTTGATCCCAAAAACGTTGTTATTAAACTCTGTATGGGTGGGATGGAGTTGGAAGGTAGTGGAAACATCGAAGATGCAACCATGATGTTTCAAAAAGCATGGCATGAAGCAAAAGACGACTATGAAAGGTTTATTGCAGCTTATCATTTGGCTCGTCTACAAAAGAGTATCACAGACAAATTGAAGTGGATGGAAACATCTTTACAGTGTGCACAAAATATAAATGATGATAATGTTAAGAGTGCATATAGGGCGTTATATTTAAACATTGCCAAATGCTATGAGGAGTTATGTGATTCTGATAATGCAAAAAGAAATTATGAATCGTCAAATTCATATAACGGTGCGCCTTCTGATCAGGGACCATTTTATCATGGGACAAAGGCTGATTTGCAGGTTGGTGATTTACTGACACCGGGTGGAAATTCAAATTATGAACCTGAGCTTAACACGCTCCTATCGCTCACAAAAACCTTTAAGAATTATTGGTGAAGAAACAGAATGGGCAAAACTGACAGCCACTGAGCGATGCGAATGGCATGAAAAATTAGCCAAAAACGAGGGTGAAATTATAAACTAAATATTTTATTTATAAGGAAGGATAGGGACATAAATAATATAATTGAAAAAATTATAACAAGAAGAAGCATACGTGCTTTCAAAGCTGAGCAAATATCCGAGAAGGACTTAAATACTATACTTTTGGCAGGAAGCTACGCGCCAAGCCTAATTTAAAGGGGGAAATAAGAATGGAAAACAGTAAAAAACCGTCTATAATAACAATTATAATCATGGCTATTATGGCAATCGTCTCTTTTACTAATTTGTTTGGATTGAATTTATCATCTGCTGCAATTTTCATCGGGGTTATATTTTTCTTTATCAATAAAACAATTCAAAGTCAGCCCATGCGTGGAAGCGGTCTTGACATAAAGGCTATAAGTCTAAATTTAAAGGATAAAAAAATATGGTTCTGGCTTGTGTTGCCAATCATAGTGGATGCGATCTGTATAGTACTGTCTATATTGTTTTTGCCTGAATATATAAAGTATGAATCAATAAGAGCCGGGGCGTTTGTGCCGATAGAATTCAGCGTTTCATCCATTTTGCTGTTTTTTGTTTTTGCTCTGGGAGAAGAAATTGCATGGAGAGCTTTCTTCCAAAACAAGTTATGCAAAATCCTCCCGAACATACTTGCTTTGCTCGTAACCTCTCTATTATTTGCCCTGGGCCACTATAAACAGGGGAACACTATCATTGTTCTTTTCGGGCTTATATTTACTTTCATAAACAGTATTTTATACGGGGTTATTTTTTATAAAACAAAAAATGCGTGGATAAGTACATTTTCACATTTTGCTGCAAATATATTTGAGGTTATTCTATTCATACTGATATAGTTCCAATTATATAATTAATAGTGCAAAAAAATATTTGATAGCTCGAGAAAATTGCGCATATTTTATGTATTCTTTATTCCTATATAGTTATCAAGAATCATAATACAGCTCATTTGGCCATGGCCGTCAAGATTACAACTAGGGTTAATTGTTGCCTTTAGCATGGAGGTTATATTTGCTCTAATTCCTATGATATCTTTGATGAAAAACAAACCGGAGTAAAAAAGAAAATATTATTTATTTAATAACCCTGACGTATCCTTAGGGTAGACCTAATAAGAAATGAGGCAAAGATGAATAAGTACTCAAAAGAAGAATTAGAAGAGGCGTTTACCGCCCTTGAGTCAACTCTACACAAGTGCGAAAAGATGCAAGATAGTGGAAAGTTACAGTCCTCCCAGAAGACCCTAAACGATAGGCGGGTAAACGCCTTGAGGATTGCACTGGCGTTGTTAGAAAAAGAGAGGTCGAATAATGACGATTAGACAGCTGGATTGACACTCAATCCGAAAAATTGATGGATAAAAATGGCGCACATGATTGGCTGGAATGCCATCAAAGAGAAATACTGCCATTAATACTGTGCGGACAACGGTGCTCCAGCAAAGCCGATTTGACTTGCCATTGGCGTGCTATTCATTAAGCAAATTGAAGGACTTTCGGACGAAAAGCTGACCAACGGCTGAAACGACTATCATTGTGTCATTTTTGGCCATGAACTCAGTCAAAATACTCTGCGCTTTTTTACAGTTTTGGATGGGGAAGATGCAATGCTCAAAAAAGTGGGTTTTTCAAGGTTGGACTATTATAGCATTTCAAGTGCACTTTTGCAACTACTTTCTGCATTTTG
>CAZYYT010000139.1:0-5589 GCA_964651775.1 uncultured Oscillospiraceae bacterium | reverse complement strand
CAAGCTCATATCTCTTTGCATCAAAGAAAAGTGCATTAAGAAGAGATGTTGCACTTTCAACTGTTGGCGGTTCACCGGGACGAAGCTTACGATAAATCTCGAAAAGCGCTTCCTCACGATTCTTGCAGATATCCTTTGCAAGTGTTGCAACAATTTTGTCATCCTCACCAAAAAGGTTTAAAATTTCAGGTTCAGTTTCAAGACCCATAGCCTTGATTAAAACAGTAACAGGGAGCTTTCTTGTTCTGTCAATACGAACAGAGAATACATCGTTAGAATCTGTTTCATACTCAAGCCATGCGCCACGGTTAGGAATAACTGTTGAAGTGATAATCTTTTTACCAACCTTATCAAACTTCTGCTCATAATAAATTCCGGGAGAACGAACAAGCTGTGTAACAATAACACGCTCCGCACCATTAATGATAAAGGTGCCCTGCTCTGTCATAAGCGGGAAATCACCCATGAATATTTCCTGCTCTTTAATTTCGCCTGTTTCCTGATTGATAAGACGAACCTGAACACGAAGCGGTGCAGCATAGTTTGTATCTCTCTCTTTGCATTCTTCTATTGAGTACTTGGGCTGCTCGTCAATTCTGTAGTCGGTAAATTCAAGGATAAGGTTTCCTGCATAGTCAGTAATTGGGCTGACATCACGAAAAACCTCACGAAGACCTTCTCTTATAAACCATTCATAAGAGCTTTTTTGCATATCAATAAGATTTGGCATATCCAAAACTTCATCGATTTTTGCATAGGTCATTCTTTCATTTTTTCCTAATTTAATAGGTTTCAACGCCATCACCTCTGTCAAAATTTTTTAGGACGAACAACGGTTTTCAATATTTTATACCCCTGTGTAGAATGCACTCGGAATATACCGCGGAAATCCGCATTGCGATTGGGGTGTAGAATGCACGTCCAACTGCAAAATATAAACAACTGCTGTTTTAAAGTAATATCTTCCATCTTTTTAAGGGTAGATATATGCATCATAATGCAGTTTATAATAATACCACTAATTTACAGCTTTGTCAAGTGATTTTGTTGTTTTCCCTACATAATTATTTATTATTGTTGACAAAATACCCTATATTGTTTAGAATATAAATTGAGTATTTATGTAGTTTAAGACAAAGGAAGGATATATATGATTAATAATAGAAAGCTTTTCACATCAGAATCTGTTACCGAGGGGCATCCCGATAAGGTTTGTGACAGAATTTCCGATGCAGTGTTAGATGATATTTTAAAGCATGACCCCATGGCGCGCGTCGCTTGTGAATGCTGCGCTGCAACAGGTATGGTTATGGTTTTTGGCGAAATTACAACAACACACTCATATGATATACGCTCTATCGTTAAAAAAGCGGTGGAGGAGATTGGGTATACTGACCCATCTCTTGGATTTTCCGCAGACGGCATTGCAATACTTAACACACTTAACAAGCAGTCCCCCGATATAGCACTTGGCGTTGATGCCGAGGGTGCAGGTGACCAGGGTATGATGTTTGGCTATGCTACAAACGAAACCGATGAGTATCTTCCGGCGCCTATTTACTATGCACAAAAGATGGCGAAAAAGCTTACCGAGGTTAGGAAGAATGGCACATTCCCCTATCTTCGCCCCGATGGAAAAACTCAGGTAACTGTTGAATATGAGGACGATGTTGTTAAAAGAATTGATACGGTTGTGCTTTCAACCCAGCACAGCGAGGATGTTTCCCAGCAGACAATTAAAAAGGATATGATTGAGCATGTTATTAAGCCGGTGCTTGATGAAAACCTTATAGATGAAAATACGAAGTACTTTATTAACCCGACAGGCCGCTTTGTTATCGGTGGCCCTCAGGGCGACTCAGGACTTACGGGGAGAAAGATTATCGTTGATACCTATGGTGGATTTGCGCCACACGGCGGTGGTGCGTTTTCCGGCAAGGACCCCACAAAGGTTGACCGCAGCGCTTGTTATATGGCACGCTACATTGCTAAAAATATTGTTGCTGCAGGTCTTAGTGACAAGTGTCAGATTCAGCTTGCATATGCAATCGGCGTAGCGAAGCCGGTATCTGTAAGAATCGACACCTTCTCAACAGGCAAGGTTTCGGATGAAAGAATTGCCGAAATCGTTAATAAGAATTTTGACCTCTGCCCATCATCAATTATAAAAACACTTGACCTTAGAAGACCAATCTACACACAAACCTCTGCTTACGGACATTTCGGCAGAAGTGACCTTGATTTACCTTGGGAAAAGCTTGATATGGTGGACACACTTAAAAAATATTTGTAATAATGAAGGGCTGTCTTTAGGTAGCTTCACATTGGGAGTAATCGGTTTTTGGGCGAATAATCCCTATATGAAACTGCCTTTGTCAGCCCTTCACCATTCCTCATATAATATATGGGGGGTGAACTTATGAACTTGATTTTCTTGGTATTGGCATTTTTAATTGCTGATATGATGTTTCTTTTTATAATTTACAAAAGCTCGGGATGGGGAATCTCTTGTAAAAGAGATGAGGCCCTTGAAATTATATCCAAACTACCGAAAGATACAACAATCCGTTTTATGATTAGTGGTGATTTATATGAGCCAGACAGAGATTCTCCAGGGGGAGATTTACGTAATAATATATCAGAATGAAGATAATGGCTACACAGTTTGTGATGTTGATTGTAACAATAGCATTATAACTGCGTGTGGACATATGCCCTTTATTGCACCCGGGGAGGGTGTGCGACTTACCGGCAAATGGGTGGAGCATCCCGATTATGGGGAACAGTTCAGCGTCGAATTGGTTGAACGAATGCTTCCCAGAAAGGAAAGCGCAATCCTCTCATACCTTTCTTCGGGGATAATCAGTGGTGTAAGGGAATCAACCGCAAAGAAAATAATAAAAAAATTTGGAACTGAGTCACTTGATATTATCGCGGCATATCCTGAAAAACTTGCCGAAATAAAGGGGATATCCCCTGACAAGGCAAACAAAATATCGGAATCTTTTTTAATCAGGCAGGAAGCATCACAGACGGTTATCTTTCTTCAGGAATATGGTGTTACACCAACTGTCGCAATGAAAATACACAAAAAGTTTGGTGGCCTTGCAATTGATTTAATAAAAGAAAATCCATATGTCCTTTGCGATAGTGTTGAGCGTATTGGATTTAAAACTGCAGACAGAATTGCACGTGCGATGAATATACCTAATAATCACCCCGGAAGAATTTCAAGTGGGATTAAGCACGCCCTTCTCCAGGTATCTCTTTCGGGACATACCTGCTACAAAAAGGATGGGCTGGTGGAATATTCATCACAGCTTCTTGGATGTAAATGAAATAACAAATATGCTTGTAAAGCTTAGGGATAAAGGTGAGCTTATAATTGAGGAGGAATTTGTTTTTCTTCCAATGTATTATAATGCGGAGCTTTCCTCTGCAAGAAGGCTTGGAGAGATAAAAAAAAGCTCTAAAAAAATTTCACGCTATCTTGATTTTGATACAACCGAGATTTCCTCTTCAATAGGGATAGAATTATCCCCTATGCAAAGAGACGCTGTTAAAATGGCTAACGAATGTGCAGTTTCAGTTATTACAGGTGGCCCCGGCACAGGTAAAACAACGATAATGAAAATTATTCTTGAGCTTTTTAAGAAGCACAACCTTAAGGTTTCACTTTGCGCACCGACAGGCAAGGCAGCAAAAAGACTTACCGAATCTTGCAGGGTTGAAGCTAAAACACTTCATCGAATGCTTGAGGTGGACATGTCTGGTGGATCTGACAGCCAGTCCTTTGTTAGAAATGAGCACAACCCACTTGATGCTGATGTTGTAATCGTTGATGAGATGAGTATGGTGGATATTCTTCTTTTTAACTCACTTTTAAAAGCACTTAGGCGTGGCGCAAGGCTCATTATGGCAGGTGACAGTGACCAACTTCCGTCTGTAGGTGCAGGTGATGTGCTTCGTGATATATTAGAAAGCGGCACCATCCCCTCTGTTAGACTTAATGAGGTTTTTCGTCAGGCAAGTGAAAGCCGAATTGTAACAAATGCCCACAGAATAAACGGCGGTCTTATGCCACTTGAAAACGATAGCTCTACTGATTTTTTCTTTATGCAAAGAAGTGTTGAAGGGGCAGTTGATACAATTTGTGAGCTATGCAGTGGCAGGCTTAAAAAGGCTTACGGTTTTGAAAGCTTAAACGATATACAGGTTTTAACTCCTTCAAGGAAAGGCATTGCCGGCACTGCAAACCTTAATCGTGTGCTTCAGGATAGGCTAAACCCTCCATCCAAATCAAAAAAAGAAAAAAAGTTTGGTGAGCGTACCTTCCGTGTAGGCGATAAAGTAATTCAAACACGAAATAACTATGATATACTGTGGACTATGCCAGATGGTTCTCTTGAAGGGATGGGCATATACAATGGTGACATCGGTGTAATTCTTGATATTTCCACAAAAGATAAAACAATGACCATAAGCTTTGATGATAAACATATTGTTGAATATGATTTTACATCTGTTGAAGACCTTGAAATTGCTTATGCACTAACTGTCCATAAAAGTCAGGGTAGTGAGTGGAACTGTGTTATAATCCCCGTATGCACCTTCCCACCAATGCTTATGACAAGAAACCTACTCTACACTGCTGTTACAAGGGCAAAAAATCTTGTAATACTTGTAGGAAGCATTGAAAGCGTCCAGCGTATGGTAAATAACAACCACTCTTGGGTACTTTATAGTAGTTTAAGGAGGAGACTTAATGAGTGTATTAATTGATGCTCTATTCCCAAAAAGATGTCCCTTCTGTACTCAAATAGTTACAGCGAAGCTACCGATATGCGGGGAATGTATTAAAAGCATCCCATATATTAAAGGTAAGGTTTGTATAAAATGCGGAATACCTCTTGGCGAATTTGCATACGATTTATGCCGAAGCTGTAATTCGGACAAGCGTGGGTTTGAGCGTGCCTTTATTCCGCTTTTATATAAGGATAATGTAAGAAGTGCTATAGTAAGGCTGAAGTATTCTCACCACCCATCATATGCACCTGCATTTGCTTTTCTTCTTGCAGATAAGCTTATCCGTACTGAAGAATTTGATAAAGGCTTTGATTTTATTACATTTGTTCCGCAAAGCAAGTCATCACTTATTCAGCGTGGCTACAATCAAACAGAGCTTATTGCAAAACACCTTTCAAAGCTTCTTGATATCCCTGTTAAGGACACACTTATTCGTATAAACATAGGTAGTCGCCAAGTAACACTTAACGCACTTCAAAGGCGTGAAAATGTAAAGAAGTGTTATTTCCAAAAAGATATTAAGCTAAATGGCACCGCCCTTTTGGTTGATGACGTTTTCACGACAGGCTCAACATCCTCCTACTGCTCAAAGCTTCTTAAAAAAATGGGATGTAGTAAGGTTTATGCCGCAGTATGCGCAATAAGGGGTATGGATGATTTATATGAAGATTAAAAAACCCTCAAAAATCTTTCTAGAGTTTTTAAATAACACAAAACGGAGAGATAAATCCTCTCCGTTATTTTGTAGGCAGTTTAGCACAAAAAGCAACACAACCTCAAACT
>CAZYYT010000138.1:0-5619 GCA_964651775.1 uncultured Oscillospiraceae bacterium | reverse complement strand
TATGGGCTATACTTTTACCATAATTGGGTGGCGCACTTCATTATACAATCTATCGTTTATATAAACTCTTTTTTAAGTATAAGATCAAAAATACAATTGTTGACACTACTAGTGCTATTAAAATCATTACTAGGTTATCAAATATTAATGGTGGCGTGATGCCCAAAATAATATCTCTCAATATTCCACCACCAACAGCTGTAATCGCCCCAATAAAAACCACACCAAAAAAATCAAGTTTTGATTCAACTGCTACAAGATCCCCTGTTATTGCAAAAGCAATTGTTCCTATACATTCCAATATCATCACGATATATTTTGACATTTATACACCATCTCTTTTCTTTTACAAATACGTAGAGATATGACCAAATAATTTTTTTGTGAATTGCCTTTTAGTGTGTGAAAACATCACACATATATATTGTACTTTAAATGCACGTTATAGTCAATGGCAAAAAGAAAAAAGCCGCAAGGTTATTCCTTGCGGCAATTAGTGTATTTAGCCTTTATATACAAGATTTCGCTGTATCATTTCATCAACATTTGTTTTATCCCACCATGCACCCTCGATGGCAACCTCATTTTCTGTTTCTTTACCTTCTATTGCATTAATAACCTGCTCCGTTGCACGGTATCCGATATTATATGAATCCTGCGCTACGGAGCCGATAAGCTTTGGCCCCTTCGTTGCCTTCATCCATTCAATCTGCTTTGTGCCACCATCAAATCCACAAAATTTGATATTGTCATACTTTGTGCCTGCAGCAGCGGCTGCATCATAAACCTGCTTTACAACGCCCTCGTTTGACATAAATATTGCATTTGCTCCTTTGTCGGTAATTGCTTCAAGAGCTGTTTTGTAGGCGTTTTCTGCATCACCGGGTTTAACCTCTTTATAAATTGTAACTTTACCCTTGGTATCATCGTTTTTATCAGCAAGCTCTTTAAACTTATCTATAAACCCGCCTGCCCTGTCGATACCTGTTTTTGTTTCATCGTGCTGAATTACGCCAACTACATATTTATCACTTTTTTTGATATCTTCACGAAGTGCTTCATAAAACTTTTCCGCCGCAAGTGCTGCCGCAAGTCTGTTATCGGTTGCAACAGATGATTTAATTGGGTTCTTTCCACTTTTGTTAAGCGTGTCAACATCCTTTTTCCATATGCCACTATCAAACTGAACAACAGGGATTTTTCTTTCGTAAGCCTGCGTCAAAGAGTCGGTGAAACCTTCACCAATTGTTGCAACAACCATACCCATAACGTTATTTGAAAGGGCTGTTTGTATCATTTCTTGCTGTGATGGAATGTCTTTTGCAGATTCACTTGCAGGACCACGGAAGGTGATTTTGTAACCGTATTTTTCTGCCGCATCCTGTGCACCACTTTTTACTGATTGCCAAAATGCGTGCGATTCACCCTTTGCAATTACTGCTATGGTTTTATTTGTTTTATCACCACCGCCACCATTTCCTCCACATGCCGTAAGGCTCATTAACATAATGACCGCCAAAGTAAGAATCAGTAACCTTTTTTTCATATTATTACTCCTTTTTATTTTTTGTTTTGACCACATCTGTAAGCACTGCCGCAATAACGATAATACCGGTAAGCACATATGTCACATAAGTGGAATTTAAGTTTAAATTGAACTTTGCAAGCACAAAGTTAAGACCGTTACGAATTACAACAAGTAGAGCTGCACCTATTACAGATCCTGAAACAGACGCTACACCACCCACTGCAGACGTTCCGCCGATATATACACCTGCGATGGCATCAAGCTCCATACCATTACCTGTTGCGGTGGCAATGGTTGCAAATGAAGCAGCCCAAAAAATTGCCGCAATGCCTGCACTAAGCCCGCTTATTGTGTATGCAATCATTTTATATTTATCAGTATTTATTCCGGAAAGCCTTGTCGCCTCCTCATTGCTACCAATTGCAAGGATATATCTTCCGATTTTGTTTTTATACATAAGGTATCCACACAAAAGTGCAAAGGCTATTATCCATACAAGTCCTGTAGGAAATCCGTTGTAGTTTGAAAATGCCTTATTAAACCAAGTACCGCTTGAAAAGAAAATATTTGGGATAGACACAAGCAGTGCACTAAGACCCCTTGAAAGCATCATTGTACCGAGTGTTGCGATAAAGGTAGGTAGCTTTAATCTAGCAACCAAAAATCCGTTTAGTATTCCAAAAATACCTCCAATTAGAATCATAACGGGGATTGTAAGTGCAAGTGGCATACCATTCATAAAAAGCCTGCCCGCTATTACTGCTGATGCAATGCACACTGTACCAATCGAAAGATCAATGCCACCTGTTGCGATAACAAAGGTTACACCAAGCCCCATAATCGCATATGGTGCAAGTGATTGCGCCATACTTACAATGTTGTATCTGTTAATAAAATACACATTAAGCATGGCAAATATAAGCATAAGCAAAACAAGTGCCACAACGATTATAGTGTTTTGCTTAAACTTCATTTCTGAGTTTTTTTTCACGATTTATTCCCCCCCAACTGAAGATTTCAGTGTTGCAAGCTGCATTATTTTTTCTTGTGTTGCTTCAGCTATGTCAAGTTCACCGGTAAGGTAACCTTCACACATAACTATAATTCTGTCGCTTAGACGAAGCACTTCGGCAAGCTCTGACGATATCATAATTATCGATTTCCCAGCCGATGCAAGCTTTTCAATAAGATTATATATTTCGCTTTTTGCTCCTATATCAATACCACGTGTCGGCTCATCAAAAATAAAGACATCGGCATCACGCAGAAGCCATTTTGAAATAACAATCTTTTGCTGGTTACCACCTGAAAGCTCTCTCACACGCTGATACATTGATGTAGCTTTTGTGCGAAGCTCTTTATTAACCCATTCAGAATCATCATAGATTTGCTTATCATCAATGAAGGTGTTATTAATATACTTGTCAAGGGAAGCTAAAACCGTGTTTTCTGCTACATTTTTTTCAACTAAAATGCCATAGCGCTTTCTATCCTCGGAAAGATAGCAAATTCCTTTTTTCACAGCTTCCTCGGGGGACCGGATTTCTTCTTTTACACCATTTATATAAATTTCGCCATCCGTCATTTTTTCTGCGCCGAAGATAAGGCGTGCAAGCTCAGTTCTGCCTGCACCCATAAGACCTGATATACCAAGTATTTCACCACGCCTTAGCTTAAAGCTTACTCCCTTTACTGTATCTCCATTGCCTATATTTTTTACTTCAAGTACAGTTCTTGCATTAGGTTTAACATTGCTTTTTGTTTTATTCTCTCCGCTTATTTCCCTGCCAACCATCATTTTTACTATTTCATCTTGTGTTGCATCTTTAGTATTTACAGTGCCGATATATTCACCGTCTCGCATTACGGTAACCCTATCTGAAATACGCTTTATTTCGTTCATTCGATGTGATATATAAACCATACCGATGCCCTTTGCCTTAAGCTCATTCATAATTTTGAAAAGCTCTTCCGACTCTCTTTGTGATAAAGCGGCAGTTGGCTCATCAAGAACAAGAAGTCTGCTTTCGTGGGATATTGCCTTTGCAATTTCAACCATCTGCTGTTTGCCAACAGTAAGTGCACCAAGTTTTGACGAAGGCGGTATTTCAACACCCATTCTTTTAAAAAGAATGGATGTGTCATCCTCCATTTTCTTATCATCTATAAAAATCCCATTTTTCGGTTCACGACCGATGTATATGTTTTGAGCAACTGTTAAATGGCTTAACATATTCAGTTCTTGATGGATTATACAAATCCCTGCCTCCTGAGATTGTGAAATATTTTCAAAATTTCTTTCACTGCCAAAGTAGGTTATGGTTCCACCATCTGCGTGATATATTCCACACAAAATTTTCATAAGGGTTGATTTTCCTGCACCATTTTCACCCACAAGTGCATGCACCTCACCTGATTTTACCTCAAGTGATGCATTTTTAAGGGCAGGCACACCGGAAAAGCTTTTTTTAATATTTTTCATTTCTAGAATTACTTCACCCATATCATCAGTCCCTCCAAACATATTATTAGCGATTTTTTTATATAATAAACAATATTTTTTTAATAAAAAAAGGAAATGAAATCGAAAACAATTTTATTTCCTTTATATTGAATTTATATCATTTCCGCGAGGTCGTAAATAAGCTTTTCAGTTTTATCCCAGCCGAGGCACGGGTCCGTAATTGATTTACCATATATGCACTCCCCAATTTTTTGGGCTCCATCCTCGATGTAGCTTTCAATCATAAATCCTTTAACAAGATTTTTAATTGATCTGTTGTGCTTTGTACTTTGCATAACTTCTTTCGCAATACGCTCCTGTTCAAACGGATTTTTGCCGGAGTTAGCGTGGTTTGTATCAATAATAACTGCTGGATTTGAAAGGTTTGATTCATCGTAAAGTTTACAGAGAAGCTCCAAATCCTCATAATGATAGTTAGGCTGCGACTGTCCATTTATATTAACATACCCCCTTAAAATAGCATGTGACAAGGGGTTGCCCTCTGAACTAGCCTCCCACCCACGATATATAAAGGTGTGCTTATGTTGTGCAGCCGTAATAGCATTCATCATAACTGATAAGTCACCACTTGTAGGGTTTTTCATACCAACAGGGACACAAATGCCACTTGCAGTAAGTCTGTGCTGCTGATTTTCAACAGAGCGTGCACCAACTGCCACATAAGCAAGTATATCGTCAAGATATCTGTAATTTTCAGGATAAAGCATTTCGTCCGCACAGGAAAAGCCGGTTTCTTTAATAGCTCTTATGTGCATACCTCTTATAGCGACTATCCCCTTAAACATATCTGGCTTTTCCATTGGGTCAGGTTGGTGAAGCATCCCCTTATAACCATCACCTGTTGTTCTCGGCTTATTTGTATAGATTCGGGGAATGATGAATATTTTATCATCAACCTTTTCCTGTACTCCTCTGAGTCTCATTATATAATCGATAACGCTATCCTCATTATCGGCAGAGCAGGGCCCAATTATTAGAATAAGCTTATCACTTTTCCCTGTAAAAATATCCGTGATTTCTTTTTGTCTTGCCTCAACAACTTTTCTTAATTCATCGGATAGCGGATACATCTCTTTTGTTTCCATAGGGATTGGAAGCTTTCTTTTAAAATTTAAGTTCATATATCTTTCCCCTTTTATTTTTTTGAGGCTATTACCAATATAATAATAGAAATAAATATAACAAAGAAGGCATCCTAAAAAAAGAAGGATACCTTTTGTTCTTTACATTGGATGGATGTTATTTTCCTTATCTGCAAGCTCTGAATTTATTTTATATTTTTGTCCCTGACGATACTCAAAGAATTTTGTAGCAACAGGTCCAAACAGAGCGTAACTGAGAACGTCTTCATCCTGCTCAATAAATTCACTGATTTCACTTCTGAATTTGTCAAGCTCATTCGGGATTTCGTCTGCAGGTCTAGAGGTGATTATTTTGTCATCACCAATAATCTTTTTAGCAAATTCGGGGCTAACATCAACTGCAGTTTTACCATATTCACCACGGATAAGCCCACGAAATTCCTTAGTAACGTTTTTGTATCTTTCACCAAGTACAACATTAAAAA
>CAZYYT010000137.1:0-5632 GCA_964651775.1 uncultured Oscillospiraceae bacterium | reverse complement strand
AAGGATGAAGGGTTTCAAGCCCCCTAAGGTTGTTAAATTGAGTAATATTATCAAGTTTTAGTATTTCATCCATGACTTTCTGCTTTTTGCTGAAACAAATTTATTCCTTATTTCTTAATTGGTTACGAGCCGCTTTCATTATCCGTAATCAGGGTACTAAAAACAGTAATTCATATACAAGGCTGCCAGTTTTTTGTCTCACCTTTGACCTTGGAAAATTATCAATCTAATCCATTCTTTTGCTGACCGGATAATATTATAAATTTTCCTTCCGTAAGGACATATTATTGAATTAATAAAGATTATCAATGAAAATATCTGAATCCATTCCGCTATGTAAGACTAATCAGAAACCGGGAGTCCGGACTTTTCTGACCATATTTACAGTGTCAGCATTCCTCCTGTTATCCTGTACCCGGGAGACCCCCGACGGTACTCCGATAATGATCACGGAACAGGGCAGCTTTGCCATCGGAGGAACAGTAATTGCCAATCCGGGCACATTCGATCCCTATGACCAGTCACCGGCAGGGCAAACCTTTCATGGTGATCATGCTTATGTTTTTTTTCAAATCCCTGCTGAGGCCCGAAAATACCCGTTGGTCATGTGGCACGGGATAGGTCAGTTTTCAAAAACATGGGAAACTACCCCTGACGGACGAGAGGGATTTCAGACCATATTCCTGCGTCGCGGATTTGGTGTCTATCTGATCGACCAGCCAAGGAGGGGCAGCGCAGGTCGCAGCACGGCTTCTGCCAGTATTGAATCCATACCTGATGAACAGGGTTGGTTTGGCACTTTTCGTATAGGTATCTGGCCCGACTACTTTGAAGGAGTGCAATTTGCGCGTGATCCTGAGACACTCAACCAGTATTTCCGTCAGATGGTGCCCAACATAGGGCCCATAGACATAAACCTTAATGTTGATGCCGTTTCAGCCTTATTTACCAAAATCGGCCCCGGAATCCTTGTTTCCCATTCTCATTCAGGCGGAATGGGCTGGCTTACGGCAATAAAAAATCAGAATATAAAAGCCATTGTCTCATATGAACCCGGGAGCGGCTTTGCTTTCCCTGAAGGCGAAGCACCTGATCCCATCCCATTTGTCGATGGCTCACTCCAGCCTGTTGTGGTTCCGCCTGGTGATTTTAATGAACTCACTAAAATTCCGATAATTATTTATTATGGCGATAACATCCCCGATAAACCACATCCGAATCCCGGTCAGGATGGATGGCGTGCTCGTCTTGAAATGGCCAGACTTTGGAGAGATTGCGTAAATAAGCATGGTGGTGATGTAACTGTGGTGCATCTGCCGGAAATCGGAATCAGGGGTAATACTCATTTCCCGTTTTCGGATTTGAATAACATTGAAATCGCCAACCTGATGTCAGAATGGTTAAAGGAAAAAGGACTGGACTAAGTACGGCACAAAACTGACAATAAGGTTGTACCTGACTTAAAAGAAGTTCTTAAAGAGTGAATTAACGACAAAAAAATGAGAAATATGAGAACAGTAATAATAAGTTTAGCGATCTTAATGTGCTGCTCATGCGGCGCTCAAAAGCCGGCAGTCATTTCATCTCAGGATGAGCCTGTTATTAGTACTGCTTCGGGTATTGTGCGGGGAGTGAAAGAAGGAGATGTGGAAATCTTCAGGGGTATTCCCTTTGCAGCGCCTCCTGTTGGAGAATTCCGCTGGAGCCCCCCGCAACCTGTCACTCCCTGGGAGGGAGTTCGTGATGCCAGAGAGTTTGGACCAACCTGTGCACAGGCAGGATGGGGTTCCGGGCCGGGAACTATTGCCCAGGGATCATCTGAAGACTGCCTTTATCTTAATGTCTGGAAACCTGCAGGTGCCAGCCAGAAAGCAAAATTGCCAGTTATGGTTTGGATCCATGGCGGCGCCTTTGTCGGAGGCAGCGGCAATACCTCAGGTGAAACACTGGCAAGGCAAGGTGTAATCCTGGTCAGCTTCAACTACAGGCTGGGCCGGCTTGGTCATTTTGCATTTCCTGCACTAAGTGCGGAACATCCTGAAGAGCCTAAAGGCAGCTATGCCTTTATGGACCAGATAGCGGCCCTGAAGTGGGTAAAACAAAACATAGCAGCATTCGGTGGCAATCCTGACAATGTCACTATTTTCGGTTTCTCTGCAGGAGGGGTATCTATACATGCACTTATGACAATACCTTCTGCCAGCGGGCTTTTTCATAAAGCTGCCAGTCATTCCGGCGGAGGTCGTGACGGGGTTCTTAACAGCAGGCCAATCAGTAAGGAGAATGCAAGTCAGTATTACCCGGTTTCAGCAGAGACTGTAGGAGTAAACTTTGCCCGTAAACGCGGGATTACAGGCACTGATGCAGCGGCCCTGGCAAAACTGAGAGCCCTGAAGGTTGAGGAAATTGTTGATGGCGGACAGGAAAATGCACCAGACGGCACCCGCACCTATTCAGGCCCCATCCTGGATGGTAAATTTGTTACAGAGACTCTCACGGGCGGATATCACTCGGGCAGACACGCAAAGGTCCCGATGTTGATAGGGAACAATGCTGCAGAAATCGGCGGACCGTTTGTTAACCAGAGCAAGTCGAAGGATGAGCTTTTCTCACTGTTCGGCAGCCTCTCTGCAGAAGCCAAAGCTGCATACGATCCCGACGGCACAAAGGAATTTGCCGAGGTGAATACATACTTCAATTCAGACAAGGTATGGGCTGAACCTGCCCGTTTTGTTGCATCTGCTGTTACAACGGCCGGGGACCCGGCATATATTTTCCTTTTCTCTTATGTTCCGGAGTCAATGACACAACGGATGCCGCATGGCCCGGGACATGGAACTGATGTTTCTTATGTTTTTGGCAATCTGAGAGCCCCGGAAGGAGCAAGCGTGCCGCCTGAGGACAAAGAGGTTGCCAGGATAATGAGCGCGTACTGGGTCAACTTCGCCAAAACCGGGAATCCCAACGGAAAAGATCTTCCGGAATGGCCTTCCTGGAATCCAAATACAAACCTTATACTCGATGTACAGCGCGACGGCAAATTCACAGGTAAACCAGATCCGAGAAAAGCCCGGCTGGATGTTATTGAAAAAGCCGTGAACATGGGTGATAGACTGCAACCAAACGGGATATAATCTGCCAAATTAAGTAATCCGCCTGTATATTTATGGTAAGGAAACAAAAACAAATTATGCTACTTGACAAAACACATTTTGCCAGAGTTATAACAGTAAACCTGGTGTTTTTTTTCCTGTCCCCGGCTATTATATCAGCCCAGAAGAATGACAGCACCAGGTCTGCAATAAATACTTTTGCAGGAGCGATAACAATTCAGACCAAGGGTATCTCCACTATCCCAAATCTGACCCTCGGAAAACCGGCGGCTGTCTTCGATATGAAGATTGGGAGAAAACTGACTTTCGAACCGCAGTTCAGGTTTGCCCTTGATGGAAAGCCATGGGCCATGGTTTTCTGGTGGAGATATTACGGATCGGTCAGCAATAAGTTTAAAGTAACTTTTCATGCAAATTACTCCCTGTCATATAAGTCACTTACATATTTTACATCTTCCGAAGTTCCCCAGGAAATTATCCGGACAACAAGGTACCTGGTCGGCGCTTTCGAGCCGGTTTATCGCGTAAACAAATATCTTGATGCAGGGATGTATTTGTTCTATAACTATGCTTTGGAAGAATTCATAACACGAAATACTTATATGGCTTCGGTCCGGGTCGGGGTTTCAAATATTCCTGTTGCTAAAAATACCACGTTAAGGATGACACCTGAGGTATACTATCTGAAAATGGATGATGATGATGGAGTTTTTTTAAACGCAAGGATATCAATCAGTAACAGGAATTTACCTGTTTCAATATCGGCACTGGTAAATAAGCCTTTGAAATCCGGTATTCCGTCCGAATATGATTTCCTCTGGCATTTAGGTCTGAGTTATTCCTTTAATAAAAAATATTCAGAAGTACTTTAAGATTGAGATGAAAATTGAAATAAGAGGTTTTAAAATACCAGGAAATTATTTTCTGGTAAACAGTGTTCCAGATTATGATCGAAGTAATGGATCCAGCTTGTAAAATTCGTTTTAAATCTATGGTTTTTCTGTTTCATTTCTTAAAAACTGTTATTAAGAAATGAATTTCTAACTTTAAAAAAAATCACAATCATGAAAAGAACTGATCTCCTCTTTACCTCAATTTTGCTGTTTGTTTTATCCCCGGTTTTAATAGCCCAGGATTGGCCCAACTACATGGGACCAAACAGGAATAATACATCACCGCAGAAAGGCATTCTGCGGAGCTGGCCTGCAAACGGACCGCAGGTACTGTGGACAGTCAATGTAGGTCCCGGTTTCGGCGGACCTGTGATCAAGGACGGGAAAGTCTATCTGCTCGACCGGGATGACCAGACAGGTGACATTATGAGGTGTTTTGACTTTTCAAATGGGAAGGAACTATGGAAATTCAGTTATAATGCGCCCGGATCGGTGATGTTTCCCGGATCCCGCAGCGTTCCTGCCGTCGATGGGAACCATGTATATTCAGTCGGTCACAACGGGGACCTCTATTGCATTGATATCAATACACATAAACCAGTATGGAACAAGAATGTGTGGACTGACTATGGCGGAGAACGCCTTCCGGTATGGGCTATCACCCAGTGTCCGCTCATTTACGGAAATCTGTGCATAGTTGCATCACAGGCTCCCGAGGCCGGAGTTGTTGCCTTTAATAAACTCACCGGAGCTTTGGTCTGGAAAACTCCCAATCTGGGAAATGAATCATATGCCAGCCCTACAATTGTCAAAATTGATGGCCAGGACCATGTAGCAATGGTAATATCATCAACCAATCCGGTGGCCCACAGGGATCTGCCTCAAACTCTCGGCAGGATCGTGGGACTGGAACCCCTTACGGGAAAAATTCTCTGGGATTATGATCAGTGGTTATGCCATATTTCCGTGCCGGCTGCGCTCGATGCCGGAAACAATAAAGTGATTGTTGCCGGTGGATATGAAAATGGCGTAGTAATGATACAGGTAATGAAGAACAGCGATGGCACCTATGGCGTTAAGGAATTATTCAAGCATAATGAGTTCGGCGATCACACCAAAGCTCCGATATTGCACAATGGCTACTTCTATGCCCAGTTTACCACAAACAGCAGGCGCGACGGACTTGCATGCATGGATATGAACGGCAAAGTGCTGTGGAAAACAATGCGGGCGCCTCTTTTTGACAAAGGCAGCATGATACTGGCCGACGGGGTTATTTTAGCCACCGACGGAAGAAAGTCGTTGTACATAATAGATCCATCTCCTGAAGGCTTCAAGCCTCTTGCCAGCGCAGAAGTACTGGCTGAAGGGGGAGCTGGAGGAAACGATCCGATGGCATCGAGAATCGGAGGAACAGCTCAGAACTGGGCTCCTATTGCCCTTGCCGACGGTAAACTACTGATCAGGGATCAGAGCAGGCTTATGTGCGTCAGGGTAGCAAAATGAGATTATTTTCCCTGAAGGATAGTTAATGCCGGCGGTAGCCCAGGCGTCTTCACTGCAACCTTTATTTCCCCGCTGTTGCTTGTTGATTGAACAGTGGCAAGCGCTTTGCCGAAATATGTT
>CAZYYT010000136.1:0-5635 GCA_964651775.1 uncultured Oscillospiraceae bacterium | reverse complement strand
GATCTTAGCGTTGTAAGACATATAAGCAACAGAATAGCTGTTATGTATCTGGGAAAGATAGTTGAAATTGCTAAATCAAAGGAACTCTTTCATTCACCGTTGCATCCATATACAAAGGCGTTGTTGTCAGCAGTTCCTATAGCAAAATACAACTATAAGAGAGACAGGATTATATTGAAGGGAGATGTTCCCAGTCCTATAAATCCGGGGCGGGGCTGCAGATTTGCCAACAGATGCTGGATGGCCCAGGATATTTGCCGCAAAGAATCACCTTCATTAAGGGAGTAAAACTCCTTATGCAAATCATCAATACAGCTTTCACGATATGATTTTTTGCCAAAGCAAGCGTTTACCGTTTTAAGTGGAAGCAAATTCTCATCCGCCTCACAAAGCATAAAGGGAAGGTCGCATATTTTTTTGCTTGATTCAAAAATAACGCAATCAACAATGGGTGGCGCATCATCACAGTATATTTCATCTGAAACAATAAATGATGCAGTGTGTCCATTTTTAAGTGTAAACTGATTTTTGGTTACGTGATATATTTCACCATCGGCCATATTAACAATATAAAGTGGCTTTTCACCCTTATATGTTATTTCTAAATCTTCATTTGCAGTAACAAAATAGTAGATATAGTTTTCATCTTTTCTTGTTAAATAAGAATACTTTCCTTCGGTTTCAAATAATGGTGAATCTTCTGTAAATTCATACTTTTCTATTTTTTCGCAAAGCTCAACCGTTTTATCAAAGAACATATCAACTTCAGGCAAAAGTATTTTTGAATAATTGTTTTTCCCTATTATAATGCAATTGTTTTCAATTTTAGCATAGCCATCAAGTATGTATTCATCTGCAATATGAAAAGAGATATTCTTTTCACAAAGAGTATTTACAAGCTTTAAAAAGCTATCGTAAATGTTATTTTCTTTTTCTTGTGACGGACATGCACCATTTATTGCAAAGCTTGGGAAAACCAATAGTAAATCGGCATCATCATCAGTGTTTTGGGTAAGATTACACATCCTTGCAATTCTGTTTGATATATCCTTTTCGGCATATATTGAAAGGGTTGTATTATTATCCTCATACTTACGCCTGTCAGAAACAGAGTATGGCACGCTGTCATAGCATATTGTGCCACCATGAGATGCCAAAAACATTGCAGTAAAATATCGTACATCACATTTTGAATAGGATGGCGTTTTCATTCTAAAATGCGCACGCTTATTAAATTGTGAGCATATGCTTGTAAGCATCTTTATCTCCACAAGGTTAATGTTATTAGAATCAACCTCAAGATAGGGTACATCCGCGCTTAAGTAATTAATCTGTCTGCTTATAAACTGTTTTCCCTTTACGCCCACAGAAAAAAGCATATCCTTTTGCTTTAAGCGCTTTGAAATTTCATTTGTAAAATTATTTGTAAGTGCCTTGTTAAAGCCCTTATAGTACTCATTTTTATTACTTGCATCATCACCAAAAATCACTGAAGAAAGCTTTTTTGCATCAGGCTCAACAACACTGCTATAAAGCGTTGAAGAGGGGATATTTACCGTGGTTGAAAAACCAACTATTTCGCATCCGATAAAGCGCTTGCATTGACGGAAGTATTCATCATACACCTCTTCTATAAAGCACTGACTAACAAAGTTGTCGCATATATTTGCCAGAGGAAAGCGCTTTGATGCACGAAGGGAAGATACATTCCTAAGAACAACTGCCTCAGTAGAGTTTTCAGAAATAACCTCATCAGTTTTTTCTTTGTCTTTGGGTGCTACCTTCACAAAATCGCGCATACGATAATCACCTACGCTTGTGATTTCACCACCACCGATGCCGCTTGCCTCACCAAATTCGTCGCAAATCCAAAGGCTTATGCCATATCTTGCGCTTCTTCTTGCGGCGGTGCGCACAAGCTCAAAAAAATCATCAGACAAATATTTAATAACAAGTCCATTTGACGGCCTTATAAAAACCTTATTTATGTTCATCTCTGAAAAACGCTGAAGGGCGCTGTCAATCTGCTCGGGCTGTGGCCTGCTACACCAATCCCAAATAACCGCAGGAAGCGCATCTTTATTTATATTTCGTATCTCTCGTAAATCCATAATTATCAATACTCCATTTCATTATTAATAAGTATAACTAATTAATAAAAAAAGGTCAATAAAAACTTGTTATTAATGCATTTAAATGGTATAATTGTAGTATTAAATTAAATGTTCGGAGGGTTAATGATGAAAACAATTAAAGCAGAAGCGATTACATATGAAAATTTTGCACCTTTTGGTCAGTTCTACACAATGGATAAGCCCGATGGATATGCCCTTTGTGGGGAGCTTCATAGCTTTTTCCCGGATAGAATTACAGCAGATAGTAATCGCAGAATAGGCTATTCACCAATTGTTGTAAAAAAGCCCAAAAAAATGATTATTACACAGCAGGAATATCACACCACAACGTGGGAGATGATTCTTCCGCTTGATGATGATCTTATCCTTCACTGTGCGCCGGCATCGGGCGGCAAACCTGTCACATATTTGGCAAAGGTTTTTATTATCCCCAAGAATACACTTGTTAAGATGAATGCCGCTATATGGCACCTCGCACCGCTTCCTGCCAATAATGATAAGCTTACGGCTATTATTATTCTTCCCGAATGTACATATGCTAATGACTGTACTGTTGTTGATTTAAAAGAGGAAGAGCAGTTTGAGATAGTAAAATAAATTGAAGGCTTAAAGAAGAAAAAAGGTTTTTAGGCTTTATTGATGGTGATGATTTTCATCACCATTTGAAATTTGATAATTTTGAATATAAAATTACTGATATGATAAATGGTAGACCCCTTAAAATTAAGGAGTGAAGAAAATGAAAATAAACGTAGATGAATTTTATGATTTGGTGTATAAAACACTGGGCAGTAAAACACCATTAAAGGTGGATTGCGGAAAACTTTGTAATGGTGCCTGCTGTGAGGTGACAGATGAAATAACGGGTATGTATCTTTTCCCGTGCGAAGATATAAGATATAAAAAATTGCCTTCATGGGCTAAAATTTATGTTACAGATTTTGAATGGAGGGCGGGTGAAACCAATCTTCTCTTTACCTGTGATGGCACGTGCGATAGGGATAGAAGGCCACTATCGTGCAGGATTTTCCCACTTGTACCGTATGCACACAAAGGTGAAAAAATGAGGCTTATTATGGACCCAAGAGGAAAGGGAATTTGTCCGCTTGCATCGGCTATAAAAATTGAGGATTTAGATAATTCCTTTGTCAAAAGCGTTTATGCGGCAATGAAGCTTTGTATGAAGGTTAAAGAATGCCGCGAATTTATATACGCACAAAGTGAAACCCTTGATGAATTATAAAGGAGGTGTCTTTATGGAATATTCTTTTGCAGTAATAGATCTTGGCTCAAATTCTGTCAGGATGGTAGTTGGTACCATTAATGAAAAGGGTGAATGTCAGGTCGTAGAAAAGCTTCGTGAAAGCGTAAGACTTAGCGAAGGTATGTGCAGGGATAACTTTTTAAAAGAGCATGCAATGGTTAGGGTTATTGAAGCACTTAAAAAGTTTAGTAGTATTGTAAAAAAATTCAAATGTATGTCCGTTGCGGCAGTTGCAACGGCTGCAGTACGAAATGCTGCCAATAAAGATTTATTTCTTTCAAGGGTTGAGGAAGAAGCGGGCCTCAAGCTTGAGGTTATATCAGGCTGTGATGAAGCGTACTATAGCTACCTTGCAGTTAAAGAAACCGTTGGTATAACAGATGGTGTTATATTTGACACAGGTGGTGGCAGTACAGAAATTACACTTGTAAAAGATGGTTTGGTAGCTGAGTGTGCAAGCCTTCCTCTTGGTGCAGTGGTGCTTACAGAGCGCACGAAAAATTCCACACAAATGCAGCTTTACAGATATGTTTCATCCTACATTGGGTCACTAAGCTGGCTTGATAATTGTGAAGGTCTTCCGCTATATGGAATAGGTGGCAGTGCGCGTACACTTGCTATGCTTCATAAAAAAGAACTTATTTCTACCGAGGCTACAAAAGGCATAAAAATACATTATCACTCTGTAGCTAAAATATATCAAAATGTATTTAATACAGCGCCCGAAAAACGCCGTGATATCCCAGGTATGGATATATCGCGTGCAGATATTATCCTAGCTGGGCTTACCCCACTTAAGGTTATTATGGATATGACTGGTAGCAAAAGCCTTACTATCTGCAGTGCAGGTGTAAAAGAAGGCGTCTTATTCCGAATGAAAAACGAAATGATTACAAAATGTAGGGAGAAAAATAAATGAGCATAAATGTTGTTTTGGTGCAGCCTGAAATCCCACAAAATACGGGCAATATAGTGCGTACTTGTGCCGCAACAGGAAGTCATCTTCATATAATTAAGCCGATGGGCTTTGAAATAGACGATAAAAAGCTTAAACGTGCAGGTCTTGATTATTGGCATTTTATGAATATCAAATACTACGAAAACCTTGCTGATTTTTTTGAAAAAACAAGTGGTGGAAGATACTTTTACTTAAGCTCAAAAGCGCCAACCTCTTACGCAGATGTAGTGTATAAGGATAACGATTTCCTTCTATTTGGTAAAGAGACCAAGGGGCTTCCTGAAAGACTTTTAATTGATAATCCTGAAAGGTGCGTAAGAATTCCAATGATAAGTGATGCAAGGTGTCTTAACCTTTCAAACTCCGTCGCAATCGTTGTGTACGAAGCACTTCGTCAAACAGGGTTTGAAAGCCTGACCCAAGAATCGGACTATCTGTATGGCATAATTAATTAATTGTTGTAAAAACAAAGTTGTCGATATATGTTAAAAAAGATTCTGCCAAAGGCATAGTCTTTTTTACGTAAGGGCATATAGTACGATTGTTTTATGGCATAATATCATTAACAGGGGGCTTTAGGAGGCTTTAATTATGTTTAAACCGGGCATTCATAGTAAAATATTCGATTTAAGAAAAAACCACAATATGACTCAAAAAGATTTTGCAAAGATTTTTGGAGTGACGGACAAAATTGTATCAAAATGGGAAAGTGGGGCATCTATCCCGGATATTTATATTGTAAATAAAATATGTAAATATTTTAATATTTCTATTGATGAGTTGCTTCATGAAAGTATCGGAGATACAATTGAAAAAGAAAAACCTCTAATGCAATCAATACGCCAACTCTATAAAGTTGGGCGCGGTCCGTCAAGCTCTCACACTATAGGACCACAGAAAATATGTGAAATGATTAAAGAAACAAATGTGAACGCTACTGATTTTGAGGTTATATTATATGGATCTTTGGCTCAAACAGGTGTTGGCCATAGAACAGATATAGTAATTAAAGAAACATTTGCACCAAAGCCCGTTAAAATAGAGTTTGATTATTTAAAAAAAGATATAAAACATCCAAATACTATGGAGGTTATTTCATATATTAATGGCAAAGTGATAGATAGGCGGATGGCGTACAGTATCGGCGGTGGTACGGTTTTAATTGATGGAATAGAGATATTAGAGCGTGTAGCACACGTTATAAAATATAGAATTCATCTAATAAGTTCAACAATATTTAACCTATTAAAAAAAATAAATTACACAAATTATAATCAA
>CAZYYT010000135.1:2184-5703 GCA_964651775.1 uncultured Oscillospiraceae bacterium | reverse complement strand
TCTTAGGAACGAAAGGTACCTTTGCTTCTTTTCCACATCCTGCACATACAGTTGTGTACATTTCTCTGTTCTCTCTGAGTGATGCCTTCTTTGAAGTTCTGCAGTCTTTACATCTCTGCGGCTCATTCTGAAAGCCTTTTTCTGCATAGAATTCCTGTTCGCCAGCGGTGAACACAAATTCCTGTCCGCAATCTTTGCAGACGAGTGTCTTGTCTTCGTACATTTTGGATCTCCTTATCTTACCAATAAAAATATTTTTTACTCCTTGTGGCTATTTCACCACTTTAGAGCATATAGCGTAATTAATCTGGAGCGGGTGACGGGAATCGGACCCGCGTTGCCTGCTTGGGAAGCAGGTACTCTGCCATTGAGCTACACCCGCATAAAATCAATCATATGCGGCTGAAATCTTTTCCATTTTCTTTTTGATACGCTGAAGTGCGTTGTCAATCGATTTGGAATCCTTCTCAATTTTTTTACCGATGCTGACATAATCATAGCCCTGAAGGTAATATGAAAGCACCAAAAGCTCAAAATCTGACAAAGCCTCATTCATCTTTTCGCCAAGAGAGCTTGCTTTTTCTTTATTAAGAACAATCTGTTCCGGATTTGCATTATCACTACCACCAATATATTCAAGAAGGGTGGCGTCACCATCTTTATCTTCAGACACTGTCTTATTCAAAGAAACATAAGTGTTAAGTGGAGCATGCTTATGGCGGGATGCATTTTTAACTGCAGTAAGAATCTGGCGGGTTACGCAAACATCAGCAAATGTTCTAAACGATACACCGCGCTCTGCACTAAAATCCCTAACTGCTTTAAAAAGACCGATCATCCCTTCCTGAATTATATCATCACGGCCTGCACCTGCGATAAAATAAGAGAGGGATTTGTTTCTGACAACAACACGATATTTTTCACACAAAAAGTCAAAAGCACTATTGTTCCCCTGCTGAGCAATCAACACGAGAGATTCATCACTTAGAGAGGAGAAGCTTTCTAATGAATGTTTTTTACTCATTATAGCACCTCCATCATAAATAACTATAACACCACAAACCATGATTGTCAAGAAAAAAGTTCTTACAAATTTTGTAAGAACCTTTTTTTTACAAAAATTATATATTTTCGGAATTTAACATCATTTCATGATACTCTGCACGAGACATTAAAACATTTCTTGGTTTACTTCCCTCATGCGGTCCGATAATGCCACGTTCCTCTAATTGGTCTATTAGTCTGCCTGCGCGTGAATATCCAACCTTAAGTTTTCTTTGCAAAAGCGACGCACTTGCCTGCCCAATTTCGATTACGATTTCAATTGCCTGGGGAAGTAGATTATCTGCATCGGAGTCATCTGAAGAACGCTGATTATCATCAACTCCATTATCAATATGCTCAATAATATCCTCATTGTAGTGTGCAGAGGATTTTTGCTTAACGAATTCAACGACTTTTTCTACCTCTTTATCAGAAATAAATGCTCCTTGAATACGCCTCGGTTTACTTGCTCCCATAGGAAGAAATAGCATATCACCCTTGCCCAGAAGCTTTTCTGCACCACCCATATCCAAAATGGTACGGCTATCTATCTGACTTGAAACGGAGAAGGCTATTCTCGATGGAACGTTTGCCTTGATTAGACCTGTAATTACATCTACTGATGGGCGCTGCGTTGCAATTACAAGATGCATGCCGGCAGCTCTCGCCATTTGTGCTAATCTACAGATAGAATCCTCAACTTCATGCGGGCTTACCATCATAAGGTCGGCAAGCTCATCAATAATAATTACAATCTGTTCAAGCTCACGCTCACCGGACATTGCGACATATTCGTTATAGCCCTTAATATCACGCACGTTTGCATCTGCAAAAAGGCGATAACGCTTAACCATTTCCTGAACGGCCCAATTTAGTGCACCGGCGGCACGTCTTGGGTCTGTAACAACGGGGATAAGAAGGTGTGGAATTCCGTTATACACACCAAGCTCAACCACCTTCGGGTCAATAAGAATCATCTTAACCTGATTTGGGTCAGCTTTATACAAAATGCTTGTTATTAGTGAGTTTATGCACACACTCTTACCGCTACCTGTAGCACCGGCAATAAGCATATGGGGCATTTTTGAAATATCTGAAATAACCGGATCACCCGAAATATCTTTACCCATAGCAAATGCAGTTTTTGACTTAAACTTATAAAATGGATCACTGTCAATAACATCACGAAGGCATACCATTGATGTTATTTTGTTTGGAATTTCTATACCTACTGCGGCTTTACCTGGGATAGGCGCTTCTATTCTTACGCCGAAGGCTGCAAGGTTAAGTGCAATATCATCCGCCAGATTTACGATTTTACTTACCTTTACACCTGCTGAGGGCTGAAGCTCAAACCTTGTTACGGAAGGGCCTTTACTAACCTCAAGCACCTTTGCTTCAACACCAAAGCTGTGAAGTGTTTCAACAAGCTTTTTCGCCTGTGTGCGTAAATCCTCAGGTCTATCTACCCCTAGAGAGGAGGACTTATCTTTATTAAGTAATTCAATAGGGGGAAAAGTATATTCTATAAAGTCCGACTCTATCTCATCTTCAGTTACATCTATTGGGGTGGTGTCAACCTTTTCTTCTGTTTTTCCGCCTGAAGCTTCAAGTGCAATTTCTTTAATATCATCGGGGATTTCTACCTTCTCTGTAAAGATTGCCTCTTCTTTTTCTATTTTATTTGTATTTATTATTTTATCTTTATGAGGATCTAATGCTTTTCCCTGTTCTTTTAAAGAATTTTCATTATCCTTTTTGTCAAACACATTTATTTTAAAATCTGCTTCATCATCCTGTTTAGATGCTACTTCTGTGTTTTCTGTTCTATTAACAGGCTTTTTCTTTTTTGCTATTGTTTCTTGTGTTTTGTGTGGATCCTCGATTCCTTTTTCACCTGCTGCCGCCTGACGCTCATCAAGTATATCGGATACAAGGCCACTGAATTTAGACGAGATAAACTGTGCTACACGAGTAATTGGCTCAAGCCCGGTTGCTGACACAAAGCAAATAAGGGCAAGGCATGTAAGTATTACAGCGACGCCCGATGTTGAAACAATAGGCCTAAGCGGAAGTGCAAGTGCGGCACCTATAAGTCCGCCTGATTCATTACTCTTTCCGCTTAAAAGTGCAGTTTCAACGATAGAAAGGAATTTTGCATTACTACCGGTAAAAAGCACTGAATCAATTGTTGCATAATAAAGTGTGTGAAGCCCGCTTATGCATATAATACCAATTGAAGAAAAAACGTAGCGATGCTTATGTGGTGAAAGTGTACCCTTAAGAAAATAGTGAAGGGTAGCTATAATAAGTATTGCGGGAATTGTGTAGCCCGCAAGTCCAAAAAGGCTTCCACCAGTATTCTTAATAAGCTTACCTAAAACACCAAAAGCATTTAAGTAGTAAGAAAGCACCATAACAATCGATAAAAATATAAGACCTATCGTCACAAGCTCTTTACGTGGGTATATTGCC
>CAZYYT010000135.1:0-2174 GCA_964651775.1 uncultured Oscillospiraceae bacterium | reverse complement strand
TGAAAGGAGAGGGGGCAATTGAAGTATAAGTTATTGCTTGCCGGAAGAAATAAGATTGCCATTGATGATTTTTTTGTTGAGCGGGGAGTGGTGCTTTTAGGCATTGTGCTACGATTAGTAAGCGTTTTACCCGATGGAGATTTTTTTGTTTGTGTTTTCTTCTTGGGTGTACTTTTGGCTGGTTTTTTAGTTTGACTTTTATTCATTTTACCAAACCCTCCGGCTTTATTTTAAAGTAAAATTTAATATGATTGCTACAATACCAGCAACCACGCAGTAATACGAGAAATAGCTAAGCTTGCTTTTTTCAACAACCTTAAGTAAAAACTTAATTGCAAAATATCCGCTTACAGCAGCAGTTATCATGCCGACTGCAACAGATGGGAAATTAAGCACCTGCTGACCTGCTGAAAAGATATTTTTAATATCAAGTAAAAGTGCACCAAGTATTGCGGGAATAGAAAGAAGGAACGAAAACCTTACTGCGGTTTTCTTGCTTAAGCCTGCAAAAAGGCCACCTACAATGGTGCTACCGCTTCTGCTTATACCCGGAAGCACACCTAGCCCCTGGAAACAACCAACGCAAAGTGCTTGCTTATAATTAATCTCTTCAAGCTTTTTTTTACCTCCAGAAAGCTTTTCGCTTACGAAAAGGAGAATTGCGGTTCCAAAAAGGAAAATACCTATCTGCCAAAGTGCAGGATCTTCAATAGTATCTCCAAATAAAAGTGCTGAAACAACTGCAGGAAGTGTACCAACAATAAGAAGTATTATTAGCCTTCTGTAAGGGTACTCTTTAAGGCCGAAGCCTTTGCCCTTAAAAATATCACCGACCATTGAGAATAAGGCAAAAATCAGCTCTTTAATATCCTTCCAGAATGCGATGAAAACCGCAACAAGTGTTGCTATATGTAAAAGAATATTAAAAGATAAAAGAGTGGCTGCTTCCGCATCCATATTCATTAGCTTTCCAAAGATTGAAAGGTGTCCGGAGCTTGAAATTGGTAAAAATTCACTTAGCCCTTGCACCAAGCCTAGGATAAACGCTTTAAAAACTGTCATAACAGTTCCTCCAAATTTAAAATATCTATTACATTTTATCATAATACAATGAAAAAATCTACCATTTTATTAAAATAAAATATATTTGACCTTTTTATGCTAATGTGATAAAATTAAATCAATAAAATAAGGGGGTAAAAATGATGAAAACTGTAAAAGACAAACAAATCCTTGTTGGTGCTGATTTTGCCGGTGCACCTCTTAAGGATGCCGTTGTAAATCACCTTAAAGCAAAGGGCTGGACAATCACTGATATAGGTGTACAGGAAGGGTCAGACCCTGAAAACACTGACCTTATGTTCCACCGTGTTGGTCTTCGTGCAGGGGCTATGATTTCAGAGGGTGAGTTTGAGCGTGCGCTTCTTTTCTGTGGTACAGGTATGGGTATACATATTGCCGCAAGCAAATGCCCACGTGTTCATGCAGGTGTTGTTGAAAGCGTTCCCGCAGCACTTCGTGCAATTACTGGTAATGGAGTAAATGTTCTTACAATGGGTGCTTTCTATGTTGCACCGCAGATGGGCTGCGATATCGCAGATACGTATCTTAATGCAGAACTTGGAAGTGGCTACGAATGGTGGAAGAATTTTTACGAATTCCATAAACTTGCTATTGATGAGCTTGATGCTTTTGATTATGAAGAGTATAAAGCAAATGGCTTTAAGGTTAAAAAGCTTGGTGATTTCCCGCTAAAGCTTGAAACAAAACCCGAATAATAATAGAGAATATTTAAAAAGTGTAGACCGCATTAAACAAGATATATTTAGTATTAGTGCGTTTATAAAGTCTAAGAAACAATAAAACAAACCTCACCCGAAGGCGTACCTATATACGCCTTCGGGTAACCCAAACCTACGGTTTGATTCGGTTTGTCCGTTCTACAACTTTTTCTCCTATTCTCTAAAAAAATAGATGTTTAAAAACTTAGTTTTAAACATCTATTTTTTTATTTTGTAATCTGAAGCTCGGGGTTTTTTGCTACAACCTTGGCTTTAGCCTCAATTGAGCTTATTATAAATGCGTTGCCACCGATGGTAGCACCTTCACCGATTACTGTGTCACCCCCAAGGATTGTTGTGCCAGAATAAACAGTAACACCATTCTCAAGGGTG
>CAZYYT010000134.1:0-5728 GCA_964651775.1 uncultured Oscillospiraceae bacterium | reverse complement strand
TAAATTAAACAAAAAACACCCAAAATACTTGTATTTTGGGTGTTTTTTGCGCAGTATAAAACAAAGATATGGTTTCATAACCATTATTATCTTATGCCATTAATGCATTCTACTCATTCTTATTTTGTTTGGGGATAATATAAATCTGGTTATATGATTCAGATTCATCATCATCTTCCGGCGGTATTGGCATAAGGCCTGTGCATTCCGTTGCAGATGCAACATTATCTGTTCTATTGTTTACATCAAAGAAATAGTCCTGCTCATCTAAATTATTAAAAGGCTTATTCAATTATATCACTCCCATACTTAATTTATCACGAAATTAATTTTTTAATCACTAATACATAAATATGAAAATTTTACATATGTGGTGATAAACCATGCATATTTTAAAAACCTTCTCATATATTCTATCTGTAAGGAGGTTGTTTGTATGGCAATTAATATTTTAAACGAAAGTTTTCCCCTATGCACAAAAGTGTGCCAACTAAAAAGTGATTTTTCAACCGAGTGTGACATTATAGTTCCCGACGCAAAGCCCGATATATCAAGAGTTTTGCAGCTTAGCGCAAGAGCAAAAATAACAAGCTGTGAAACACAGTCGGACAGGGTTATTCTATCAGGTACAGTTTTTTTCAACATCCTTTATCTTGCGGATAATGAAGAAAAAAGTGTTAAAGCAATAGATGCCTCCTGCCCTTTTTCAAATTTATTTTTAAATAATGAAATACGCGAAAATATGTTTACCGTCGCAGATATTGATGTAGCTGAAATAAGCTGTAATCTTACAAACTGTCGAAAGCTTACCGCAAAGGCTATTTTAAGCGGACAGATACGTGTATATTCATCTGATGAAATTGTGCTTGTGACAGATATTGAGGGTGCTTGCAAAAAAGGTATGGAAATAAGCTCAACAGTGATTTGTGCACATGCTGAAGAAGTATCAAGTATAACAGATAGTTTTGAGCTTTCTCAAAACAAAGCTTCTATTAGTGAAATACTTAAAGCTGATGCAAAAATTAATGATACCGATATTAAGGTGATTGATAATAAGGCAATAGTAAAAGGCTCTCTTTGTGTTACAACTCTGTACAGAAGTGAGTCAGGTCTTGACTTTATCGAATCAGAGGTGCCCTTTGCACAGGTCCTTGATGCCGAAGGAATAACACCTGATATGCTGACAAATTATGATGTAAAGCTTTTTGACTTAACAGTTACATCCGCTCCAAACAGTGTTGGAGATATACGAGCTATAGATATAAATGCGGAGCTTTTCTTCCGAGTTATTGCGGAGAAAAACTGTATGATAAAATGTATTTCCGATGCATATCTCCCACATGGTGCGCTTAACTTAAACTCAACACCATTGTCTGTTTCTGGCGTAGAAAAGACACTGCAGGATAAAATCAGTTTAAGGGAAATTATAACGCTTCCAAGTGATTGTGCGCCGATAGGAACAATATACCAGATTGTTGCAAGGCCTATTTGTGAAGTATGTGAGAATGTCGATGGCAAGCTCAATATCTCGGGCTACACTGAAGTATATATACTTTATTTAAGTCCCGACGAGGACTCTCCAATATACAGTCATAAGGCAAATATTGACTTTGCACTTACGCTTGACTCTCCCGATTGCAGTATATTACCATCTGCAGAATGCAGGCTTGGAAATATCAATTATATTATCAATGATGAACGAAGCGTCGAAGTACGTATGATTATAAATGTTTCAACAAGATGTGCAAGAATGTCAGAAACTGATGTGATTACCTCTGCTTCTGAGGCGCAGTACTCACCACAAAAGCGTTCATCAATCATTGTTTCTTTTGTAAACGATGGCCGGAGTCTGTGGGATATTGCAAAAAAGTATAATATAGATGAGGCAGACATTCTGCATGCAAATGCCTATGAGAATAAGGATGAACTAACCTTAGGCGCCGCACTTATTATTCCGAAATAAATATTGAAACTACTCCCATGTTAATGTATAATAGAAATATACATTCATGGGAGGTTTTTTTATGTCGCTTAAAATCGTTCGTGGCCGTAGCGGTAGCGGAAAAAGTAAATTTTTGCTTGACGACATGCACTTGGGTGAAAATTCAATATACATTGTTCCTGAACAGTTTTCTTTTTCCGCAGAAAAAAAACTTGTTGAAAAATTTGGTGTAAGCGGACTTGGAAATCCCCAGGTACTGAGTTTTATGAGGCTTGCAGACACCATATTTGAAAAATACGGTGCACCCAGGTTTATTTCAGACAGTGCTTCCTTTGAAATGCTGGTAAGCTACTGTACAAACAATATCAGTTCTGACAGGCTTCGTCTTTTTGACGGGCTTGTGAAAAAGTCGCAGCTTACTGAGGTGGCATCTTCAATAATTACAACCTTTCGTAAATATGCTATAAGTGTGCCTATACTTGAAAACGCGGCACAGCTTACAGATGAACCGCTTCTTAAGAAAAAACTCATTGATTCCATTGTTATTTACAAAGAATATTTAAAAGAGCTTGGTGATGCAGGTGTTTGTGACCTTCACAGCAAGCTTACTGCATTATCAGATATATTATCCGATGAAAACTGTGACTACTTTGATGACAGATGCGTATATATCGACCAGTTTTCTGATTTTGATCCAAGCGAATTTGCCTGTATAAAAGAAATCATTAAGCGTTCTCCACGCGTTTGTATTGCGCTTAGCGGTGATGACACACTTTCTTTTTCTTCAATCACAAGTACATACCAAAGACTAATGAAGATTGCTAAAGAGTGTAATATAAAAATAGAAGCAGAGGAGCAGCTTCTTACCCCTATGAAAAACACATCTACTATGCTTCGGCATCTTGAGGATAACTATTTTAAAGCAAATCCAATACCTCTTACGGGCACTGACGGTAGTGTAAAAATTCATTGTGCAGAAAGCAAATCAACGGAAATACATCACATCGCAAGGGAAATATCACGTATTGTGCGCGAAAACAATGCACGCTATCGCGATATTTCTGTTGTTGCAAGAAATATTGAAGACTACAACGACATCATCGGCAGAGTTTTTCCGATGTATAATATCCCTGTATTTATTGATAAGAAGATTTCTCTTGCATCACACTGTATTACAATGTTTATAACAAGCATACTTGACATATCAATTTCGGGTTTTAAGTACGAAAATGTATTCTCTTATGCAAAAAGCCTCTTCTCACCCATTTCGTTTGAAGAGGCTGATACCCTTGAAAACTACTGCTTAGCTGCAGGTATACGTCCTTACAGTTGGGCTTCTCCCTTTAAATACAAGGTTGGTACCTACGAAAGTTCAAACGGTTTTTCATCAGCCGAAGCGGAGCTTGAATATTTGAATGCCCTTCGTGAGCGTATTTATACACCACTTGCACTTTTTAAAGAAAAAGCGCATAAGTCTGAAAATGCAGAAGATATATGTCGCCTGTTGTTCGAGCTTTTTGAGTCTCTTTCCCTTGAAGAAAAAATACGCGAAATTGCAGATTTTTTGGAAAGTGAAGGCGAAAATCTAGTATCAATGCAGACAGCACAGGTATACAATGTGCTTGTTGAAATATTTAATGACATATGCTCTGTTCTGGGTAATAAAAAGCTTACACTTCGTGAATTTGCAAGCACTGTACAGGCAGGGCTTAAGAGTGTTGAAATCGGCACAATCCCGGTATCACTTGACTGCATCAGTGTAGGAAGTATAGACAGAATAAAGGGCCATGAAAGTGAAATTGTATTTTTAGCCGGTGTCAATGCAGACATTTTTCCTGCTCCTCTAAAGGATAATGGGCTTTTCTCTAATAATGATAAGTTTGAGCTTGAAAGGCTTGGGATAGAAATGCCCCCCAACCTTATGAGAAAGTCAGAAAGTGAACAACTTTTAGTATACGATGCGCTTACTTGTGCAAAAAAAAAGCTATATGTAAGCTATGCACGTGCAAATAATGAGGGCGGTGCACTTTTACCATCAGAAATTATAGAAAACATTTCTTACATATTTCCTGATGCTAAATATAGTGATGACATATCTATGCCATCTGACGGAATTGAAATGATCTCTTCTAAAAAAGCAGTTTTTGACCTTCTTATTTTAAAACTAAGAAAAGCTATGCTTGAAGGTGAAAAGCTATCACCTGAAATTTCGGGGGCGGCATATTATTTTTCCAAAGATAAGGAATATGCATCCCTTCTTTGTGATGCAGTACAGATGATGAGCTATACAAATGAGCCCAGAAATATACCCAGTGAGCTTATAGAAAGGCTTATCGGCAAGGATATGAAAACAAGCATCTCAAGACTTGAAACCTACAACAAGTGCCCGTTTTCTTACTTTGCACAATATATGCTTAAGCTTGAGCCACGTAAGTATTTTGAGGTTAAAACAAGTGATAGTGGCTCTTTCCTTCATGATTTCCTTGAGGGCTTTTCACAGCTTATTGAGTCATCTGTTGATGAAAACGGAAATAAACTTTCATGGGGAAGTTTAAATGAAGCATTTATTGAGGATGCCTCTAAAAAGGTACTTTCAGAAATAATTTCGGGGGTAAACTCCTCTGTACTTGAGGTGCCCAGAATAAAAGCACTTTTTGCGAGGCTTTCACGTGTTGCAGTACGCTCTGTTCACACAGTAAAACGCCATATATCACATGGTGACTTTATCCCGCTTGGATATGAAATTGCATTTGATGATGAAGGAAAATTTAAGCCCATTAAAATAAAGCTTGAGGATGGAAGAAGCGTAACCCTTCGCGGTAGAATTGACCGCGCCGATGAATTTACGCTTAAAATGCCAAATGGTGAGGATGGAAAATTTGTCAGGGTTGTAGATTATAAGAGCAGTGAAAAAACCTTTAGCCTTTCGAATGTTTACAGCGGTGTTCAGCTTCAGCTTTTCGTTTATTTGTCTACACTTTGTGACAATGGATATAAGCCTGCGGGAATACTTTACTGTAATCTTTCAGACAGCATTGTCCCTGCAATGCCACATTCTACAATGGAGGATATTCTTTCCGACCGCGACAATAAAAGTCGTATGAACGGAATTGTTCTTTCAGATAATGATATGGAAGCCCACATGGGTGGCAAAAATGTAATAAGTACAGCTAAAGAAGCATCTTTTGATGACTTTAATGCGATGTTTAAGCATATTATTGGTATCGTTAAAAAAACGACATCTGATATATATAGTGGCAAATTTAATATTACCTGCAGTGAAGATAACTGCCTCTGGTGTGAGTATAGGTCACTTTGCAGGTATGATGTTGCCTTTGACGGGTGTAGCGAGCTTAATATTCCAAAATATAATGACAAACAAATCTGGACACTGCTTAAAGGAGGAGATTTAAATGAAATGGACTGATGCTCAATATAGTGCAATTTTTGCAAATCCTTCCGAAATAGTTGTTAGTGCCGCTGCAGGTAGCGGTAAAACACAGGTTCTTAGCACACGCATTACAGAAAGGATAAAAAGTGATGTAAATCCCCTGTCTGTTGACAAGCTACTTGTTGTTACATTCACACGCGCAGCCGCATCAGAAATGCGAGAAAGAATAGGTAAATCAATTCGACGTGCGGCAAACGAAGAAACCGATAAAGATAAAAAGAAATATCTTTCTCGTCAGCTTACACTGCTTGGTAGCGCACAGTTGTGCACGATAGACTCTTTTTGTTATGATGTTGTTCGCAAAAACTTTTTTAAGGCCGATCTCCCGTCTGACA
>CAZYYT010000133.1:2500-5785 GCA_964651775.1 uncultured Oscillospiraceae bacterium | reverse complement strand
ACAAAATTTAAATAATATAACAGAAGAAATGCAGTTAGAAATATTAAAAAGAGATAAATTAGACTATGTTTTCCAAAGTTTGTCTTTTATCGCTATGGTACCAGTTTTATTGCTACAACCATTAAGAAATTGGGCAGTCTCTAATTTCTCATTCACATCATCATTTTATGATGGGAAACAAGGATTAATTGTACAAATTTTATTAATAATAACAACACTTATATGTTATATTTTAACAAGAAAATTAAAAGATAATGGGGCAGTTAAAGAAGAATATAAAGACCCTAAAGATACATGGCAAATGAAATTATACAAAATACCAGTAATAAAAAATATAATAAATTTATTTATACCAAAAGAAAGAACAAAAGAATATCGAAAGATAATAGAACTTTTAAAAGAAGCTGCATCTAAACAAAAAATGGAAGCTTTATATGTAAATAGAGCGGTTATATGTGTATTAACTTTTGTTGTATCAATATTATTTTTTATACAATTACATAGAGTATCTATAGAATATGTATATAATGAACCAACTACAGACTATGATATATTAGGACAAATGTCTGCCTCAGACCAAAAAAAGGCAGAAAGACTTACAGAACAAGATAATTATTTTCTAAAAAAATACAAAGGAAATACAAAAATAACTGCAGCAAAAATTGCTTTAGATTTGAGATATTCTGAATATTACAAAGATTCAAGTGATAAAGAGATTGAAATAGCATCTGAAAGAATATATGATAAATTAAAAATAATAAATGCAGAATATGTTAAATGGTTTGAATTATTATTATCATTTGCATTTGCATCAGCTGGATATTTTGCACCAAAATTAATGTTGATTTTCCAAAAAATAATAAGAAAACTAGAAATAGAAAATGAAATAATGCAATTCCAAACGATTATACTTATGCTAATGAGAATAGAAAGAGTAAATGTAGAAATAATTTTAGAGTGGCTAGAAAGATATTCAAATATATTTAGAGAGCCAATTACAAAATGCGTTAACAATTATGAAGCAGGAGCATGGGAAGCATTAGAAGAATTTAAAAATGATGTAGCAGCTCCACAACTTATAAGAATAATAGAAAGTCTGCAAGCATCTGTTGAAAGAATACCTATTTCAGAAGCTTTTGATGAATTAGATAATGAAAGAGAATATTATCAAGAAAAAAGAAAAGAATCAAATGACAAATTAATTTCAAGAAAAGGTTTAATAGGAAAAGCAATAGGATTTACTCCTTTAATTGGATTATTTGTAGCATATTTAATAGTACCTTTAGTATTAATAGGATTGCTAAGTATGACCTCTTCATTTACAACAATGTCAACAATGATGTAAATTAAAAATATAAGGAGGCTAACAAAATGGAAAATGCATCAAAAGCATTACAAATAGCAGGAGCAATATTAATAGCAATGTTAACAATAGGATTAATAATTTATCTTACAAACAATATTAGTATCATTGCAAAAAATAGAGAAGAACAAACAAAACAAAAACAGATATTAGAACTTAATGATAATTATGAATCATATAATAAAAAAATATTATATGGAGCAGATGTATTAACAGTATATAATAGAGCAACAGAAAATAATAATAATTTAACAGAAGCATATTATCATATAACAATTGAAGCTTCAGATACAAGTGGAACGGCTCTTAACATACCTTATATTTTATCATTAGATCCTATGGCTGATGATGCGAGAATATTTAAAACAAGTATTTTTGAATGCACAGAAATTATTTATAGCAATACAACAGGTAGAGTAGAAAGAATGAAATTTGTACAAAAATCCAGAGCTAATTTATAATTAACAATTAAAAAACAAAACAAAAGGAGGAGGGCTTATGGAAAACGCATCAAAAGCATTATTAATGGCTGCAGAAATACTAATGGGCCTAATCATACTAACAATAGGAGTATATTTAACAGTAAATTATACAAAAATATCAGGTACATATAGTTCAAAAATGGAAACTGAACAAATACAAGATTTCAATAAAAATTATTTAAAATATGAGGGAAGAACAGACATAACAGCACAAGAGATAATTTCAATAATAAATTTTACAAAAGAACACAATAAAGAGCATGATGATAATCCTCAATATAAAATAAAAGTTTTTATAGATGGAATAGATAGTACAAATAAATCAAATGAAGATTTAGTAAATATACTTAAACAAGACCTAAATTCAATTAATATAACAGATTTAAGAACGAACACATATTATACTTGCCAAACAGGAACAGGAATAGAAACTTTTCCATCAGGACCAGTAGGAGAAGTAAGTATAATAAGATTTGTCAAGAATTAAAAAACTATATATTAAATTATTAAAAAATGTTGCATATTATAATATAAAACATTATAATTAGGGGAGTATAAAGTAAAATGAAAAAAACACTAGCAATAATAATTATAATATTCTTAATTGTTACATTTTCGGTAATAAATTTTGTTCTTAATATACAAACAGAATCAAGACAAATTAAAAAAGAAAATATGGAATATGAATACTATTTAAATAAAGAGATATATGGTACAGATGTTGCAACAATAATAAATAAAGCAATAGAGAACAATAAAAAAAACAATGTATCATTGGATGAAAACAATTTTTATATAGAAAACAAAGAAAATTCAATAAAAATAGAATTAAAAATGATATCAATAGATAAAACATATCAAATGGAATCAATATATAATAATGATGTCACTACTTTTGTGAAATATTTTAATTTAATAAAATTCAAATGTTCAAATATAGAATACCACAAAAAAACAGGTAAAGTTAGCAAAATAATATTTGAACAAATAGAAAAATAGTTTTTAACTTTTTAGAATAAAAATTCTAAAAGTAAAAATAAAAAAATAACAAAGGAGGAAAAATTATGGAAAACGCATCAAAAGCATTATTAATAGCAGGATCTATATTAATAGTTATACTATTAATAGCAGTAGGAATGATGGTATTTAATGGAGCGAGGGGGTCAATAGATGAAGCTGTTGCTCAGATGAGTGCACAAGATTTGCAAATGTTTAATCAACAATTTACTCAATATGAAGGAACAAGAGTAGTTGGTTCAGTTGTAAAAGCATTAGTAGAAAAAATAGCTGCTAATAATTTAATAAAAGCTTGGGCATCGTTCACAATAAAATAAGGTGAAACAGAATTATAGCCTTCGGGTTTAAAATTTGTTGACATACAATACTATTCTATGGTAAATAATTATTATATGGCAATAACTCACTTATAAATTTACCACC
>CAZYYT010000133.1:263-2490 GCA_964651775.1 uncultured Oscillospiraceae bacterium | reverse complement strand
TTAATTGCACACCGCCAACCATAGTAACATCAAGTTTCTATACAGTTGATGTTACAGATACAAATGCAGATGGATTAATGGATACAGTTACTATAACTCTTAACCCATAATAATTTGATTGTTTAAAGAAAAGGTGTTAGCTCATGGAAAATGCATCAGACGCATTAAAAATTGCATTTGCAATATTTATATTTGTGATTGCAATCACATTAACATTTATGACTATATCGCAGGCAAAGACTACTGCTGATGTTGTATTATTCATGAGCGACAAAACCAATTACTATGATTATTTTGCAGGCAGTTTGACAGAAGGAAGAGAAGTAGGAATTGACACAGTAATATCTACTATATATAAATATCGTAAAGAATCATTTTGGGTAACAGTAGAAAGAGCAGATCACACAATAATAGCAGAATTCAATCTTGAGAATGATTTAGGAACTCCTTGGTCAGGTGGTACAGAGAATATAGACAAAAGTATTGATTGGGCAATAAATGGAGTACCAGCAGTAGATAATGAAATTAATGGATACGAAGTTACAACAGGAGTAAATAGAGGATTAAAAAGTGCAGGGAAATATAGTGTTGCAAATGAAAAAATTATTAATTTTGCACCTAACACATTTATAGAAACATTTGACGAAATTACTTTTACTGGTAAATATGCACAAGCAGATGGAGATAAACTAACAATAGAACCAGGATATTCAAAAATACATGTAATATACACAATTAAAAATTAAAAGGTCTAATTAGAAGGAGGTTATTATGGGAGAAACAACAATAACAATTATAGCAATTGCTTTAGCTGCAACATTAATGTTTATATTTCCACTTATGGCTGTTTCTGAACAACATGATGACACAGTTCAATTAGTTATCCAAACTGCAACATCAGAGTTTGTAGATAGCGTAACAACAAAAGGAGAAATAACTCAAGAGGATTATGATACATATATACAAAACCTAGGTGCTACAGGAAATACTTATGATGTAGAAATAGAAAGACAAGTTTTTGATGAAAATGTTGGCAAAAAAGTAACAGCAACATCAAAAAATTTAATTGGAGAAAATATACGTTATTCAGTTTATACAAGCGATATTCTAGATTCTATAAAAACAAATGTAGATAACAAATACATCTTAAAAAAAGGAGATTATATTAAAGTAACAGTTAAAAATACAAATGTAACAATTGCACAAATGTTAAGAAATTTTGTTTATAAAATAACAGGTAAAGATACTTATCAAGTAGGTGCTACTTATTCTAGCATGGTCATAAATAATGGAGATTAATATAAAATTGAAATGAAAGAATATTGAAGTGAGAGGTGAGATGGAATATAATTATTTTAGTGTTCCACCTTATGTCTCACTTTATTAAAATAAAGTAGGTGAAAAAATGAAATTACAGAATTTAAGTATTATATTCTTAATAATAATAATACCAATAATATTAGTATTATCATATTATATTCAATTGCAAATAGATACAATTACTATGCAAACTAATTATAATGCTAAACTGATTGATTCTACTCGTGAAGCAATAGATGCTTTTGAAATAAACACAGTTCAATGGAATACGAAATATTCTGGAAATTCAGATTCAAAAAGACGAGATATACAAGCCTCTATAAATACTTTTGTAAGTAGTTTGTCTAATAATTTAGGAATAAGTGGAACAAGTAAAAATTCTGTTCTTCATTATGTTCCTGCACTTGCATATACATTATATGATGGATACTATATATATTCAGCTACAAATATTGCAGATGTAGCAACCACAGCAGAAGGAGTTGCAGATTTAACAGAAATAGGTGGTACAAGAACAGTACAATATAAAAATACAACTACAAACACAAATACAACAGATAGGCAATTAGCAACAAAAACATACGAACATGTATTAAAACCTTTTGTACCATATTCTGAATTGTTAAAAAATACTAATTTGACTGTAAATTACACTCTAGATAATTATATATCAATATACGGAACAATTAATCCTGGAGGAACAGACTATATAAATAAGTCAGGTTATTTAGTATGGTTTGATACAAATACAACAAAAATACATCCAAATGATTTAAAAATAACTGGTTCTCCTTTGCGTTGAGGAATTTCTACAGGAACAACTTCGTTGTCAAACTTCCCTTCAGACCAAGCAGCAGCAGATTTTTTGTAAGAATTAATTGCAAACTCATCTTGCTCTTCACGAGAA
>CAZYYT010000133.1:0-253 GCA_964651775.1 uncultured Oscillospiraceae bacterium | reverse complement strand
ATATCAATATACGGAACAATTAATCCTGGAGGAACAGACTATATAAACAAATCAGGTTATTTAGTATGGTTTAATACAACTGTAGGAGATCCAGATAGAACAATTATAAACCCAGGTAATTTAATAACAGCTACTGGTATTGGAATTAAATATAATGGTACAGATATAACTACAGAAGATTTATCAGAGCAAGTAATATATAAAAACGATAACGATCCTACTACGACTTATAACAACCGGAGTTGTATTCAAA
>CAZYYT010000132.1:0-5837 GCA_964651775.1 uncultured Oscillospiraceae bacterium | reverse complement strand
GAAATTGCAGATGTTGAAGTTAAGGAATATGAGAAGCCTTGGGCAGTTACAGGTACAGAATGTAAGCGTGAGCACAATATCGTAAATTCACTTTCACTTATTCCTGAAGACCTTGAAAGACTTAATTTCGAAAGATTTGAAAAATACGCTCAAGTCGAAGAAAACGAAGTAATGTACGAAGAATTTATGATGGATGATGCAGAAATCTGTGTTGTTGCATTTGGTATTGCCGCAAGAGTATCACAAAATGCTATTGTTGAAGCAAGAAAGCAGGGAATAAAGGTTGGTATGATTAGACCTATCACACTTTGGCCTTTCCCCAAAAAAGCACTTCTTAAGGCAACTGAGAAGGTTAACAAATTCATCTGTGTTGAACTTTCAATGGGTCAGATGATTGAAGATGTTAAGCTTGCTATAGAATGCAAAAAGCCTGTAGAACTTTGTAACCGTGTAGGTGGAATGATTGTATCGCCTGAAGAGGTTCTCGCAAAAATCAAAGAAGGGAGCAACGAATAATGAGTATAGTATTTAAAAAGCCACATGCACTTACTGATGCAACTATGCATTACTGTCCGGGATGCACACATGGAATTATCCACAGACTTGTTGCAGAGGCTATTGATGAGCTTGGTATAGAAGGAAAAACGATTGGTGTTGCACCTGTAGGATGTGCAGTTATGGCATATAACTACTTTGCCTGCGACATGGTTGAAGCGGCACATGGTCGTGCACCCGCTGTAGCTACAGGTATCAAAAGGGCAGACCCTTCAAAAATCGTATTTACATACCAGGGCGATGGTGACCTTGCGTCTATTGGTATGGCAGAAACTGTTCACAGCGCTGCACGTAATGAAAACATTACTATCATTTTTGTAAATAACGCCATTTATGGTATGACAGGTGGACAGATGGCGCCCACATCACTTCCAGGTCAGGTAACACAAACATCACCTTACGGTCGTGATACAAACACAGCAGGTTTCCCGATTAAGGTTAGTGAAATGCTTTCACAGCTTGATGGCCCAAGATATATTGAGCGTGTTGCAGTAAATAATGTTAAGAACATTAAAAAGGCTAAGGCAGCTATTAAAAAAGCATTTGATAATCAGGTTAATAATAAGGGATTCTCTCTTATTGAGGTTATTTCAACCTGTCCTACTAACTGGGGTATGACACCACAGAAGGCACTTGGGTGGGTTGATGAAAAAATGATTCCGTACTATCCGCTTGGTGTTTATTGTGACAGAACAGCGGATAGCGAATAATAGGAGGGAGTAGCCATGAGTAATACAACACAGATTCTTATTTCAGGCTTCGGCGGACAGGGCGTTCTTTTTGCAGGTAAATTTATTGCATATAAAGGCCTTACTGAAGGTAAAAATGTTAGCTGGCTTCCGTCTTACGGCCCCGAAATGCGTGGTGGTACAGCAAGTTGTTCGGTTATTTTAAGCGATATGCCGGTTGGCTCGCCAATCGTGTCTGAGCCTGATGTGCTTTTTGCAATGAATCTTCCGTCGTTTGAAAAGTATGTAAATACTGTAAAGCCCGGTGGATGCATCATAGTTGACTCTTCACTTATCGACAAAAAAGTTGAACGTGACGATGTTAAGGCTTACTATATTCCTGCAACAAAAATTGCAAAGGATATTGATGCACCAACACTTGCAAATATGATTATGGTTGGTAAAATGATTAAAGAAACAAATGCTATCAGCTATGAAGACCTTAAGGTTGGCCTTTCTAAGGTAATCTCTATAAAGCATGCTGATATGATGGATGTAAATCTTAATGCAATTGAAACAGGCTATAAATACGAATAATTATAAAAATTTTATAAAAAAAGCTTGAAATTATTGGGAATATGATGTAAAATATAGAGCATAGCTTTTAAAAGACAAATATTAAGGGGTATTGTTATGAAAATCACTGCAAAAGTATTTGAACTTAATATTACACTCCTAAGCACTATTCTACTTGCACTAGCATCAATTTGAATAGTGATATTTGTCGTACAGTAAGGTATAACCTTACAATAAAATTTTGTTTACTAAGGCTTACGGCAAATAAACCGTAAGTCTTTATTTTTTTAGCCGATAGGCTTAGAAGGGAAGATTATTATGAAGCAGATTATGATTTCAGATGTTACTCTTCGCAAAGCGCAGGAGGGAACAATTAGTTTCAAAGAAAAGGTGGAGATAGTTAAAAAGCTTGATAAGCTTAATGTTGATGTTATCGAAACATGTGCTATTACACATGGAAAGATAGACGTGCTCTTCCTACATACTGTTGCCCCTCTTATTAAAAACAGCATTTTGTCATGTGAAGTGCTATGCGGTGGTGTGAGCGCAGAGGAAACCTTTGATGCAATCAAGGACGCGAAAAGACCAAGGCTTCATATTATGCTTCCCGTGTCAACTGTGCAGATGGAGTATAATCTGCATAAAAAGCCGAAGGATATGCTTGACCTTATGGAAAAGTACGTTAGTGAAGCGTCGAAGGTATGTGATGATGTAGAGGTTTCGCTTCTTGACACTACAAGATCCGATATGGATTTCATAAAGACTGCTTTGGAAACTGCAGTGAATAGTGGTGCAAAAACAATCACTGTTTGTGATACAGCAGGGGAGCTTCTTCCGACTGAGTTTGAGCAGTTTGTAAAAGAAATCGCACAAAGCTATAAGAACGTTAAAATCGGTGTTGAATGCTCAAACATGCTTCATATGGGTGCTGCAAGTGCAATATCGTGTATCAATACAGGGGCCCAGCTTATAAAAACCACAAGTATGGGAAAAGAATGCCCCACACTTAAATCAATCGGAAATGTTTTTAAAGCGAAAAGTGAAGTGCTTGATGCAAAAGTAAAGCTTGATATGACCAGACTTGAAAAGTCGGTTGCACAGATAGATAAAATGCTTGGCAAGGGTAGCAGTGACTTTGTAAGAGCTGAAGGTGAAAGCTTTAGTGATTTTTCACTTGCACCCGATAGTGATATTAAAACAGTTACAAATGCTGTTTTACAGCTTGGATATGATTTGTCTGAAGAGGATATTATCAAAGTATATGAGGAGTTTAAAAACCTTGCCGCCAAAAAAACAGTTGGACTTAAAGAGCTTGATGCTATTATCGCATCAGTTGCTATGCAGGTACCCCCTACATATACAATCAAGAGCTATGTTATAAATAACGGTAACCACATTACCGCAACAGCACAGGTTGAACTTTACAAGGATGGAGAAATCTGTTTTGGTCTGTGCAAGGGTGACGGCCCGATTGATGCAGCATTTATGGCGGTTGAGCAGGGCGTTGGTATGCATTTTGAACTTGATGATTTTCAAATTCAGTCCGTTACAGAAGGCAGAGAAGCAATGGGCTCTGCACTTGTTAAGCTTCGCAGTGGCGGAAAGCTTTATTCAGGCCGTGGTATATCCACAGATATCGTTGGTGCAAGCATAAATGCTTATGTAAGCGCTATTAATAAAATCTGTTTTGAGGAGGAGATATAATGCAGTTATCATTTTCAACAAATTATTGGAATAATTACTCCTTTAACGACTTGGTAAGCATTGCGAAAGAGTATCATTTCACAGGTATCGAAATTCATGATGTTCATTCTGATGAATTTCATCCCGAAAAGCTTTCGGAACTTTATCATACACTTGTGAAAAATAAGCTTAGTATCTCTTGCATCAACATGATTGGTGATGTTTCTGATAATAGCAAACAAGAGGAAAACTTTGCAGAGTTTGACGAATGCATATTTGTATCCAAAAAGCTCCACTCCAAATACATTAGATTTCGTACCATAAAAGGTGAAATCGATAATGAATTTATGAGAAAAGCGCTTAAGAAAATAGAAAATACAGACCTTGAAATTTTGATTGAAACTGCAGGGGTTTACTCTGATACAAAAAAACTCTCCGATTTTCTGTCTGATTTTGCAACGGATTCACTTGGTGTTTTGTGGGATTTACACTACCCATACAGAAATCACAATGAAGAAGCAGAAGAAATCGTTAAAAACCTCGGTGCATCTATAAAGCATATACATGTTAAGGACTCTGACGAAACTGGTGCTTACTGCCTTATTGGTGAGGGTAATCTTCCCATTGAGGAAATTATAAACGCCCTTCGTTCAACCAATTATCGTGGATTTATGTCTATAGAATGGGCACCCGAGTGGAGCGACGAAATCAGCGATATAGATATCATCTTCCCGCATTTTGTTGGATATATGTCACGCTATAAAAACATTTCTCGTGCAAATCAGGTTCTTTATTCAAATAAGAGGGGGACGGGCAATTTTGTTTGGAAAAAGGATGACCTTGTGGCAAAAACCTTTTCACAGGTGCTTGACACAATGGTAAATCTTTTCCCCGATCAGTATGCTTTTAAATATACAACACTTGATTATACAAGAACATACTCACAGTTTCGTGATGATGTTGATGATTTTGCAAGGACACTTGTTGCAATGGGTGTTAAAAAAGGATCTCATGTAGCGGTTTGGGCAACAAATGTACCACAGTGGTATATAGCATTCTGGGCAACAGTTAAGATTGGTGCAGTTTTGGTAACTGTAAATACTGCATATAAAATTCATGAGGCAGAGTATCTTCTTAAACAATCGGATACTCATACGCTTATTTTAATTGAAGGATTTCGTGATTCTCATTATGCAGAGATTGTACAGGAGCTTTGCCCTGAACTTGAGACTATAAAAGCAGGGGAGCCACTTCATGCTAAAAGGCTTCCGTTTCTTCGTAATGTAATCACAGTTGGATATAGGCAAAAGGGATGCCTTACCTGGGAGCAGGCTCTTCAAAAGAGAGAAAAGATCCCAGTGGAAAAAGTGTATCAGATGGCCGCTGATGTTGATGTGCACGATGTATGTAATATGCAGTACACATCAGGTACGACGGGCTTTCCTAAAGGCGTTATGCTTACGCACTATAACATAGTAAACAATGGTAAATGTATCGGTGACAGAATGGACTTATCGACCGCTGACAGAATGATGATTCAGGTGCCAATGTTTCACTGCTTCGGTATGGTGCTTGCAATGACAGCCACAATGACACACGGTTGCACAATCCTTCCACTTCCGTACTTTTCACCGAAATCAGCTCTCGCTTGTATTAATCAAGAAAAAATAACATGTTTTCATGGTGTGCCAACAATGTTTATCGCAATGCTTGAACACAAGGATTTTGAAAAGACAGACTTTTCATATGTAAGAACAGGTATTATGGCGGGCTCACCTTGTCCTGTAAAGGTTATGCAAGATGTTGTTGAAAAAATGAATATGAAGGAAATCACCATTGTTTACGGTCAGACAGAGGCTTCGCCAGGATGTACAATGAGTTCAACTGAGGATTCTATCGAGGTGCGTGTAAACACTGTTGGTGGTGCACTTCCGGAAATTGAATGTAAAATTGTAGACCCTGAGACAGGTTTGGACCTTCCCGATAACCAAACGGGTGAGTTTGTTGCGCGTGGCTACAACATTATGAAGGGCTACTACAAAATGCCAAAGGAAACGGCAGCGGCAATTGATAAGAATGGCTGGCTTCATACGGGTGACCTTGCAGAAAGAACACCCGAGGGTAACTTCCGTATAACAGGTAGACTTAAGGATATGATTATCCGCGGTGGTGAAAACATATATCCAAAAGAAATAGAGGAATTTATCTACACACATGAAAAGGTAAAGGATGTTCAGGTTATCGGCATTCCTGATGAACAGTATGGTGAGGAAATTATGGCCTGCGTTATTCTTAAAGATAAAGAAGAAATGACAGAAGACGAAATGAAAGAGTACATTATGTCACATATGGCAA
>CAZYYT010000131.1:607-6060 GCA_964651775.1 uncultured Oscillospiraceae bacterium | reverse complement strand
TTAAGACAAAGAACAAAAATGGCGTAATACTATCGTATTTCGCCATTTTTTGATGAAGTATTAACTTAAAAGTTTAGGCCAAAACCGATTACACCCTATGTGAAGCTGCCTTAAAGACGTCCTTAATTTTTAACAAAAAAATTGACAAAGCAATATAAGTATGGTACAATCTACTCATAATTAGACTTAAGGTCTAAATAATGTTGGAGTGTTAAGGAAGAGGTGTAAATACGAAAATGGACGAAGGCGATAGTATAGGAGATAATACTAACAATCCGTTTTTGTTTTATAGACTAAATAAGGCAAGGCGAAGCCCCTGCATGCGTTTGTAGGCTTTGCTTTGTCTTTTTGTGCTTTTTTTATATATTTGGAGGATTAAAGATGGACGATATAATTTTAATGCTTGGCTTGCAGGTGCTTCTTATAGCACTTAATGCGGTGTTTGCCTGCGCCGAGATAGCGGTAATTTCGATGAATGATACGAAGCTTTCAAGGCTTGCTTCGAGTGGGGATAAGCGCGCACAGCGCCTTGTTAAGCTAACAAGTCAGCCTGCAAGATTTTTGGCAACAATTCAGGTTGCTATAACTCTTTCCGGCTTCTTGGGCAGTGCTTTTGCGGCAGAAAACTTCTCAGGTGTGCTTGTCAGTTGGCTCATCGGCCTTGGGGTAGCAATCCCCACGGACGTGCTCGACACAATTTCGGTGGTAATTATCACGATTGTGCTTTCATACTTCACGCTTGTATTTGGTGAGCTTGTGCCAAAGCAGGTTGCTATGCGTAAGGCGGAAAAACTTGCACTTGGAATTTCAGGGCTTATCAGTGGTATTTCAAAGATTTTTGCACCTATTGTAAGCCTTCTTACGATATCAACAAACGCAGTTTTGCGCTCTATGGGAATCGACCCGAATGCACAGGCAGACGAGGTTGGGGAAGAAGAAATCCGTATGATGGTTGATGTTGGCAACGAAAAGGGTACTATTGACAGTGAGGAAAGAGAATTCATACAAAATGTGTTTGAATTTGATAACCTTGCAATTGAAGATATTATAACACACCGTAAAGATGTTGAGATGCTTGATACAGAGGATGATGAAGAGACTTGGGAGGAAACTATTTCAAGCACAGGTTATACATATTATCCTGTGTGTGAAGGTACTGCTGATCAGGTTGTTGGTATTCTAAATACAAAAAAATATTTTAGACTTAAGGATAAATCACGAGAATCCATTATGGCAAATGCCGTTTCACCGGCATATTTTGTGCCGGAAACACTTAAAGCAGATGTACTTTTCAGAAATATGAAAAAAGAAAAAGTTGGTCTTGCAGTTGTGCTTGACGAATATGGTGGAATGAGTGGTATTCTAACTATTAAAGACCTTATTGAAGAATTGGTTGGTGATTTGGTGGAGGATATCGTGCCCGAGGAGGAGGACGATTTCATAGAACTTATTTCCGAAAACACCTGGAGAATCGGCGGTGGTGCATCACTTGATGATGTTTGTGAGGCGCTTGATATATCCATTTCAAGTGAAGAGTATGACACCTTAAACGGACTTATCTTCCATACACTTGAAACACTTCCTGATGAGGGTATTGAGCTTGAAACTGAATTTTTGACAATTAAGGTTACAGAAATTGAAAATCTTCAGGTTAAGACGGCTATCGTAACTAAAAAGGTGATTGAAAAAGAGGAAGCAGAATTCGAGGAATGAAGGGGAAAATAAGTTGAAAGCATTAGTAGATTTTTTTAAGGGAATAATTGTGGGCATCGGTGGAATTGCACCGGGGCTCAGTGGTAGCGTAATGCTAATTATTTTGGGCCTTTACGAAAAGGCAATAAATGCAATAGGAACTCTCTTTAAAGACTTTAAGAAGAATTTTTGCTTCTTGGTACCGCTTGTTTTGGGCTTTGGTGTTGGTGTGCTTCTTTTTAGTAAGGTTGTAGACTTTATGCTTGAAAACTACGAGTTTGGCACAAGATACTTATTTCTTGGTCTTGTTGTTGGCACAGTTCCCCTTTTTTATAAAGAGGTTAAGAAAAATGGATTTAACAAAAATTATTATACTTTGATTGCTTTTTCGGTGATATTAGGTCTTTTCCTTTTCTCTTTTAATAAAAGCCTTTTCCCGGTAATTGAAAATCCCAGTCTTGTGCAAAGTGTAATGCTTGGTATTGCGGTTGCGGGCTCATCAATTATACCGGGGGTTGACAGTGCGGTTATTCTTTCTGCGCTTGGACTTTATGAGCTATATGTAAGCTCCATCGCAGAGCTTAATTTTGAAATTTTAATCCCTGCAGGTGTTGGCCTTGTAGTTGGTGCATTCTTAATTTCGATGATTATGAGCTTTTTGATAGGGCGTTTTTACACAGTTACATTTTCAATAATCTTCGGTTTGTTTTTGTCGATTATTCCAAATGTGCTTACAGATGCTTGCAAAATTGGAAGCGCTTCAAAGGGAATTTTAGCAGTATTTTTAGTAATCTTTGGCTATTTAGTGTCCTATTATTTAGAAGACATAAAGGGTAACAATCGAAAAATAAAAAATTTATTTAAAAGGTGAAAAAATGAGTGACGCTATAAAAGCAAATACAGTTGCACCAACAAATCAGGTGCCCGTTGCTGACAGAAAATATTTTATTGGAAACGAAAATGCGAAGATAAAGATTTCCGTCGTTGGAAATTCCATTACGTTTCATGGGATTAAAGAAGAAATTGGTTGGACAACACCTTGCGGTATGGCGGCCAGTGATATTGACCATGATTATGTTCATGTGCTTTCAAAGCTTTTAGAAGATAACGGCTTTGATTGCTATATGAAGGTTGACCAACTCTCTCATTGGGAAGTTAATTATAGGGATAATATTACACAAAAGTATAGTTATATAAAGGATTTTAATCCGGATTACTTTGTTTTCAGGCTTGGTGAAAATATAACAGAGGAAAGAATGGACATTTCTTTAGCGGGCTACATGAAAGAGCTTATCGACTTTGTGACAAGCGAAAAAACAAAAGTTATTATGACCACATGCTTTTGGAAAAATGACTCTGTCGATGATGTTATAAGAAAAATTGCCAAGGAAAGAAACTACCCCGTAGTTGAGCTTAACGACCTTGGCGAAAGAGAAGATATGAAGGCAATTGGCCTTTTTGACCATTCAGGCGTCAGTGTCCACCCAGGTGATAAGGGCATGGCAGAAATTGCGAAAAGAATATATTCATGCATAAAAAAATGCATTGAGGAAAATTAAATGGCACAAAAAATTGTTGATGCGCATATGCATATATGCCAATGGATTTTACCTAATGGAGAAAATACCTTTGATGCACTTAGACAGTATCAAAAAAATAATAATATAGATTTTTTGGATATAATGTGCTGCTCAAATAATAGTGACCTTTGGGATGGCTATGAAATGGATCAGTGCATACTTGCTGCCATAGCAAAGCTTGAAAACCCAACCGTTTTTGCACATGGTTGTATGTATATCCCAAAAATTTCCGAAAGTGAAAAAATCCCCTCAGAGTTTAGGTTTACAGACCAACTTGGGGCGCTTATGGAAATAGGCTTTGATGGAATAAAATTCTGCGAATTTAAGCCCGACTCCTTCAAGCTTCACAATATGAAAAAACGACTTGAGGATTTTTTACCATACTTTGAATATTGCGAAAAATACAATATCCCAATGTGTTGGCACTGTGCAGACCCCGATCGTTTTTGGGATAAAGACAAAATCCCCCAGTCAGCAATTGATTTGGGCTGGTACTACGGGGGGGATGAAGAATACCCAAGCTACGAGCGTATTTGTGAGTTTACGTTTAAACTTTTAGATAGCTTCCCAAAGCTTCGTGTTATGCTTGCGCACACGTTTTTTAAATCATACCATCCTGATGAGATGGTAACTCTTTTTGAAAAATACCCCAATGTTACGATTGACCTTGCGCCGGGCTGGGAAATGTTTACGGGATTTAGACTTTATCGTGATAAATGGTACGACATTTTCCGTAGGTACTCAAACAGAATTTTATTTGCAACAGATGCTACCACAACCGATGGTATAGATTGCATGGACAATTTTGCACAAAAAGTGCTTCAATTTTTAAGAACTGATGATATTTTTGATGTCCCTGGGAAAAATATTGCACATGGGATCAAGCTTGAGAAAGAGTATCTTGATAATATTTTATATAAGAACAGCCTTTTTATTGTCGGTGAAAATCCCAAGCCCATAAATAAAAATGCACTAAAAAAGTATATTGAAAAATATCTACCTATTATGCCTAACACGAAAAATAAAGAGATGATAGAAGAGTATTATCACAAGAATTTATTATAAATTTCGGGGGTGAACGATTGTGGAAAACAAGATTTATCTTTGTATTGACCTTAAATCGTTTTTTGCCTCGGTAGAATGCGTTGAGCGTGGGCTTGATGCACTTACAACAAATCTTGTCGTTGCAGACAATAGCAGAACGGAAAAAACAATTTGCCTTGCTGTCTCCCCATCGTTAAAATCCTTCGGGATTCCGGGAAGACCAAGGCTTTTTGAAGTTATACAAAAAGTTAGGTATGCAAATAATCAAAGGCTGGCAGTTGCACCATACAAAAAGCTTGTGGGGGAGTCTTGTGATTATACCGAGCTTATGAGAAATAAAAGCTTAGCAATTACCTATATTACTGCACCGCCCAGGATGGCATACTATATTAAGTACAGCACTCAAATTTATGAGATATATTTAAAGTATATTGCGCCCGAGGATATTCACGTTTATTCGATAGATGAGGTTTTTATTGATATAACAAACTACCTTGCTACCTACAAAAAAACTGCGCGTGAGCTTGCGATGACCATTATAAGAAATGTGCTTTTTGAAACAGGCATAACTGCCACCGCAGGCATAGGCACAAATATGTATCTTGCAAAGGTTGCAATGGATATTGTCGCAAAGAAAACAAAAGCGGATAAAGATGGTGTGCGCATTGCCGAGCTTGATGAAATAAGCTATCGAAAAGAGCTTTGGGACCATACCCCGCTCACCGATTTTTGGAGAATTGGCGGTGGATATTACCGTAAGCTTAAGTCGGCAGGGATATCCACAATGGGGCAAATTGCACGCCTTTCACTTAGTGAACATGGTGAGAACAGGCTTTTTAAAATGTTTGGTGTTAATGCAGAGTTTCTTATTGACCACGCTTGGGGGTGGGAGCCTTGTACAATTTCCGATATAAGAAGCTACAAGCCCGAAAACAAAAGCATATGCTCCGGGCAGGTGCTTCACTGTCCCTATAACTACGAAAAAACACGGCTGATAGTAAAAGAAATGACAGAGCTTTTGGTGCTTGATTTGGTAGAAAAGGGACTTGTCACAAATCAGATTGTAATTACCATAGGTTACGATGCGGATAACCTTAAGGGTGAGCATAGCTATAAGGGTGAAGTCACAATTGACGT
>CAZYYT010000131.1:0-597 GCA_964651775.1 uncultured Oscillospiraceae bacterium | reverse complement strand
GAAGAAGCGTGCCTAAGCACGCACACGGAACGGGAAATCTAAAAAACCACACCTCATCAACAAGGCTTATATCGGATTGCGCAATGGAGGTTTTTGACAGAATTGCAGATAAAAACCTTTTAGTTAGGAAAGTAAATATAACGGCAAATAATTTAATTAAAGAGCGCGAGCTTGAGGAAAAAAGCTACCCCCAGCAGATTGATATGTTCACTGATTTAGAGGAGCTTGAGGAAGAAAAAAAGAAGCTGAAAAGAGAAAAAAGCATTCAAAAGGCAATGCTTGGAATAAAGATGAAGTTTGGTAAAAATGCTGTCATCAAGGGAATGAATCTTAAGGAAGGCGCAACCACAATTAATAGAAACAAGCAAATTGGAGGGCACCATGAATAATTATGATGATATAATTAACCTACCACATCCTGAGCTTAAAAATCATATAAGGGCAGAAAGGGTGGCGCGCGCCGCACAATTTGGTGCTTTTCGGGCACTTTCAGGCCACGAGGAGGCAGTTTGTGAAACTGCAAGATTTACCGATAATAGACTTATTTTAGAAGAAAGTATGATTAGTGATGTAGCATCAGCTAAAGCAACTTATGAT
>CAZYYT010000130.1:0-6084 GCA_964651775.1 uncultured Oscillospiraceae bacterium | reverse complement strand
GAAGTGTGTCAACCGATGAGTAGTCAACACCATAGCGATATATTGACTCCATAGGATCCTTTGTCCATGTGCTGTTTACCGTAACCTTAAAGCCCTCACTATGTATACCGCACACAACCTTTTTGAAATATTCGCCCCATCTTTTGGTGCAAAAATTAATCCATCTTTTCCTAGCATTTTTTGCAATGTATGTATCACGATTCTCTCCGTCAGGTATTTGTATTCCTGCCTGCTCAAGCATATCATCCGATAAATCCGACCATTGAAGCGGAAGTCTTGGTCTGCATATACCATCTGCAAGATGTATGCCATCAAATGAGTAGTATTTTAAAAACCTTATTGAGGCATCAAGAAAGAAATCCTCATAAAAGCTTCCGTCTGCAAAACGTTTTGTCATATACACCCAGTTACTTATGTCAACTTCTCCATTGTTATGAGCGTTTATTGCAATCTCCGGATGATTAAAAGTTCTTTCGGGACACATATAATCAAACATACTTATAAAGCTTTCAAGCCCAAACTCACGAAGCTTTTGTACAAAGCATTTAAGCTTTTTATTTGTCCATACCTGTCTTTCTCGCTCGTCATTATAAGGATGCCCAACATATGAGCAAAAATAAGGGTTTAATTCGTATTCCTCATCTGTATCCTTGTGAAGATTTATAATGTCAACACTTGATACAAGAAGCAGCACTCCCTTTGGTGTAAAGCCTAAATTATTAAGAAAAGTTTGTATTCCAAAATCATTTTTTTGGTTGTCAAAGCCGATAAGCTCAATCCATATATAGTTACGAAATACACTCGGCATATTCTCAAAATAGTTGTTTTCTCTGCCATACATTCCGCCAATATTATTCATAGTTATCTCACCTCAGCACCATTATATAGTAAAAAAAAATCAGTGTCAATGAAATAACGCTATTCAGAAAAATAAGAATCTTTTCGGAATTTTTCAAAGAATATTTAGGTATTACAATAAAGAATAAATAGGATTTACATTACATTAATTTTGGTATATGCTAGAATAAAGGAAAAGGTGGGTGAGCTGATTGTGAAGGACTATCTAAGACATAAAATTTTTAATGTTATAAATATAAAGGGCATTACCGCAATTGAATTTTTAGATTTTGAAGGTAAATATAAAAATTACATAGAATCGCACGATTTTTGGGAGCTTTGTTATGTTAAAAAGGGTGAGGTTGTAGTATATGTTGAGGAAAAGCGTATAGAGCTTTTTGAAAATCAGCTTTTGTTAATTCCGCCTGAGCATAAGCATTATTATGTTTCAGATAATGACAACCAAAACAGGATTTTTGTTGTGTGCTTCGACAGTACCTCGAACATTTTAGAAACATTATCAATGGTTAATTTTAATCTTGATACAGACCAAATATATTGTTTAGATCGAATTATTTATGAGGCAAAAAACACCTTTAAAGTAAATAAAAAAGACCTTTTAGAGCTTGTTTCATCTCCTATTTTCGGTGGAAAGCAGGGGATTATGTTACAGCTTGAGTATCTTATTATATGCCTTGTGCGGCAGCTCTCTTGTCTAAAAAATCATGAGCTTGTTTTCCTTAGTGATAAAAATTACTATTCCGATTTTGTAAATGTTGTTATTTCGTTTTTAAAGGAAAATGTTCGTAAAAAGGTGTCTTTAAATGATATATGCGATAAAATGAAATGCTCACGCTCTTTTCTTTGCAGAATATTTAAAGAACAGACAGGTGAAACTGTGTTTTCGTATTTTAACAAATTAAAAGCAGAAGAAGTAAAAGGTATGCTTAAAGAAACTACGATGTCAATATCCGATATTTCATACACGCTTGGATTTGATGAGGTTAAATACTTTGACTTTTTCTTTAAAAAATATTTTGGTGAAACGCCAAGCTCTTTCAGAAAAAAAGAGGGTGACAGCTTTGATAACAACAGTAACAGAAAAAATTAGTGAAAATGAGGCTGGGGTAGCATCCTCGCACGGTATTATAAACTCTTATTGATGAGGGCTACGCCGATAAATACTGAAAAGCAATGATAATTGTCTTAATTTATTGTAAAAAATTACGGTGGTACTGCGAAATATTCACAGTATGGCAATAGATAATGGTTTAGAAGATAATGTGCATATATTAATAAAATAAAATAAAGGGGATTTAAACTATGAATTATGTAACAATTGAAGCAAATGAGTATCAACAAAGGGTGGACGCCTTACGTAAGGTTATGTCAAAGAAGGGCATAGACCTTGTTGTAGGTTTTTCAAATTTACTTGAGATAGGTATTGTTCGTTATTATTGCGGTTTTGCACCTGTAAACGAAAGCTCTGCTATTATTATTCCTTTAAATGGGGATGTAACAGTTTGTTCAGGTCAGGCATCATATGACTATTGCCTTTTACAAAATAAGCTTGAAAAGAGCAAAATTGCAATTTTACCCGAAATTGGTGAAGTAAGCGGCTTTGAATATAACACAGAGGGACAGCTTGATTTTGAAGAATTATTTAAAATTGTTAAGGCAGAAAATCCGGGTGTGAAGAGAATAGGTTATATTGGAAGACTTATTTTCCCATCAATAATTATGAATAAATTAGCAACTGTTTTCGCGGATGCAGAGTTAATTGATTTAGATGATGAACACTATGAGCAGAGGATTATTAAAAGTCCTGCTGAAATTGAAATATTAAAAACTAACTGGGATATGACAACTCAGATGTTTGAAAAAGTTATTCCTAAAATAGAGGCCGGTATGACAGAACGTCATATCGGTGGTATGTTTGAGGGCGAAATGATGAAGCTTGGAGCGGAAAGCTATGTTCAGTCATTCGCGCCAATGGTTGCAACGGGTGACGTTAATTCACACATAAGTATGTCAAGAAACACGCTCCGTCAAGTTAAGGAGAACGAGATTATAAATATTGCTGCAGGTGTTTCATACGAAGGCTACAATGGTATTATTTGCAGTCCGTTAGTGCTTGGTGAAATTCCGCAGAAAATAAAGGATGCTGTTATGTGTGCATATGATGCGCTAAACTACGCATCTGATAAAATGAAGCCCGGAGTTCCTTGTGACGTGGTTTTAAATGCATATACAGAATACTTAACAAAATATGGCTACATAGAATATTGCCCTTATGGAAGCCTTCACAGCACAGGAATGTTGGAGTGTGAAGCCCCAACCTTTACTGTTGACAATAAGAGAGTTATTAAGAAGAATATGGCAATATGCATTGATGCATATTTTAAGGGAATGGAATGGGGTTCATTCAGAGTTGAGGATTGCTATCTTATTGGCGAAAATGGTGCAACAAGAATGACAAAATATAATGATAAGGCTATTCCAAAGATGTTTAAATAAGTAGGATTTACTATTGAAAAAGAATTGGGTGTTTTGTGAAGGATATTTACCTCCACGTGGAGATAATTCAGATTTTGAGGGATACGAAGCGCTTATGATGACAAATCTTTTGTTATGTTTATCAACAACAATGATATGTTATGCAGATAGCATTCCAGAAGACCTTTATAGGTGAGGTTAATGCTTGTGAGAATACCACCAAAGTACAGTGTGTCAGAAATCATGGGATATTTAAAAGGAAAAAGCTCACTAATAATTTTTGACAGACATGCAAATTTGAAGTATAAATATGGAAATAGACATTTTTGGTGTAGAGGTTATTATGTTGATACAGTAGGAAAAAATGCGAAAAAGGTAGAAGAATATATAAAAAAGCAGTTGCAAGAGGATTGTACAACAGACCAAATAAGTTTAAAGAAATATATAGACCCGTTTACGGGAGAGCCAGTAAAGAAAGACAAAAAATAGACCGCTTTAGCGGCGGTCTGTAAAAGAAATGCGGTTGGCAGACTATTCAAGGCGCTTACAGGTGATGATTCAGAAAATTATACCCTTATTGCGCAAACAGAATTGAACGTTGTAATATCAAAAGCTCTGCGCCCGGCGCCTGAGGTAACAAAAACCGACGTGCAGGTAGAAAACGGCTTTGGGTCAATTTCAGGTGTGACAACTGATATGGAATATCAGGTCTATGGTGCACAAACTTGGCAGGATTGTGCATCCGCATCCATAGAAAATCTGAAGCCCGACTTATACAGCGTTCGCTACAAAGGCAGTAGCAATTATATGGTAAGTGACAGCACCTATTTGTTCATTTTGGAATACGCAGCGCCTGTAACATACAATGTATCAGGTTATGTGATTGATGAAAATGGTGAACCGAATGAAAATGTGCAAATATGCTTAATGCAGGGTAAAACACAAATCGCGCCCACAAGAAGGCCATTATATACCAACGCTTTCGGTATGTTTACGTTAACGAATGCTCCGTTTGGAGTCTATAATTTAGTTATCACCAAGGATGGCAAGTCCAAAATGGTCATATGTATGGTCGGTGACGAGGATCTGGATACAGGCACAATTATGCTAAATTCCGCAAATTTGAACATCAAAATTGAAATGCAGGATGATAACGGATGGTATGTAGTGGACGGTCTCAATGAACTATTTGATGATAGCGATATAAGCAATGCAATCGGTGATGGCAATGCGATTGAACTTAAAATTACCGCAAAAACAATTACAGATAGTGAGGAAAAAGCTTTACTTAGCATAGCAAGTTGGAATATGACAGATTGTTATGATTTAAGCTTATACAAAACCGTAGCCAGAAACAGCGTCTCGAGCGCTCCGCAGGAAATCACAGATCTTTCTAGACGAATCATCGTTTACATTCCACTTCCGGAGCTTTTGAAAAACAAAGGAAATATCTTGGCAGGCCGTATTCATGATGGTCAGATAGAGCAGCTTACTACAACACCGAATGCTGACGGCGAATATTTTGAAATTATGGATGATGTTATCGTTATCCACACAATGAAGTTCTCAAAATATGCTCTATATTACAAAACCTTTTCACGTTCCGGTGGTAACAGTTATGTGACCGCACCTTCAGCAAATTATGCAAGTGGAGAAATCGCTAAAAACAGTTTGATTACGCTTGATTCAAGCATAAGCGATGCGAAAATTTATTACACCCTGGACGGGTCTGTGCCAACAATTACAAGCACCTTGTACACAAAGCCGATTATAGTTGAAAATGATATGATTATTAAATATATTGCAACAGTAGACGGCAGAACAAGCAGTGTATCAACAAGGCAATACAAAATAAGAAACTTAGATGCAGAAATCATAAAGAATGCAAATGAGGCAAGATACATACAAGGTTATGAAGACAGCACCTTTAAACCTGACAATTATATCAGCAGGTACGAAACAATACAAAGTCTGTCAAATATGATTGATTTTGAAAATGCAAGTATTGCCAATGTATTTTTGGATGTAACGGACGAATATGAAAGAGAAGTCAATGCTTATGTATCAGCCAGAATCATTAACGGTTTTGAAGATGGTACATTCAAGGGCGAGCAAAGTTTGACAAGAGCAGAATTTATAAAAATTCTGTCAATTATTCTTAAACTCAGTGTTAATAACAGCACCGACAAATTCACAGATACACAAGGACATTGGGCTCAGGGATTTATTGTAGAATTTACAGAATTTGGATATATAAAAGGTTATGCGGATGGCTCTTTCAAGCCCGATCAAAAAATGACGAGAGCGGAATTTGTAACAATAGTAAACCGTATAATACATAAGAACAAAGTGTCCGTTTCTCCGGTATTTATTGATTTACTAGCAGGGCACTGGGCATTCCGAAATTATGGCAGCTTACATAGAATAGAATGGCATCTATTTTTTACGGTGGGCTTGAAAAAATTCTGTAAATATTTTAAGCAACACCAACAAAAAGGTTGCACTAAATAAGGATTTACCACCAATAACAGTACTCGAAACTAGCAAAACGACTTCTACTTAATTAAGAGCAGAAGTCGTTTTTCACTTCTATGCGTTAAACCCCTTTTTGAAGAAGTTTTTAGGGCATAAAATAAAAGAACCTAACCAATGATGTGACCCCCAAAAGTTAGACTTTTTATAACGTAGTAGTTTTATGACTGCTACGCTATTTTTATGCAGCCAAGGTATTGAGCCTGTATTGCACAGGAC
>CAZYYT010000129.1:0-6127 GCA_964651775.1 uncultured Oscillospiraceae bacterium | reverse complement strand
CTTTTTAATGACTTATTTTTTTCTCCTAGACTAAGAACAGCTGAAATCAACAAAAGAATAATTATGCCAATGAGTATCCATATATTAATTGATACTTTAACAATGTTTTTATTTTGACTTACTTCAATTGCAAGAGATGTTATTTTATCTTTTGGTATATCTGAAAAAGCTTTTTTGAATTTACCTCTAAATTCTTCATCAGCAATGTCAGTAAAAGAAAAATATACTTTTTTTTCTTTTCCATTATCAGGGAAGATCAATATTGGGATTTTATCAGGCCCAGAAAGTTCTTGATCAGCACAAGATGAAACAACTTTAACATGATAATTACCCGATAGCTCTTTGGTTTTATTACCTTTTTCAATATATGTAAATTTATAGCCTGTATCTTTTGAAATTTCATCCAACAACATAGGTACAATCCCTACGTATTTATCTTCTTTATCATCATAATATTCTATTGGGTATAATGACGGATTGCCTGCAACGTAGATATCCGAAGCATTTACATTAGATGCAAACGATAAAATTATAATTAAAGCAATAAATCCAAACACTCTTTTCAATAATTTCACCTCACTTTAGCTAAAGTCAATTATCTTACGTTAAATAGGCTCAATTGTGCCTTTTCTTTTTATATTAAATAAAGACAGTCACACGAACATACAAAAAACTATACGGTACGAAATAAACCACACCCATATAAAAATGGCCACAACAAAAAAATGTTGCAGCCAGTCAACCATACGAAAAACGTTTAGGCACTAATGCTTTGCGTCCTAACCTTTCGGCTAGTTTGCTAAAAAAAGTATATGCAAAATAATACCATATATTTGGTATTTTGTCAATATATTTTGTTTAAATACTGACAAGATTATACAGTTTTAGTCAAACTTTCCTAAATCAAACGCTTTTACAATATTAGTTCAAATTATTACTATTTACATTGGCTATTACATCCCATTTTCAAATACCACTAATATAATTATTCTACTAGAGATTTTGCTTTTTCGAGAGCTTCATCAGTATTAGAAAGGAAGTTTTCTTCACCTACCTCGGTGTAGAAGCCTGATTTGTTAATAACCTTCATAGGTTGCTCGTTAATATGTGAGAAAAGAACAGTAATACCATTTTCAATAAAGCTGTTATATATTGTTTTAAGTGAACGAAGTGCAGAAATATCAAGCATGGGTATATTCCCCATTCTTATAATAACAACCCTAACATTGTCATTTACCGAAAGGGCGAGGATTCTGTCAGAGGTTGCAAAAAACAAAGGTCCGTTAATTTCCACAACATTTGTATATGGTGGGATTTCCTTCAATCTGTCATTATCTTCAGGTGCTTCTTTCCATGAGCGAACTTCTGTAACATCGGTCATCCTCTTCATAAAAAGAACAACTGCGATGAGTAGGCCCACCTCGATAGCAACAACAAGGTCGAACACAACTGTTAAAACAAAGGCAAGGATTAAAACTGCAATATCACTCTTCGGTGCAGTTTTGCATATCCGGACAAAGTGGCGCCACTCACTCATATTATAGGCTACCATAAAGAGGATTGCCGCTATAACAGGCATTGGTATCCATGCTGCATATGGCATAAGCACCACAAGAATAAGTAGAAGTACTACTGCGTGCACAATACCTGCAATGGGTGTCTTTCCGCCATTATTAACATTTGCAGCGGTTCTTGCAATTGCACCTGTTGCTGGAATGCCACCAAAGATACCCGAAAAAATATTACCTACACCCTGTGCGATAAGTTCTGTATTAGAATTGTGCTTGTCCCCAATCATTGAGTCTGACACAACGCAAGAAAGAAGTGATTCAATACCCGCTAAAATTGCTATTGTAAATGCACTTGGAATTACAGCACTAATAACATCTAAATCAAATTTGAGGATAGAAGGCACTGGAAGGCTTCTTGAAATTGTGTACAAATCACCAATCGTGTTTACATTCATATTAAAGGCCTTGACAATTACAATTCCCACAATAACAACAATAAGTGAGCCGGGAATTTTTTTGCATATTTTAGGCCATATAATTAAAATTGCAAGCGCAATTATGCCCACTATAACACTTTGAATATTTATTGTTGAAAATGATGCCATTATAGTCTCCATCTTTTCCATTGTTTCTACAGCGTGTGTCCCCTCAGGAAATGTAAGACCAAAAAAATCCTTAAGTTGACCGATAATAATAGTAATTGCAATACCTGATGTAAAGCCTGTCGTGATTGTATAAGGTATGTACTTTATTAGCACACCAATTTTGCAAAGACCCATTATAATAAGAATTAAGCCTGCCATTATGGTTGCCGCTACAAGGCCACTTGTACCAAACTGTGATACTACACCTGCAACAATTGTTGCAAATGCCGCTGTGAGGCCAGATATACTCACCTTGCTACCACCTAAAAATGAAATTACAAAGCCTGCAATAATTGCAGTGTAAAGTCCCTTTTCGGGGGATACACCCGATGCGATTGCAAGCGCTATAGAAAAAGTGGAAGCGCAATAATTGCATCAATAATACCTGCGATTAAGTCGCTTATAAAGTATTTTTTGTTGTACTCCTTAAAAATTTGTAAAATTTTCGGTTCAAATGTTTTCATGATGTGCGCAGCCCTGCTGCCAATCCCCCTGACAAAGATTAAAATAATAAGCGTTTGCCCATGTAAGCAAACGCTTATTATTCTACCACTTGAGCATAAACCTGTCAACAAAGTTTTCCTTTTTCATACAATATACCCTATATAAACCCATTTAGCATAATTATATTGTAGAAATTGATGTATTGTTAAACACAAAATCCTTTGTATTTTTCATATTCATAATCATTCTCGTTTCAAGCGCTTCTTCTGATGGTGAACCCGCCCCATGATGCTTAAGATTTTTAATTGCATCTAAAGGTAAAAGCTCAAATAAACAATCTGTAAAGACAAATCTTTCAAGTGGGGCATTATCTTTACCTATAAATTTTGGTAGTATTATTGATGTTGCCCTTACATTTGAAAAATAAATACTTTTTATCTTTTCAATCGTAACATCATCTCGCGGATCTACGACTGCAAGAATGGGTGAACAACTTATTTTATCCATTATGATATTTGAAAATATAAGGTTTTCAACGTGTGTATGTTCTCTTCCAATATCTGCGATATAAATGTTATCAAGTGTCTTTGGAAGGGATTTATCAAGATAAGGGAAAGAAATGCTTATTCCGTTAGATGTATCTGTGATAACGATATTTGAAAAGGAGCAATTTTTTATAACACCATCATTCATCCAACCAATTCTTATTCCTGCAGAATAACTTGTTAAATTACAGTTTGTAATTGTAACCTTTTCGCATACCTTATTTTCCTTAAGTGAAACACTATTTGCACGAATAACAATACAGTCATCACCACAAGTTATATTGCAATTTGAAATGTTAACATTTCTGCTGCAATTTACGTGAATTCCGTCGTTATTGGGGTAATTCACATCTGCAATTATTTTGCACCTGTCAAATGTAACATAGTCACAGTCATGTATCCAATATGACCAGCCTGCCGGCTGATTAACCATAGTAATATCCATTATATTTACATTTGTACACCCTGTAAAAAACACTGCCCTTGGTGGTGTTGGCTTTTGTATTCTTTTAAATATCCAGCCCTCATCTTCATCCGGCTGTGGTTCGACAAAGTTTTTTCCATTGCAATCAATTGTGCCCATACCTGTTATTGATATGTTCTTACATTCGTTTGCAAAAATAATGCATCCGTTACGCCATCTGGGAAGATTTTCTGTTTTTATGTGAGAAGCCTCCTCAGGCGTGCTTTCAGGAAAATCCTCACAATTTGGTGATCCTAAAAGTATACCGCTTGAAGTGATGTGAAGTTCAACATTATCACGCATAAAGATTTTCCCCGTCATAAAAATGCCACCATCAATTATAACCCTACCGCCAAAATTTTCTGAACAGATATCTACGCATTTTTGTATGATTTCGGTGTTAAGGATTTTTCCGTTACCAACTGCACCATAGTCTTTAATATTTATATCCACATCATTCATCCTTCTTTCTTTATTTCAAATAATCTTGCAGAATATTTATTATCAAGCTTTACGCTAAGCCTGTTGTTCACAAAATTATACGCTGTGGGCATGCTTGGATAAACAAGCTTTGCAGTTGCGCTATCACCCACATAACTTGATAAATCAAAGGTTTTAACATTTTCCTTCGAATCAATCTGCCAAAGTGCAAGAAGGATTTTTTCATCATCTTCAAGCCCATAAGCATAAAAACCGTTTTCGTCGATTCTAAACATTGTATTTGGGTAAATTGGGTATCCGTTTTTTACGATTTCACGGTTTTTCTTATAAAGCTTGATTGCATCCTTTATAAGGCATGTATTTCTTTCATCTGCATATTCTATATGACCTGAAAGGTACATTGTACCAAACATAGCATTTATCATATTAAATGCAGTTTCTTCACCATCTTCGTACTTTTTAGCATTTTCACCTGTAAAGAAGGTACTAAAATCATCCGTTTTTCTGTCCTCATATAAAAGCGGATAAGGGAAAGACCATATTCCACATTTTTCAGGCTGTACACAGGCAGAAAGACCTGATACGATTGATGGGTTGTTATAGTAATACTCCTGGTCACTTGTGCTGAATAGCTCAAAGTGTGGCATAATTGCACCATCAGCGCGCATACCACCGCTGCCACAGTTTTCAATCATAAAGTCAGGATATTTTTCTTGCACCTCATCAATAAAGCTGTAGAGTGCGTCAAGGCTTTCGCGTAGCTCTTCCCCAAAAGTTTTATCACCATCATAGCCTATGCCCGATGTTTGGTTATAGTCGTTTTTAACAAAGCGCACACCCATAGCGTAAAGCTTGTCAAACAAGCCCATTATATATCCTCTTGCCTTTTCTTTTCTAAAATCAAGAAGGTATCTGTCACCACTACCTGCAAATACTCCATCCCTTTTAATAAGACAATCAGCGTATTCCTTTGCAAATTCACCGGCTGGGTCAACACTGTCTATTTCAAGCCATACACCGGGTTTCATACCCTTATTTTTTATGTAGTTGATAATCCCTTCAAGATTATAGCTACCAAAAAGTGAATCATCAATAATCCAATCACCAAGGCCAAGACGTTCACCATCACTTACATACCATCCTGCATCTATGCAAAATAATTCACAGCCAACCTCAGCAGCTTTATCAATAAGTGGGATAAGCTTTTTATCGTTAGGCATTGCCCAAAGACAATTCATATAATCATTAAAGCAAACGTGCGGATACCCCATATCTGCTTTTGATGTTTTGCGCTTATATTTTACAAGCTCTTTGACTGCTTTTTCAATGTTACCGTCAACTGTGCCAAAGATTGTAGGTGTAGCAGTAAAACTTTCATTTGGTGAAAGTGCTTTATGCCAACCATCATGGTTATAAAAGGCAGAGTTCATCTCAACATAAAGTGTTGCATTTTCATCAAAGCCCTCACATCCAATTTCTATATACCAGTTTCCGCCTGACTCAATCTCAAAAAAATGGGTTCTACCTTGTTCCTTATCTTCTATAAAAATAAGCGGATACAAAATAGATGTACTTTGGCTACCCACCGAGCTAAAGCGTACTACATTTGCACAAATATGATTTGATGCACGGAAAAGTCCAAGATTTGATAGGGTGTCCGATCTCCACTGACCTTCACCCTGCCATGTACTATAGCAGTAGTGAACCAGAAACCTTTCTTTATTAAACCAAGGTGTAAGTCCACCCTTACCTATGCCTCCAACATAGGCTGAGCTTACGTGGTTAAGCTTTATTTCACCATTAGAGGTGTTTGTTACTGTGGTTTTCTGCTTTGTAACTGCACCAAAGCTTGTTATATCACAAGTAACTTTATTGTTGTCATCAATAAAGCTATTATTTTCTTCTTTATATTCTTTGTAGTGTGCGCCTGCCTTAATCCATGATTTTGCAATTTCACCGCTTTCACGAACAATAAAGTATGGCTTTTCTCTTTTTGTTTGCACCTAAATCATCCTTTTTTTCATTTTTTGGTTAAATGAAAAAGTGAAGTTAGGGTAATTAGTCAACCAACTATTTTTT
>CAZYYT010000128.1:0-6145 GCA_964651775.1 uncultured Oscillospiraceae bacterium | reverse complement strand
CTTAAGAATAGTGTATTATAGTCAAGTATTTAAAAAAATGGCAGGAGGTCATTTTATGTGGACGTCAGTTTATATGGCGCAAAATAAAGATATTGCTGAAAAGTATAAAAATATAATTGAAAGCAATAATATTATAGTTATGTTAAGACCAATTAGGTCAAATAATGACAATGCACAGTGTGACTGCTTTGAACTTTTAGTTCCCAGCACAGAGCATGAGGCTGCATTAAGTATTATAATTAACGAATAATTTTAGGAGGATATGTATGAGCTACGTAAATGCAAAAGAACGCTACGCAGCACTTGGTATAGATACAGATGCTGCAATTGCTAAATTAAAAAACATTCCTGTATCAATTCATTGTTGGCAGGGTGACGACGTAAAGGGCTTTGACCACGACGGTCCCCTTTCAGGTGGCATTCAGACAACGGGTAACTATCCCGGTCAGGCAAGAACACCCGCTGAGCTTATGGCAGATATGGATAAGGTTATAAGCCTTTGCCCCGGCGCAAAAAAGCTTAATTTACATGCTTGCTATGCAATATTTGAAAATGGCGAATATATAGACCGTGATGCTATTGAGCCCAAGCACTTTAAAAAATGGGTGGAATTTGCAAAGGAAAGAGGTATGGGTATTGATTTTAATCCTACCTTCTTCTCTCACGAAAAGGTTAAGGATGGCCTTACACTTTCAAGCCCTGATGAAGAAACACGTCGTTTCTGGATTAACCACGGTAAGGCATGTATCCGCATTTCACAGTATTTCGCTGAAGAAACAGGTGTTCCTTGCGTAATGAACATCTGGACAGGTGACGGTTACAAGGATATTCCTGCCGATAGACTTTCACCAAGAAAGTTCTATAAAGAGTCAATCGAAGAAATCTTATCAGAGCCTTTTGATAAAGCACTTGTTAAGCCATGTGTAGAGTCAAAGGTATTCGGTATAGGTGTTGAATCATATACAACAGGAAGCTCTGAATTTGGTTTATCATTCGCTGCAACACATGAAGGATGCCTTCCTCTTATGGATAATGGTCATTATCATCCTACAGAATTTGTTTCTGATAAAATTTCTGCACTTTTAACATTCTTTGATGAAATTGCATTACATATTACAAGACCTGTTCGTTGGGACTCTGACCACGTTGTTTTATTTGATGATGAAACACGCGAAATTGCTAAAGAAATAGTTTATAACAACGCTATCGATAGAGTGTTTATGGCGCTTGACTACTTTGATGCAAGCATTAACAGAATTTCAGCGTGGACAGTTGGTTTCAGAAGCTGGCAGAAAGCTCTTTTGTTTGCACTTTGTGCACCGGTTGAAGATATGCAGAAGCTTCAAAAGGAAAACAATATGACAAAGCTTATGGTTGTTCAGGAACAGCTTAAAACCCTTCCTTTCAGTGAAATATGGGAAGAATATTGTAAAGAATGTGGCGTATCAGCAAACGATTTAGAATGGTTTGCTGAAGTTGAAAAGTACGAAAAAGAGGTTCTTTTGGGAAGGGTGTAAAACTGAACTTTCCTCATTTGCATTGTAATTTTCAAGGAAGGTTATGGCTCTGAATGGTACCGAAAAAGGGGTGGCATAGTTGATAAAGCAAGCAATTGAACTTTGCTATAATTATCATAAAGGACAAGTAGACAAAGCTGGTAAACCTTATTTTCTGCATCCTATGACAGTTGCTTTGAATTGTAATAATGATGATGAAAAGGTAGTTGCGTTATTACACGATATTTTGGAAGATACCGAAATCACTGTTGAAGAACTTATTGAAAAAGGCATCCCTGAAAGACTGTGCCGGTCTATTGTCGTTATTACTAAAAAAGAAAACGATAGCTACGAAAAATATGTAGACAGAGTCGCAAAAGACCCTATAGCCATAGCTGTTAAGATAAAGGACCTTGAGCACAATATGGATGTAAGCAGGCTTCAAGATCCTACACAGAAAGATTATGATAGAATTGAAAAGTATCGCAAGGTTCACAGCAAACTTCTGAATTATAAAACGATGTGAAATATGAAAAAAATCATAATATTTCTTGAAAATGATACTGTAACCTTCAATAAAAGGAGCAACAGATATGGAAGATTTAACAATATGCCCGGTTTGTGGCAAGCACCACTTTACAGAGAAGGACAGCTATGAGATATGCCCTGTTTGTGGATGGGAAGATGACCCTGTACAAAGAGATGACCCTAACTACGAAGGCGGAGCTAATCCATTAAGTGTCAATCAGTACAGAGCAGTTTGAAATGAAAGTAATAAGTAGGAGCGAAAGATACAATAAATAAATAGAATACAGAGCAGGAATTACGCCTGTAAATATAAACAGTGTATTTTTGACAATACACTGTTTTTTTATTGCAATAGTATAAAAAAAATGATATACTAATCGTATCAAATTTTAGGAGCATGCATATGAAACCACTTATACTTAAAAGCACTTGTAAAGATTATATATGGGGAGGCACACGCCTTCGCGATGAATATGGAAAAGAAACGGATGTAAATCCTGTCGCAGAAAGTTGGGAGGTAAGCTGTCATGATGATGGCCCAAGCTATATAACAGGCGGTGAGTTTGACGGCTTATCACTAAAAGAGTATATAAAAAGATTTCCTGAGTGTCTTGGTACAAATAGGGCAGGGGATGAGCTTCCCATTCTTATTAAGCTTATTGATGCTTCAGACAGTCTAAGTGTTCAAGTTCATCCTAATAATGAGCAGGCAAAACAGTGGGAAAACCAAAATGGCAAAACTGAAATGTGGTACGTGATGGAAGCTGACCAAAACGCGGAAATTATATATGGTTTAAAAAATAAAACAAGTATAGATGCACTTAAAAATGCCATAAAGAACAACACAGTAACTAATTTACTAAACAGTGTTCCTTCATCAAAAGAAAAGGTGTTTTTTGTTGATGCAGGAACAATTCACGCTATAGGAAAAGGTAATCTTATTGCTGAAATCCAGCAGAATTCAAATGTTACATACCGCCTTTATGATTTTGACAGACGTGACAAAAACGGAAAACCTCGCGAACTTCATATCGAAAAAGGTGTGAAAGCTTCATTTTTAGATGTAATTACACCACGCGCTATCCCAGATTGTTCCGACAAAACAAGACTTGTTGGCAGTTGTGAATATTTTCAGGTTAAAGAGCTTAAAATAAATGGCGAATCGCAGCTTGAATCTTTCAAGGAAAGCTATCAGGCGATTATTGTTGTAGATGGAAATATAAGTGTAAAGTGTAATGACTTTACAGAAGACATTTCAAAAGGCAATTCATTGTTTATCCCCGCAGGGCTTGGAAAATATAGCATAAAAGGGGAGGCAACAGTGCTTATTGCTTCAAATCCACCGAAATATTTTATTGGAATAGATTTAGGTGGCACAAACATAGCCACTGCTGTTGTAGATGAGTATGGAGTAATATATGGACGAGCTTCACGTAAAACACTAGGTCAACGAGATTATAAAGAGATATTTGATGATATGGTTCAGTGCGCGATCGATGCAGTATATAATAGTGGCCTTAAAATGCAGGATATTGGTTGTGTTGGAATTGGTAGTCCCGGTGCAATCAATTACGAAAAAGGAAGCACAGGATTTTGCAATAATCTTCCGACACTTAATGATGCGCCTATGGTCAGCTATATTTCCGAAAAGCTTAATAAAAAAGTGTATCTGGAAAACGATGCAAATGCTGCCGCATGGGGTGAATTTTTAGCAGGCTGCGGTAGAAATTGTAAAAATCTTGTTATGCTTACTTTAGGTACCGGTGTAGGGGGCGGAATAATTATTGATGGCAAAATGATAAGGGGAGCCTACAATAACGGTGGTGAGCTTGGACATATGTCTATTATGATGAGTGGAAACAAATGCACCTGTGGTCGCAGGGGTTGTTTAGAGGCATATGCTTCAGCTACTGCACTTGTAAAGCTTACAAAAGAAAGAATGAAAAAGAACCCCGACAGCGATATGTGGAAGGTTGCCAAAGGCAAGATTTCTAATGTAAACGGAACAACTGCTTTTCGTGCAAGAGATAAGGCCGCAAAAGACGTTATTCGCTCATACACTTACTATCTATCCGAAGGTGTTATAAATATTATAAATATGCTTCAGCCGGAGGTTGTGTGTATCGGTGGTGGTATAAGTAATGCAGGTATGCGTGTAATAGAGCCGATACAAAGTAATATTCAGTTATATTCATTTGCTAGAAACAGCATTAAACAAACTATAATTAAAATTGCAGAATTAAATAATGATGCAGGCATTATTGGTGCTGCTCTTATATGGAAAAATGAAGAAAACATATAAAACATAATCTATAAAATGTTTAAAAAGTTTGACATTTATGTTTATGTGGTGTACAATATATAGAGTGTTATATTTCATAATTTATATAGTAATTTTTGGTAAATGTTTTATATCTATTGACCAATTAAACTATATGATGTAAAATATAAATGTACATATTTTATTCCTTTTCAAAATATAAGAGAAGGAATTTATTTTCGGAGGATTTTGTGAGAGTTGTGTCCGGAAAAATCAGAGGATTAAAATTATATGCTCCCGATGGGGAAGATACAAGGCCAACACTTGACAGAGTTAAAGAGGCGGTATTTAGTATGCTTACCCCATATATAAATGATTCAATAGTGCTTGATGCGTTTGCAGGCTCTGGTGCACTTGGGATTGAAGCATTAAGTCGTGGCGCTTCATTTTGTGTTTTTGCTGATTCAGATACAAAAGCAATAAATTGCATTTATAAAAATCTTCAAAATGGAAAAATAAGTGATTATTCATTTGTTTATTTCGGTGACGTTTTAAAATATATTAGAAATTGCGACAAAAAGTTTGATATCGTATTTCTTGACCCACCATATGCATCAAATATGTATAAAAAAATTCTTGAAGAAATTTCTGTAAATAATATCCTTTCTGATGATGGTTTAATTGTTACAGAGTGGGATTTTTCTTCAAAACCTGATTTTGGAGATTTCTTTGAGATTCTTAAAGAAAAGAAATATGGTAGAGTGGGTGTCAGTGTATTGAAAAGAGGTAGCGTATGAACATTGCAATTATTCCCGGTAGCTTTGACCCAGTCACATACGGACACTTGGATATAATTAAAAGGGCAAGCACTTTATTTGATGTTGTTTATGTTAGTATTCTTTCTAATAGTTCAAAAGACTCATTATTTACAATTGATGAAAGAATAGATATGATTAAACGTACAATAAAAGATGTGAATAATGTAAAGGTGGAAAGCTTTACTGGGCTTCTTGCTGATTGTGCTAGAGAAAAGAACGCAAAATTTATTGTTAAAGGTCTGCGTGCGTTAAGTGACTTTGAGTATGAGTTTCAAATGGCACTTATAAATAAGCGTTTAGCACCTGAAATTGAAACTGTGTTTTTAATTACAAATAGTAGATATATGTACTTAAGTTCAAGTATAGTCAAAGAGATAGCGCGTTATAACGGGGACATTTCGGAAATGGTTCCAAAAGAAATTATTAATGATATTAAAACAAAAATAGGGGGTATATCGTAATGGAAATGGAAATTTTACAAATTATTGACCTTTTGGAAGATAGAGTGGAGCAGGCTAAAAATATTCCGCTTCTAAATCGTGCCTTTGTTGATAAGGAAGAGCTTCTTGAAGAAATTGAAAAGCTTAGATTAAGTCTTCCTGAAGATATGAAGCAGGCAAGATTAATCAAAGAAGATAGAAAGCGTATTCTTGCAGAGGCGCAGTCTGAAGCTGATGAAATAATTAATAATGCAAAGCTTAAGACTGAAAAAATGATTAGTGAGCATGAAATTACTAAGAAAGCTTACGAGCAGGCAAATCAGATTGTTGTTGCAGCACAGAAAAACTCTAAAGAGCTTAGAATGGGCGCAAGACAGTATGTTGATTCGCTATTTGCCGATACTGATGCTAAGCTTACGAAGGCTCAGTCAATTATAAGAAAGGCTCGTGCAGATGTACGTCAGGAAGCTGCAAAACAAATTTCAACCACACAGCCTACTAATGAAAAAGCAGAATAATTTAACTGTATTACAACAATTTTGAGGTGTAAAGGTTGAAACATTTAGAGTTTAATACAGAATAAAAAATAGCATAGCAAACAGA
>CAZYYT010000127.1:0-6233 GCA_964651775.1 uncultured Oscillospiraceae bacterium | reverse complement strand
CAAAAAGTGTGGTTATTATAAGGGTGTCCAGGTGGTTAAAAAAGCTGTAAACCAGTAAAAGCAATTTACCGCCCTTTTTTAAGGGCGGTAAATTTATACTCTTAAGCCGTCTTAGTTCAACGGATAGAATAAGCCCCTCCTAAGGGCTAGATATGGGTTCGATTCCCATAGATGGTGCCACGTCGCAGCGGACTTCGCTGTTATCAAAATGCCCACTCAAATGAGTGGGCATTTCTCATGCGCGTCGTCGCTGCTCCTCTTTCGCAAAAGGTCACGTGCTTATCGACTAACGGCTTGCAAGCGTGCCGTTTTACGTCGATTTACTCACTACCAACCTTTTGCGCGCGCGCGCCTTCGGCAAAATATCTTTTTTAATGTTATCAGGGGTTTTTCTCTACTTTATATTTTGCGGGGGTTATGCCCTCCACCGCTTGTGCCGCAAACTTTGATGATGCAAGTCAAAACGAATTTAGTATTTATTTTTAATACTTGTTTTTGTGAATACACAATAAGTTTCAGTTAAATTCATCAAAGTATCATTTATTATGGGCTTACAAACAATGCCATTTCAGGCGGGGAAATAGTAAAAATAACAAAGGAAACCGCTAATAAGCATACTAAAAGAAAAAGCAAGTTTTTGTATTTGTCTGCCTTGCAGCTTAGTGTATTTATATATGTAATATAAAAAGCTGAAATAACTGAGATGTAAAAGGTAAGTATATCAAAAAGCATGATATTATAGCCCAATATTCCTGTATATGTATAGAAAAGTACAGGGATTAAAAATGTACCGAAAATCGTGCCTAACGCCATTGAAGAGCCTATGCAGGGAAACTCGTCTTTTAGCCTTCTGCCCATAAAAAAGTAATATACAAAGAAAATCAGCTTCATATGTTCCCAAGTGGATTCATTAATAGGCGTAAAAAGCCCAACAAGAAAGCTTTCGCCCGACCATCCGTATGCAAAATGAAGCAGTGTACCAACCACAGAAACAAAAATAATTCCTTTAAACATATAACTTTTCATAATTATCACCTAAAATAATATTATGGATAAAGCTAAAAAAAGTACAAATTTCTATGTGAAATTTGTACTTTTTTAATTAAAGATATTTTTGAATATCTGTTTTTAACAATTTTTTAACAAACAAAACAGTGTTTTGGAGGTCTGTTTGTGAAATAACCTCACCCGGAGAGTGGATGTAGCGCGTCGGGATAGAAACAGTGGCCGCAGGCACACCGCTTCCGCTAAGATGAATTGCACCCGTATCCGTACCACCTACAGCTGAAGCAAGAAGCTGAAAGGGGATTGCACCATCGTTTGCACAATCGATTAAAAAGCGTCTTGTAGCGGGGTGAATAATATATGACTTATCCATGCATTTTATAGCAGGGCCATTTCCGAGGGATACATTGTTTGCCTTGGCCTCCGGTGTATCACTTCCGTTTGAAACATCAATTGCGATTGCCATATCGGGCATAATTTTGTTTGTCGCAGTTTTAGCACCACGAAGGCCAACCTCCTCCTGAACAGTAAACACTGCATAGATATCATTTGGAGTAGAAGATATTGCCTTTATTGCACTTATTATTGCGTAGCAGCCTGCTCTATCATCAAGTGCTTTAGATATTATTTTATCACCCGAAATAACCAAAACACCTACAAAAACTGCCATATCACCTATAGATACAAGCCTTTCAGCCTCCTCGCGAGAGCTGGCACCGATGTCTATATACATTTTATCAAATCCAACCTTGGTAGGGTCTTCCTTGCTTTCGTATGATATTGTACCTTCAGTGCCATTTGTAAAACGAACTCTGGTGTTTATACAGTTGTATGGTGATTGTGCCCCGACAGATGAAAAGCGTAAAAATCCTTTATCATCAATAAAAGAAACAAAAAATCCGATTTCGTCCATATGCGCTGCAAGCATAAGTTTTTTACCGTTACCTTTTTTATGGCAGATTAAATTGCCAAGCGTATCGGTATATACTTCGTCAACATAGGAAGAAAGTTCATCCTCAATCAATTTTCTTACTGTGGTCTCCCTCCCTGAAGGGGAAGTGCAGCCTGTAAGCTTTTTTAAAAGCTCCATCATAAACCACTCCTTTCAATGTTTTGAAGAACTAAATATGAAAGCGCAAGTGTATTTTCAATGTCTTTAGTATGTGCCACGCTTATCGGTGAATGAGCGTATCTACATGGGATAGAAAGTATCGCAGTTTTTACCCCATCAGCGTTTTTTTGAATTGCGGCTGCATCTGTGCCGCCTACTGTTGTTTTCTTAAACTGAAGCGCTATATTATTGCCTTTTGCTATTGATTTTATATATTGTGTATACCTTTCATCAAAAATAGCGGTATAATCCATCAAAGGAAGGGCAGGTCCGTCACCAAGTTTTGTTACCTGTGTGTGTGGCTTGCTTTTATACACATCGGCACAGGTTGTGGTATCAATAACAAGCGCTATGTCGGGATTTATATTATATGATGCCACCTTGCCACCACGCATACCTGCTTCCTCCTGCGTTGTGAAGCAAAAATACATATCACTTTCATATTCTTTTTTCATAAGCTCAAGAAGTATTGCACACCCCGCGCGATCATCAATTGCTTTGCTTTTTACAAGGTCTTCACCAAACAAGACATTACTTTCTTCAAAAACTGCAAAATCACCTATTTCAACGTGCTTTTCAGCATCTTCCTTGTTTTGTGCACCGATATCTATTGAAAGTGCCTTAACCTTGGTAGGCACTTTGGCATCTTCTTTTTCTTGCAGATGGATTGCCTTGGCACTTATTATGCCCGGGGTTTTTTCTTCACCTACATATACCCTTTTACCATTTAAAACGGCTGTGTTTATACCACCAAGCGTGTTGAATTTTAAAAAACCATCCTCCGTTATTTCGGTTATTATAAATCCAACCTCATCCATATGTGCACAAACCATGACGCGTTTGCCACTGCCTTTTTTATGAAAGGTAAGGTTTCCGATTGAATCAATTGTATATTCACTTATGGGTGAATGATTTATAATAAATTCACGAACGCTATCCTCAAAACCTGTAGGACCACAAAGTGCGCATAACTCCTTTAATAGCATAAATCTTCACCACCCTTTAAGTTTACAAGTAACATCGAAATAAGCTTTGCGGCATCCTCGAGGTCATTTGCGGAGCAAACCTCATAATTAGAATGCATATATCTTAGCGGAACAGAAAGAAGCGCCGTTTTTGTACCACCTGTTGCTGCCTGAATTTCCCACGCATCAGTGCCTGTGTCACCGGCGCAAGCCTCTTTTTGAAGGTTTATATTATGCTCTTTTGAAAGGGCAATCATTTTCTTGGTAAGCTTTGTGTGAAGGTTTGGCCCAATTGATATAACGGGGCCTTTGCCACAAGGGAAGGCATCCTCACTTACACCTAAACTTGTTCCATGGCAAACATCAAGTGCAATGGCAATATCAGGCTTAATGCCCTGGGCAGCGACCCTTGCACCACGAAGGCCAACCTCCTCTTGGACTGTTGCAACAAAGTACACATCATTTTGAAGCTTGTACTTTGATAGCATTTCCATAACGCGCATAATAATTGCAAGACCGCCACGGTCATCTATGCATCTGCCTGCAACCATATCACCCAAAAGCTGTGTAAATGATGTATTAATTGTTATATTATCACCAACACAAACACACTTCATTGCTTTTTCTTTTGTAAAAAATCCTACATCAACACAAAGCTCGTCAATGGGTGTGGCATCTTTTTTTGATTCAATGTAGGGCGTACTTCCGATAACACCATAAAGCTTTTCTTTTGCGTGGACAGTAACCTCACTTCCGGGAAGCACCTTTGGGTCAAAACCACCCACAGTAATAAACTTAAGGCTACCCTCGTCAGTGATATTGCTTACCATAAGGCCAATCTCATCCATATGCGCTTCTATCATAACAGAAGGTGCTGATGGCACACTTCCATATACCTTTCCTATGACATTTCCTATTGTATCGGTACGCACTTCATCACAAAAGCCTTCAAAAAGCCCTATTATTGTGTGGCGCACGCTATCCTCATTTCCGCTTACACCACTTTTTTCATCAAGTATTTTAAGATACTCTGTCGTCGTCATACAATCACCTATTTTAGATTATTTACTATACTTTTAAACAGATTGCCACGTTCTTCGAAATTATTGAACATATCGAAACTTGTACTCGCATTGGAAAGAAGGACAATGTCTCCTTTTAAAGCGGCTTTCCTTGCACAAGAAACTGCATCATCATAGTTTTTACAAAAATCTGTTTTAATATCAGCGCCAATCCCTGCTTTTTTCACATAATTATCAAGTGACGCTTTAATTAAATCACTTGTTTTGCCAATAAGAACAAGATGCTTTACCTTTTTTGCAATCGCCTCACCAATAGATTCATAGCTAATGCCCTTATCCTTGCCACCTGCAATAAGTATAACCTTGTCAAACACATTAAGTGTATTTATTGTTCTGTTAGGGCTTGAATCTATAGAGCTGTTGTAGTATTTAACCCCGTCAAGCTCACGGACAAATTCAATTCTGTGATTTACTCCACCAAAATTTTTAGCAACCGAAACTATAGCCTCTTTAGATGCAAGCTTATATGTTGCAGCGATAGCGGCCATGTAGTTTTGTACATTATGCTCACCGGGGAGGCGAATGTCTTTCCTATCAAGAACTTTTTCCCCAAAGGCATAGATTGATGTGTCATCCGCATAGACAGCTAAATCACTATCGTACCCCAATACCCTAACCTCACCTTTTGCACCACACCTACACTCAAAGGACTTATCATTTGTTTTATTAACGATAAGCACGCCATCACTATCTTGGTGAAGGTAGACATTTTTCTTTGCGTCAATATATTCTTCGTAGGATTTGTGCATGTCAAGGTGGTTGGGTGTAATATTTGTAACGACTGCAATGTCTGCACTTTTAGTCATCGTGTGAAGCTGAAAGCTTGAAAGCTCCACCACGACTATATCGTCTTTTTCAATTTTATCTGTATCACAAAGAAGTGGTGTGCCAATATTCCCCCCAAGATGGGTGGTATAGCCACTTTCCTCAAGAATTTTACTTATAAGTGTTGTGGTGGTGGTTTTCCCATCACTACCGGTTACGGCGATGATTTTTGCAGGGCAAACCTCAAAAAACACTTCCATTTCACTTGTGATTATGCTTCCTTTTTCCTTTGCGCGAAGAAGTGAAGGGTGGTCAAACCTAAGTCCCGGTGTTTTAAAGATTAAATCACCGCCGATGTTTTCAAGGTAATCTTCACCACAAGAAAGGGTTACTCCAAGTTTTTTTAACTCGTCGGCTTTTTCACCAAGTTCAATTTCTGTTTTTTTATCACAAGCAGTAACATATGCACCACAGTTACATAAAAGCTTTATAAGTGGAAGGTTACTTACACCTATTCCTACAACAGAAATACTTTTACCTTTTACATAATTTTTAAAGCCTTCAAATTTTTCATTTATCACGCTTCATACTTCCTTATCTGATATAATTCGTTTTTATCTTTGGCTCTGTTTCAGGTTGGGTGATGCCCGCCACCTTTCCTGCCTCTATACATTTAAGAATCCACGCCATATTTTTGCCGATTGTTCTCATCACCTGTACACCCTCTTCATCCTGCATAACTTCTTCGGGGGTGTTTCCATGCACCATCGGCCAATATTGGCCGCTTACAATAGGCATCTGCATAAATTCAGGGTATTTAAGAAGCTGATCTATCGCAGAGGTAGAGCCCCCGCGTCTGCACGAAACTGCCACTGCACAGGGCTTTTGGCAAAGCTTTTCCCCGCCGGCGTAAAAAAGCCTGTCAAGAAATGATGTCATCGCACCCGATGCTGATGCATAATGTACCGGTGAGCCAAAAATAACACCGTCGGCTTCTTCTATAAGCTTAAGCGCTTCGTTTACACAGTCATCGGTTATGCATTTTCCGTTTTTTGTGCAGTAACCGCAACCCAAACAACCCTTTGTTGCACTGCCTGCATGGAAAATCTCCGCTTCAATGCCATCTTTCTCAAGTTGCGTTTTAATTAAATCTAGTGCAGTGTATGTGCATCCTTTAGTTTTTGGACTTCCGTTAAAAAGAACAACCTTCATCATTATACTTCCTTTCCTTAAGACACTCCTTACATAAACCTCGGCTTTATTATGGATTGCAAGATTTGCAAGGGGAATACCCTTTTTTAAATG
>CAZYYT010000126.1:0-6249 GCA_964651775.1 uncultured Oscillospiraceae bacterium | reverse complement strand
TTATTGCTTATCTATCTTATAATCAAAATGTAACATTTTCAAAAAATCTTAACAGTGTTTTTTATCATTTTTCAAATTTTTCATCTTTTATTTTATTTGTATTATTTCACCTTTGCTTTTATTTGGTTTATTAGAATCTTCATATCCATTTATTGCGTTTATCATTATTTTTTTGACATCACTATAAATTTTTCTTTCTTGAAAAGAACTATTAATTATTGATGCAATAGATTCATCTTCATTTTCTCCATAATAATTCATTTCTCTTTTCATATCTTCATATTCATCTTCTGATAAACCATCATAATATGCAAGCTTTTTATCAATACCCATTTCTCTTGCAATATAATATAAAATACTAGTTACTGACAGTATACTATCACTATCATCCATGTATTCTTGAACTAGTTCCATCATATTATCATATCTTATTCTCTCTTCACAATTATTAAATATTTCCCAATTATTAATAATTTGTACTAGTTTATCATTATAATCAGATAATAATTCTATGTGTGTACTTACATATGAAGCTAGCATTTCATCATAATTTCTTATGAAATCAATCATAAATCTATTAAATCCATAAGATTTAAGTTCATCTATAGTTTTATATTCACTATGCAATAATTTTTCAAAATCAATATCGTATTCAAAAAAAATAGCATCAATAGTTTTTCTTGCAAAAAAATTTGTAACAATTTCACTTGAGTTATATAAATCAAACATATATAAAAAACCCATACCAATTCTATCAGCGAAATTTACATTTTTTTCTATACTTTTTGATACTTCTACATCTGTTCTTGTACCAGAAAAAATCATACTAGTCATTATTTTATAGTCCAAAGCTTTATCTTGATTTTTTTTCTTTGTTAAATCAAACATAGTTATAAGAACTTCCATTTTTTCAATTGAATCATCAACTTTATGTAAATATTTATCTGCAACTTTAATAATAAAATCAATATCATTTTTATATTTTAAAATTAAAAACATAACCATATCATGAGATTGTTTAACACTTTCAGAACACAAATTATAAATATTTCTATCACCAGATAACTCAATTACTTTAATCATAAAATCTGTATCATTTTCTAGTTCTTCAATTGAATAATCTTCTATATCTTCACCATTAATATATTTATAAACTAATTCATTATCATATTTAATCATTAAAACTACCCTTACATTTTTATATATTTGTTTATTTTTTTATTATCTTTAAGTTTCACTAAAGTTTTATTTATTACATCAGTGGCATAAGACCCAGAAAAATTATATTTTTTTCCTATCTCACTAGTTAACATACCATCTTGGTCATCAAGTCCCAATCTATCATGAATTATACTTCTTTTCCTATCATCTTTAATAGCTGAATCAACAACTTTAATAAATGATTCATCAAAAAGTTTATTTATAATTTCATCTTCCATATTCTTCGGATCAATCAATGAATCAGATATACTTTCCATAACACCAGTTCTTAATGCAAGTTTTAAATAATGCATAACCCTAATTTTAGCAAGCTTTATATTATCCCTTTCATCAAAATCTAAATATTCATATATTTTTTCAATTACCTTTACGGAAAAATAATATTCTACTTCAGTAATATTTTTTATATCTCTAAAGTTTTCGTTTTAATAATCAATTACAAATTTATTATAACAATTATCATCATAATTATTCCTGTTTTCTATTAATTTAACTAATAAATCAGTAAAGTCTAGTATTCCTATTTTAAATAACTTAAATGAATTAATATTTTCTTCAGTTACATCATCAAATACTTCAGATAAAAATGAACTAGAAATTATTGAAGAAAGCTTATCAACATTTAATAATCTTCCATTTTTAATTGCTTTAATCCATTTTTCATTAAAAGAACTAATAACATCATTAATATTATATAATGATGAACAAAACAATTGAACATTACTTATTTCAATATAATCTATTACCACATATAAAGTTCCTAATATCACTTTATCTAAATAACACTTTCTCAATGTTTCATTAGAAGTTGAAATTGCTTTTTTATACAAATCCTGTGCTTCACTTAAAGATAACTTATCAAATAATAATACTTGATTTTTCCATTCTTCTATCTCTTTATTCTTATAATTCTTACCATTTCTTTTTTCCATATAAATACTCCCTGCATTTAATTAATAATATTATAGCATATTTTTTAAAAAAACTACTGATGAATAGAACTTTTATCTATATTCTTATTAAACATAATAATTTGTAAATAATATACTTTTTTAAATTATCATATTTAAAATATTTATAAGTAGGTAAAACTTTGTTATAAATAAAGATAAGGCTTTTGCCCTCTTCAGGGGGCCCAGAAAATTGTAATTATTTGTAATAAAAAAGCAAAATCTTGCCTTTTTATTGCATTATTTTGATTGATAATTGCAAATTTTATAGTAATTCTTTAATCCTGTATCTAAATTTGTATCTAAAATATACTTGAATATATATTGAAATCATCAGGAGAACAATAATTATAAGTATTTTCATAAAATTTCGTTCTCTTCTAGAGAAAGAGAACAATTAATTTTTATATAAAAAAAGCATATTACTATGCCTTTATTTTTTCTAATTTTTCTATTTGGTCTTTTAGTTGCTTTATCTGTTCTTTACCATGACAAAATCTAAATTTTCTTCTTGATCCACAAGAACATAGTCCATTTCCGTTTCTCATCAATTCTTTTTCTTGTTTTTTTAATTCTTTTTTTAAATTTTCTAATTGCATTTCTCTTGAATCTTTTACATAGTCTATCCTTTTACAAGAAGGAATTCTAAATGAAAAAGTAGTTTTATTGTCAACATTTGAAATAGTAAAATCACCTAATGTTATTATATCCATTCCAATCAAAAAATCTATTCCGGGAAGTGTACCTTCAGTTACATGGACATCACTCACTTCGACACCATTTAACAAATGTAAGCTAACTATATATTTTTTTGCCTCTTTCATTCCGTTGGCAGTACTACAAGTAGCAATTCCATTAGGTGTTAAATTTAATCGTAAAGCTAATTCTTCTGATATTACACTATTTGTAGCTCCAGTATCCCATATTGCCTTATATTCTTTTTTTTCTTCTTTATAATCAGGATTAATATTTATGTCAATTATTAGTTTAACAGGTGTTACTAAAACATTTACTCTAGTTTTAGGATCATATGTAAATGCTGCAAAATCCACTACTTAAAAGCCACCCTTGTATGATATGTTTGAATATATTTTGCTTCTATCAAAGAACACTGTTGAATAATATATGTTCCTGCTTCTAAGCTTTTTGCATATTCAACAACTTTTTCAAAATCTTTATCATGATAAACAACTTCTTCATTGCATATCAAAATATATTCATCCGGATAATCTTTTTTTAATTTTTTTTCATCTTTTTTAAAAAAAGCATAATTTTTTTCTATCATATAATCACCCTATTCTATTATATTATATCACTGATTAATTGATTATTATACTACATATAAATATTTTTTCAAGAGTTTACGTTTTTTTATTTATTTCCTTTTGCTCTATTATGTGTTTGACATAACATTTGGCAGTTATCTATATCTGTTGCGCCACCTTTACTCCACGCTGTTACATGATCAGCATCCATTTCTTTTAGTTCCCATATCTTATCTTTTGTATTATCATGTCCTAAAGCACATAACGGGCAATTACTTATTCCTTTAGATTTGGCATTTTGAGTTTGTTTTTCATAAACAACTCTTTTTGTATTATCATCAAATACTCTAATATTTAATAATCTAGTATCCTTACAACCACCTAATATATATTCACAAATTCCCTTAGTGTCTTGTACCTGTAGATCTGCATATAATTCACATAATTTTTCTGACACTTTGTTTGGGTCATATGAGTAACTGTGATATGTTTCATATAACCTTCCCCATTCAAGCCCCTTCATATCAGATTTCACATCTTTAAATACTGTTGAAACCCATGTAATAATTGTATTAAAATAAGTCTTCAACTCATTTATATTAGTATCAAATCTATGTTGACTCATATATTTATCAACATTACCTTTACTTACCCAATCTAATGCAGTAGCAAGAAAATCTTGTCTATTAACTGTTCCTTTTATATAAGCTTCCCATTTTTGTATGTTAGCATTATTTGAATTTGAAAATTCTTCGCGTGCTAATGTTACAAATGGTCCAGAATAAATTGCATTTAGTAATTCTTGGTTATTTAATGGAACTCCAACAATATTAATGGTTTTAAACCATTCTTTTATTTCTGATTCTTCACCTTCACAAATATATATTGTTAACGGAGCATTTAATATCTTTTTCTGTTGGTCACTCGATAATCCGTCAAAATACTGTTCCATCCCATTACGATCTTTAATTGCAAACTTTCCAGTTATATATCTACCAAAACTTGTTACTCTTTGTTGCCCATCTAATATCTCATATTTATCTTCTCCAACTTTAACAAAATACAATAATCCTAACGGATATTCTTTTAATAAAGAATCTATTACTGATACATCCTTTTTTCCATCAGCATAAATATAATTTCTTTGATACTCAGGCTGAATTGTAAGTTTTCCTCCCCATCCAAAGAGTCCTTTACCTTCATATTCATTGTATACAAATCCTTCATTAATATCTTTTACAGTTAAATCCGTTTTTAATGTTGTTCTCATATTACTCCTCCTCATTTAAATTTATGGGTTCAATTAAAATTCTAGCGTAAGGTGCTATCAAAAAATCGCTATTATCACTTATATAGTAGATATCATTAGGTTTTTCTTTTACATTAATAGCTAAAACGCAATTTATTGCGCCACCATTGACTATATTTCCATTTTTTAATATTTTTTTTGGGTTTTTATAATCCTTATTTGGAGTGAAATTTTCTCTTGAATTACCTAAAGCTATTATTCTAAACTGTTCTGGGTTATATTTATCCATAAATGTTATTGGTACACCCATAACACCAAAATAGTTTTTAGGAATAGCATCTACATATGGTACATCTATTGCATTATAATTATCATATTTTATATATCCGTTAGTTTTAATTTCTGTATGCTTACTAAATCTAAGATTATCTTCCATCGTCATTAATTGTAATGGTTGATGTCTTTTTCCGTGCTCAACATTTGTAAACCAGCACACTCCAGCAATATTAACTAGCGTTTGACCATATTCATTTTTTTTAGCACTCTTGCTTTCTACAGTAATTCCATCTGGCATTATCATCCATCTACCACCATTAAGTGATGAAGATCCAACCCACATTTTATTATTCATTAAATATGGGAAAATTTCTCTGTATGAAATAGCATTCTTATTTCCCATAATAATAAACTGTTTCTTTGCTTCAAATATCCACGAAACAAACTCTCTAAATAAACTAAAAGGTGGGTTTGTTATAATTATATCTGATTCATCACGTAGTTTTTTTACTTCATCTGACTTGAAATCTCCATCGCCTTTTAAATAATCCCATTCCAAATCATCAATATCTATTTTGCCGGATTTGTTTTTATCTCTGTCCAGAATAAATATTTTTCCATTTTTTTTACTTTTTTCTTCATTAAATTTTGGAGATTCACTTTCAAATAAAGTAAGTTGATATGGTATATTATATTTTTTTGTTTTATTTTCAATTGAATAACTTGTACTAATCAACTTCTTTAAACCAAATCTTTCAAAATTTTGTGCAAAAAATTTTGTAAAATTACTCCATTCAGGATCATCACAAGGTAATAAAATTGTTTTATCTTTAAAAACATTAGGATTATATTCTACATATGCATTAATTTCTCTCTGAATTTCTGAAAATTGAGTATAAAACTCATCATTTTTTGTATTTTTTGATTGCGTTAATTTTTTTGTTGGCATAAAATCACTTCCATTACTTCTAGTTATAATTATATCATAGAATTACGGTTATTCCGTAATTTTTGATTACAAAAATTTAAAATTCATTTATTTTTAGTAACAAAAATTCATTTTTTTGCTCTCTTCCACCTGGTCCTCAAAAATCGCCAATTCTCAGGTACGCAAGACCGTATGTAAATTTGTATCTATTTTTGCCTTTTTATTAATTTATTGTAATCGCTTAAACCCTTATAAATACTGGGAATATACGTTATAAACAAAAAATGTTCCCTCTTTCGAGGGAACTTCAGGGGGCAAGCCACAATCACGTACTCCGTAATTTAAAAGTTAAATAAATCC
>CAZYYT010000125.1:0-6289 GCA_964651775.1 uncultured Oscillospiraceae bacterium | reverse complement strand
TCCCTCCGGAGCTTCGTCCTATGGTACAGCTCGATGGTGGCAGATTTGCAACAAGTGACCTTAATGACCTATATCGTAGGGTTATTAACAGAAACAACCGTCTTAAGAGACTTCTTGAACTCGGCGCTCCCGATATTATCGTGAGAAATGAGAAGAGAATGCTTCAGGAGGCTGTTGACGCACTTATAGACAACGGTAGACGCGGTAGGCCCGTAACAGGACCTAGCAATCGTGCACTTAAGTCACTTTCAGATATGCTTAAAGGTAAGCAGGGTCGCTTTAGACAGAACCTTCTTGGTAAGCGTGTTGACTATTCAGGTCGTAGCGTTATCGTAGTTGGTCCTTCACTTAAGATGTATCAGTGCGGTCTTCCCAAGGAAATGGCGCTTGAGCTCTTCAAGCCCTTTGTAATGAAGCGCCTTGTGGAAAATGGTAGTGCACACAATATTAAGAGTGCAAAGAGAATGGTTGAGCGCGCTAAGGTAGAGGTTTGGGATGTGCTTGAAGGCGTTATTAAAGAGCACCCCGTACTTCTTAACCGTGCACCAACCCTTCATAGACTTGGTATTCAGGCGTTTGAGCCGATTTTGGTTGAAGGTAGAGCAATAAGACTTCATCCCCTTGTATGTACAGCATTTAACGCTGACTTCGACGGTGACCAGATGGCTGTTCACGTTCCGCTTTCACCCGAAGCGCAGGCAGAGGCAAGGTTCCTTATGCTTAGCGCAAATAACCTTCTTAAGCCTCAGGATGGCCGCCCTGTAACTGTTCCTACACAGGATATGGTACTTGGTAGCTACTATCTTACAATTGAAAAGCCGAGGGAAGTTAAGATTACCAATGCAGGTGACTCATCACTTGAGGTTGGTAAGATTTACAGGTACTATGGCACTGTAGATAAAGTAAATCGTGAGCTAGAGGAAAATGGAAAGAAACCCGCTGAATTTACTGATAAGGGCGTAGGCTGCTTCGAAGGTGAAATCGGTGAAGGTAAGTACTTCAGCTCTGTTGAAGAAGCTATGATGGCATATGATGCTAAGGATGTTGGTCTTCATGCACCGGTTTTCGTTCGTCTTGAAAAGGTAATCGATGGTGAAGTCAAGGATAAGATTGTACAGGTTACCGTTGGTCGTCTTATTTTTAACGAGGTTATTCCTCAGGATCTTGGTTTTGTTGACAGATCAAATCCTGACAATACGTTTGAGCTTGAGATTGCATTCCTTGCTGATAAAAAGGCACTTGGTAAAATAGTTGACAGCTGTATTCGTGTTCACGACACAACAACAACTGCTACAGTTCTTGATGATGTTAAGGCACTTGGCTACAAGTTCTCAACAATCGGTGCTATTACAATCAGCGTAAGCGATATGGAAATCCCCGGAACTAAGGCTGAAAATCTTGCAATTGCTGAAGAAGAGGTTGAGAAGATTACAAAGCTTTATAGAAAGGGTCTTGTAACTAATGAAGAGCGTTACAGAAAGGTTATACAAACCTGGCAGAGCGCTAACGATAAGATTACAAAGGCACTTATGGATAATCTTGATAAGTACAACCCGATTTACATGATGGCAACATCAGGTGCTCGTGGTAGTATCAATCAGATTCGTCAGCTCGCAGGTATGCGTGGTCTTATGGCTAACACACAGGGCCGTACAGTGGAAGTGCCGATTAGAGCTTCATTCCGTGAAGGTCTTAATATTCTCGAATACTTCATTTCAACTCACGGTGCGCGTAAAGGTCTTGCGGATACAGCGCTTCGTACAGCTGACTCTGGTTACCTTACACGTCGTCTTGTTGACGTTTCACAGGATGTTATCATTCGTGAGTTTGACTGTCATACTCATGAGGGTATTAATGTTTCAGAAATTGTTGATGGTAAGGACGTTATCGAGTCACTTGAAGAGCGTCTTACAGGCCGCGTAAACTGCGACAACATTGTTCATCCTGAAACAGGTGAAATAATTGTTCCCGAAAATACACTTATGGATAAGGCTACTGCGAAGAAGGTAGTAAACGCAGGCATTAAGACAGTTAAAATCAGAAGCGTGCTTAATTGTCACGCAAAGATTGGTGTTTGTGCACACTGTTATGGTGCAAACCTTGCATCTCGTGGTGACCTTGTAAACGTCGGTGAGGCAGTTGGTATTATCGCAGCTCAGTCAATCGGTGAACCCGGTACTCAGCTTACGATGAGAACATTCCATACCGGTGGTGTTGCCGGTGACGATATCACACAGGGCCTTCCTCGTGTCGAAGAACTTTTCGAAGCTAGAAAGCCCAAGGGCGTTGCGATTGTTACAGATATCGCTGGTACTGTTACAATTAATCGTGCTAAATCAAAGACAGAGGTTATGATAGCAAGTGAAGACGGTATGGCTGAAACATATCTTATTCCTTATGGTTCAAATCTCAGAGTTAATGATGGTGATGTGCTTGTGGCCGGTGACGAGCTTACAACAGGTAGTGTTAATCCGCACGACATTCACAGAATTAAAGGTCTTCTTGCAGTTCAAGAATACCTTGTTAAGGAAGTACAGAAGGTTTATCGTCAGCAGGCCGTTGATATTGCAGATAAGCATATCGAGGTTATTGTTCGTCAGATGATGCGCAAGGTAAAGATTGAAGAGCAGGGCGACAGTAATTATCTTGTTGGTGAAACAGAAGAAAGAATCAAGTTTGGTGATATTGTAGAGAGAATGAAGGCAGAGGGTAAGAATCCTCCTGTCGGTGAAGAAATGCTTCTTGGTATTACTAAGGCTGCTCTTGCAACAGATTCATTCCTTTCAGCTGCTTCCTTCCAGGAAACAACACGTGTTCTTACAGACGCAGCAATCAAGGGTAAGATTGACCCACTTGTTGGTCTTAAGGAAAATGTTATTATCGGTAAGCTTATTCCTGCCGGAACAGGTGTGCCGAGGTATCGTGATATTGAGGTTGAACCTGCAGGTGAAGATTACACAGATGCTTTTAATGAATTACTTGAAAACATTGGCTCAAGTGGAATCAAACACGAATAATAAAATTTTAACCCGCCCTGTAATCGGCGGGTTATTTTTTTTGTGTTTGCAAATTTGCCATAAGATATAAATCTTAAAAATAGTTTTTCCATCTTCGTTTATGCTTTTAGATAAATAACATATTTGTAGTGAAAAATGTGATTGACTATTTGTTTAGCTATAATAGAAATTATGGGAAATAGTAGGGTCTGTTAACTATACAAGAAGAAAAATAATATAAATATCTTAATTGAGACAAAAAGGTAAAATATTGACAATTCCAAGGCTAAATATGTTGACCACAACAAAAAAGGGTGCTATAATTACAGTAATTTACCTAACGAAAAGAGGAAACAAATATGAAGCTTGCAATTGGTGGAGATATTTGCATAACAGATGCGTCATGGGAAAATTTTGAATCAGCTAATGAAAAGGCAGCGTTTAATAGTGTAATAGATTATTTTAAAACTGCTGATAGGGTACTTGTTAACCTTGAATGTGCGCTTACAGACAGTGATAACAGAATAAAAAAATTCGGCCCTAATTTAAAGGCGCCTAAACAGACTGCCGAAACACTTAAAAAAGCAGGTGTAACAGATTGCGCACTTTCAAATAACCATATTTTTGACTTTGGTGTTGAGGGTGCTAAAGACACGCTTTTTGAGCTTGAGAAAGCAAACCTTAATTATACAGGCTTTGGTGATAACTACAACGATTCACGTAAAAACCTTACAATGGTTAAGGATGGCGTTACAATCACAATCATTGATGTTTGTGAGCATGAATATTCTTATGCAACAGAAAACAGAATGGGCGCAAGACCATTTGATGAGTTTGAAACAATGGACGATATCCGTGAGGCAAAGAAAAGTGCAGATTATGTTATTGTAATCTATCACGGCGGAAAAGAATTTTGCCGTTATCCGTCACCAAGACTTGTTAAGGCATGCCACGAAATGGTAAAGTGCGGTGCAGATGCAATCTTCTGTCAGCACAGCCACTGTGTAGGATGCTACGAAAAGTTTGAGGACGCGCATATTATGTATGGGCAGGGTAACTTTCACTTTATTAAATATCTTGACAGAGATGGTTGGAACGATGGACTTCTTGCAATGCTTGATATAACAAAAAAAGGTATTGACCTTGAGTTTGTGCCTGTGATGTCAACAGAGGATGGCATTGACGTTGCAGACGAAAAGACAAAAAAAGAAATACTTGATGCACTTTGGGAAAGAAGTAAATCGATGCAAGATGGAAAGTGGAGAGAGGGCTGGCACAGTTTCTGTGAATCCGTTTATGATCAATATAAAAACGCAATTTCGGGATACAAAATGGAAGATGATGAGGATACATACCAGCTATTTTCTCACTATTTTGATTGCGAAGCACATAGTGATGTGTGGAGAGAGCTTTTCCCAACATGGAATAAAACAAACGAACTATAAATAATAAAAGGAGATGTTTAAAAACAATTAAACATCTCCCTTTTATTAGGGGATAGAAATATGCATTGTTTCATACCCAAAAATCCATTAAATACCCGGCACAGCTTCTTTAAATTTTAGAACATATGACGCCAGTTTCGTTGCCTCATCAAGTGAGTTTTTATGGTCGCCACCATTTAAGTAGCTTGAAATAAATCCCGCACTAAATGCATCACCTGCACCCACAGAGGATACAACGTCAGTCTTAATGGATTTCACGTTAATTATTTCCTTTTCACTGCAATCGTATATAAAAGCGCCTTCGCTATCCATTGTGACTATAATTAGCTTTAATTGACTATATTTTTTTGCAAAATACGGTGGGATTTCATAAATATCTAAAATATCCTTTGGGATAAAGCCAAAGTCCTTTAAATAATCAATATCCTCTCTGCTTATCTTAAGAATATTGCAGTATTTAAAACATATCGATAGTGAAGAGTCGGTAAAGCAATCTTTTCGTATGTTGACATCACAAAAAATTGTCGGGATACTTACCTTTTCTAAAATTCTTAAAAGAGAAACTTGAGAAACTTCACTTCTTTGAATAAGATTGCCAAAATAAAAGCAGTCGGGGGAGTAATTTTTTATGGCAACAATGTCATCGTCTGACAGCTCTATATGGTCATAGGCCACGTCTGTGACAACATTATAGCTTGGGAAACCATTATTCATTGTAACATCTGTGCGACCTGTTTGATGACTTTTATCAATTTTCATAAAATTTATGTCAACCCCACATTTTTTAAGACAATCAAGCGTTGCTTTTCCAAGGGGGTCTTCCCCCACTGCGGAGATAAGCCCTGAGTTTATCCCCTTTAAAGCACAGTGTGCCGCAAAATTATAGGGAGCACCGCCAATGTGCTTTTCGTCACCAAAGCAATCCCACAAGACTTCGCCGAACGTTAAAAATTTTTTCATATTATCACCCTTATTCAAGATTTGCGTGGAATCTTTAAAGTGATTCTAAATCCACGTATTTTCCTTTTATTATTTGATAAGTATTATATCTTAAAAAACTTTTTAATTCAATAAAAAGATTAAATTCAATCTAAATTCGTTTTAGTTAATATCATAAGGTATATTAAGTTGCAGTGGAAGAAATAAAAGTAAAAATATATGGTTATAATACCATGGAAGATGATCTTAAGGAATACTGATAAACAATGCTTGATATTTTTGATAGGATATATAATGAAGAAACACCAAATGTAGATTTTGAGTTAATATCATAAAGTATATTAAAGGGCATGATTTGTTAAGAAGTCATGCCTTTGTTCTATTTATAAAGCGCAGTTTTTTGTAGACACATAAAAGGTATTGTTATAAAGGAGAGGGTAAAACAAAATCCTCCTTGTCACACTGACGCATCTTTCTGTTCTTATTAAAATAAAGTTTTTCTAGAGATTTTCTATCATAAAAGAAAATAAAAAAATGCTTGACATTTACATCCTCGTTTGTTATAGTAATGTAGTGATTATGCGTGATAGTAGGTTACTATGCCTAAGAATGCTTAAAAACACTATTCGCACACAATTTTTTATTGGAGGTGAAATCATGCCAACATTTAACCAGCTTGTCAGAAAAGGCAGGGAAACATCTGTTGTTAAATCAACTGCTCCCGCACTTCAGAAAGGACTTAATTCCATAAAGAAAGCCTCAACTGACCAGAGTTCACCGCAGAAGCGTGGCGTTTGTACAAACGTTAAGACTCAGACACCTAAGAAGCCTAACTCAGCTCTTCGTAAGATTGCCAGAGTAAGACTTTCAAACGGTATCGAAGTTACAAGCTATATCCCTGGTGTAGGT
>CAZYYT010000124.1:5105-6319 GCA_964651775.1 uncultured Oscillospiraceae bacterium | reverse complement strand
ATATAGCAGTAATTATTAAAGTTGCAATTATTAGATGATTTTTAGTAGTCCATATTCCAAAGTAAGTATCTAGTCCATCATATGGATTTTTCCCTTTTAGAAATACATTTTTTAAATCTGTTATTTCTAGTTGAGTTGTTTCTGTTATGTATTTATTAATTTTATATTTAATAATCATAATATTACTCTCCAATTCCTTTTTTATTTGAATTTTCTAGTTCTTCTAATTCTAAGTTTCCAAAAGCTATTGAAAACATTGCTTTTATATATTTGGCGTCATTTCTGTTTAATTCCTTTGTCATCTTTATTAAAGCCATTAGCATATCACACCAAGCATTGCATTTTTCTTTATTTATTTCCATACTAATTTACTCCTTCAAATGGGTTTAACAACTCATTCTCCTCAACAATATTTTCTTTAAAAAAGTCTTTGGCATCTATAAATTCTCTATAATTTAATATTTCTTTGTTAGTAATAAGTGTTCCATAAAAATTAACAATTACGCGTTCACTTTCGATAACATACTTTCTATCATCATTATCGTAATGTCTTAGTTCATAGTAAAACATATTGTTGTTTTTTTGAGTTGGTAAAACTCTTTCTCTTGTAATAAAATATTCTACTTCTTTCATAATTTTTCTCCTTTATTTTTAATTTACTTTTATTTTTATAAATTTCTTTCTAAGCTGCAAGTTCTAATTCTTGCATTTCAAAATTCTCTAAATCTTTAATAAATTGATTAGCACATTTTTGTACTTTTGTTCCAAGCTCTATTACAATTTTTGGATCTCCATTAGCATATTTTGTTATATAATTAAAACTGCAAAGTGAGGTATCTAGTCCAAAGTAGTCCGCAACTATAAAGGCAATAGATTCAACAAAAATTTCTGACAATTTCTTATCTGTTTTATAATCAAAGTCATCATATAGCCCATGTGCAAGTTCATGCAATAAAACTGCTACTTTATCATCTTCAGATAATGAATTGTTTATTACAATAATATTTTTACTTGGACTATAATATCCATGTAAACTACCTTCTAGTTTTTTTTCATATATTGGAAATTTACTGAAATTTTTTAATTTCTCATAAAAGTATGACATATTGTTATTATTTATTGTTCTACATTGCAGAGGGATATCATCTCCAATTGTTTGAGAAATATCATACACATATACGCTTCTATATGCCATATAATTGTATTTTATTATT
>CAZYYT010000124.1:2602-5095 GCA_964651775.1 uncultured Oscillospiraceae bacterium | reverse complement strand
AAATCTCACGTGGTTTAACACGGTCGCCTATTTTTACGATTGGACGTTGGTTATAAGATGTACCTTGGTTCGAACGAATGAATTTTTGTAATTTATAATTCGTTAAGTCACCTTTAACTTCTTTACCATCTACCATTTTTTTGACCTCTTTTTGCCCATTTTTTGGCATACCAGCAGTGATTTGTATTTTCTGTGCATCTTCGATTAGTTCTCTACCTAAATCTTTCCAAGCTTTTTTGCCAGCAACTCTTGTAGCATTAGGAAATTGCATATATATTAAAACAGTATTGTTAAAACTATATTTTGTGAAATTCTTTTGAAATTTCAAATATTTTCTATATTCTCCATCATCTACAATTTCTTGAACTCCTTGAACTACTTTATTAAATATTTCTTTAGCTTTTGACTTTCTATCAAAATTATTTTCCATTTTTTTAATTCCTCCTTCTATGCAACTAGCTGTTTCAAATCATATCTTATAGAGTTTTGTTTTAATCTAGCATAATATTTTTCTTTCTTATCTATGAAATCTCTATACTGACGCCAGTTGTCAATAAAATCTAATTGTTCTTTTGAAAAATCTATACTATGATGTGGCAATTCTTTTTGAATAACAGCATTATTTTTAAATTCTAGTGTTATAAATGACTTTGTAATATTATTTAATTTTCTTATAAAATATATATCGGTTTTGCCTTCTGCATAAGGTAAAAGATACATATTACCTACACAATTACCTTGTTGCCTGCCTTCTTCTTTTAAATCATCTGCACTTGTAGCTGGAAAAATAATATATTTTTCATTTTCATATAAATATTTAGATAATTCCAAATATCTTAAATAAGCTCCAAACTGTGTAGTTTTATTTTCTTCTAATTTGATTCTTGACTGTAATTTGTCGTGCCTTGCAACTAAATTTCTTGGAAATAAATCCTTTTTAGATATATAATTTAATGCTAATTTTTTAGACATTACAAGATAATCTTTATATATATTCAAATTATTCATTCCTGTTGGATAATTATTTAATTTTTTTAGTGGTATAAAATTGCTTATTTCTTTAAGTATGTTTATATCGCCTGAATATATATTGGTTCCTGAGTCTAGGAAGTTATCTAATATTCCATTTTTATATAAAAATTTAATGTCATTAATATTGCTACTATGACACTTTTCTAATAATGTAAAATCTTTCTTTTTAAATAATTGTAATAACTTTAAATCTTTATAATCAATGTCATTGTCTTGCATAAATTTAAGATAATCTTTTGATAATCCAAATCTTTTATAAAAACTACCATTTTTATTAAGATTTTTAGCATCAAAACATAAGTTGTATAATTTCATATTCCATAATATTTCAAAACTTTCATATGCTGCGAGTTCTATTGCATCAATAAAGTTGTATCTCCAAAATTTTGAACAAAACTCTTTAATTGGTGCATACTGAAATTTTGTATTTTTAATTAGCTTATTTTGATTAAATGGATACGCTTCATAATCACTAAAATATCTACAACCACTATATTTTCGCCATCCAAGAGTTCCTGAAGAATAGTGATATATTCCCATATATCCTAAGTAAAACCATACAGAATCACTTAAAAATTTACCCTTGCCAGGTATAATCCTGCAGTATTCTTCAATATCATTTTCCATTTGATTAGTCTTATCATTGTAAAATGTTTCTATTTCAAAAACTCTTGTAATAATATTTTTATTAATTTTTTGTACTAAATTAACGGACTTTTTAAAACTTTGTATATATTGATTGTTTTTACTAACTACATAAAAGATCTTTTTGCAGTTTGGACAAGCAAAATATTTTGAAACTCTTACTTTTGTATTGTAAAAATTGTGTTTACAATTAGTACAATAACAATTTTTTTGTTTTACATCTTTTATAATATAATGAAATTTATTTGTTTGTTTATCTATAAATTCGTTCCAGTGTTTTGGTAATTTGCATTTTCTATCAATTTCTTGCATCATAACATCAATGTCCTCTTGCTTCATTGTGCAACACCTCCAAAAATAGATATTTGATTAGTTTCTTTTTTCTTTTTGATTTTTTGTTTTGCTTTTTCCAACGAAACAACATTATTTTTAGTTGAAGTCTCTTTGTTCTTATTATTATTTTGGGTATTTGTTTTAGTTGTTATTTTTAAGAAAGCATTAGGCAATGAAAAGTACATAACTGCCCAAGCATAAACAACTTCATTAGTTATGTAACACCATCCTTCTAGCAAATGTCTGTTACCCTTTTGTTTAATAAAATCATTCAAACCATCTAATGTTTTCTCTTCATTAAGATATTTTGATTCTAATTCTTTTCTTCCTAATAAATAATTTACTGTTTGTTCAAATGCCATACTATCCTCGTGTTTTTCAGTCCATTCCTTTAACATTTCTCGTAACCTATCAAATCCATTCATTTTTAAACCTCCATTTTTTTATTATTACGCCACTCTCCTGGAATTTTATTACAATTGA
>CAZYYT010000124.1:0-2592 GCA_964651775.1 uncultured Oscillospiraceae bacterium | reverse complement strand
CCTCCATTTTTTTAAATCTATTGTATAAGTCTGATTGAGATTGTTTTTCCATGTATTTTTTATAGTTTTCTAATCCGTATTTATTTAATTTTTCTTTCTTTTCATTTTGCACAGCTATTATCACATTATCAAGTTCTTTAAAGTCATAAAAATAGCAAATAAGGTTATCTTTATAGACAACCTTATTACCTTTATAATCTTTTATTAAATTAAATCTATATGAGTATTTTTTCTTTCCTTGATGGTCCGCAATACGAATACCACAGGAAAGCCCATAATCCAATTTAAGGTAAATTGAACTTGTAGTATATGAATTATATCTATGTATGATAAAATTTAATTCTAATAGCTTTTTTACTAAAATATCTGCAATTTCTTTGCCATCCATAAATTAAGCAACCTCGCTTAGCAGTTCATCATTTTGTAAATACTTTGTTCTGTCTATTTTAGTTACAATTAGTTTTAAAAACGGTTTTATACTTTCTATTTTATATTCTGGAACATCAATCTCTGACACTCTTGCAATTTTCTCTCCACTGGCAGTTGGAGCAATTACTAAATCGCCTGCTTTTAATTCAATCGCTGTAAGATAGCTGTATGCTTTTCCACTAAATGTTTTAGGCATATATTTATCTTCATATTTTACACTTACTATATTTGTTTTCATAAATTTATCCTCCTTATTCTCTATAACCATCATAAATTTCTAAATAATAGTACCAATCTTCAATAACATTAAAAATAAGTCCATCAATAGATTCTCTAATATTAAAAAGGTCTTGTTGTAATTTTGGTAAAAAATTTAAAGATTCGACTTCAATTTTAATGTAATAATTTCCAGTTTCTTCATCTTTTTTTAGCTCAATATCTTCCATAGAATACTTACCTATTACATCAATATAATCTTTAAAATAGTAATTATTTGAAGAAAATATCTTTACTTTTGTAATTGGCTTACCATCTAAAAGTTTTAATTCTATTGGATTTAATCCAATATTCCAAATGGTTGTATTATATTTTTTAGCCAAATTTTCAAATAATTTTACTATAAAATTATAAAAATCTTTAACTTTTATAGATACAGTATATTTTTTATCTAGTATTTTTGATGGAGATGCTTTTGTAAAAATTTCGAAATTTAATTTTATTGAAACTTCCTTAGGAAGTTTCAGATTATTTATATTTATGTATTTTATATCAAATTTTTCTATTTGTTTATTTTGTTTTGAAGCATCCAAAACTTTTTCACATATAAAGTCATTTAACAAGTGCTTAAAATCAAATTGAGTGATTTTAAAATGTGTTTTAGTGTTTTTTTCAATACATAAACTTACGATTTCTTTTCCTGTTAATTTCATATATAAGCTCCTTTCTTTTTTAAAATGGTAAGTCATCACCATTTGACATGATTTCATTTTCTGTATCATTTTCTAGTTGATCTGTTAATGGAGTAGTTGAGGTAGTTGTAGTTACTTCTGTATTTTGTAGTTTATCTGCAAAATGTATTTCTTCAGCAATTATTTCTGTTATGTATCTTTTAAAGTCATTTTTGTCAGTATATACTCGATTTTGTATTCTACCAACTATACATATTTGAATACCTTGTTTTAAATACTTTTCTACAAATTCAGCTAATTTTGAATAAGCAATTATATTTAAAAAATCAGTTTGTCTTTCTTCTCCGGGTTTTACATATTGTCTATTAACTGCAAGTGTGAATTTTGCAACTTTCATTTCATTTGTTTGTGAATACCTTATTTCAGGTACTTTGGTTAATCTTCCTAAAAGTATAACTTTATTCATAATTTTCCCATCCTTTCTAATCTTTCTTTATTGTTATAAATTTTATTATTTCATCACTAATTCTATAAATTCTCTCTAATTCACTTATTAAAGGCTTGTTGGCATCAAATTCAATTATGTAGTAATGTCCTTTTTTATGTTTCTTTATTTCATAAGCTAGTTTTTTTAAACCTAAATTTTTTGTTTCTATAAGCTTTCCATTAGTTTTTATATGATTTTGAATTTTATTTAACACTTCAATTCTTTGTTCTTCTGTAATCTTATCAGACATAATAAAAATTGTTTCATAACTCTTCATTTTAAAATCATTCCTTCCTTAAATTAAATATTTTTCTTGTACTAATAGTTCTTGTCCAACATTGGGGTTTCCATCAAGTGTAAAAGCAATTTTCCAAGTTTTTCTTAGTTCATTTTCAACATCTTTTATTATTCTAAAATTTTGAGATGTATGATACCCTTTTACAAAAACAAACTCTTGTATTTTTTTACTAGCAAATTGAAATATTTTCTCTTTATTTTCACTAATAACAACTATGTCAGACTCTGCAAATGGAAGTTTTAAATTTTTACTAATTAGCATATACACTTTTTTGTTGTCATTATTTATTGGTAATTGATTTACTGTGGTATTTTTTCTAAAAGGTAAAGCACCTTTATTTAGTATTGCAATTTTATTTTTTTGATCTTCCTGTTTAATGGCAATAAAAAAAATCACATATTGATTATGCTTTAAGTTTTCTCTTATTTTGTCTATATTTTTTTGTTTCCCTACAATTTCAAGTTTAATAT
>CAZYYT010000123.1:0-6329 GCA_964651775.1 uncultured Oscillospiraceae bacterium | reverse complement strand
CTTCAATAAAGATTATTGCACCCTGGCGTGAGTGGGATATTAAATCCCGTGAAGAAGAAATTTTGTATGCTGAAGCTCATAATATTCCCCTAAAGATTAATCGTGAAACAAACTACTCAAAGGATAAAAACCTTTGGCATTTAAGTCATGAGGGGCTTGACCTTGAAAATACCGGAAATGAGCCGATGTATGAAAAGGAAGGCTTTCTTGAGATGGGTGTGTCACCTCTTATGGCTCCCGATAAGCCAACATACATTACAATTGATTTTGAAAAGGGCATCCCAACAGCACTTGATGGCGTTAAGATGAGTGCGAAGGATATGATTCTTAAGCTTAATGAAATCGGCGGACAAAATGGTATTGGTCTTCTTGATATTGTTGAAAACCGCCTTGTTGGCATGAAATGTCGTGGTGTATATGAAACACCCGGTGGAAGCATTCTTTACAAGGCACACAACGTTCTTGAAACAATCTGCCTTGATAAGATGACAGCACATAAAAAGCAGGAGCTTGCAATTACATTTGCAGAGCTTGTTTATAACGGACAGTGGTTTACCCCCCTTCGTGAGGCACTTTCAGCATTTGTTGATAAAACACAAGAAACTGTTACAGGTAAGGTTAAGCTTAAACTTTACAAGGGTAATATGATAAATGCAGGTGTTTGGAGTGATTATAGCCTCTATTCTGAGGATATTGCAACATTTGAAGAAAGCGACTACAATCAGAAGGATTCTGAGGGCTTTATTAACCTCTATGGTCTTCCCATTACTGTTCAGGCAATGGTAGATGCAAAAAACAAAAAGAACTAAAACAAACGGGGCGAATTATTTCGTCCCGTATTTGCGACTATGAAAGGATGTTTCTTTATGGATAAAATGTGGGCAGGGCGCTTTTCTAAAGCCCTTGATAAAGAGGCGGATGACTTTAACTCTTCCATCCATTTCGACTGCAAGATGTACAAGCAGGACATAAAAGGCTCAATCGCACATGCAACCATGCTTGCTGCTTGCGACATAATTTCTAAAGACGATGCCGATACAATCATTGATGGTCTTACAAATATTTTGGAAGATTTGGAAAGTGGTGCACTTTCATTTGATTATGATGCAGAGGATATCCATATGTTTGTGGAGTCGGAGCTTACGAAAAGAATCGGTGATGTCGGCAAGCGCCTTCACACTGCAAGAAGTCGTAATGACCAGGTTGCACTTGATATAAGACTTTTTATGCGAGATGAGTGTGAGGAGGTTATTTCACTTCTTAAAAACCTTATCAGCGCAGTATATTATCAAGCCAAAAAAAATAAGGACACTGTTGTCCCCGGCTATACTCACCTTCAGCGTGCACAGCCTATAATGTTTGCACACCACCTTTGTGCATATGCGATGATGTTTATTCGTGACATCGGCAGAATAAAGGATGCCTCCAAAAGGATGAACTATTCCCCACTTGGCTCTTGCGCTTTAGCAGGCACCACCTACCCAACCAATCGCAGTATGGTGGCAGATGCACTTGGTTTTTCAGGTGTAACACAAAACAGTATAGATGGCGTTTCTGATAGGGACTTTTGTGTGGAGCTTCTAAGTGCATTTTCTGTTATTATGATGCATCTTTCACGCTTTTCGGAAGAGGTCATTCTTTGGTCAAGCTGGGAATTTAAGTTTGTTGAGCTTGACGATAGCTACACAACCGGCTCAAGCATAATGCCACAAAAGAAAAACCCCGATATGGCGGAGCTTGTTCGTGGAAAAACAGGGCGTGTTTATGGTGATTTAGTGGCGCTTCTTACAACGCTTAAAGGCATTCCACTTGCTTATAATAAGGATATGCAAGAAGATAAGGAAGCAATATTTGATGCTACTGAAACAGTTAAAAAATGCCTTAAGGTATTTGCCCCGATGATTGAAACAATGTCTGTCCGTAAGGATAGGATGTATGCTGCCGCGGGTGAAGGATTTATTAATGCTACCGATCTTGCAGACTACCTTGTCAAAAAGGGCAGACCATTTAGAAGTGCATATAATACTGTTGGTCAAATCGTGGCTGATTGCATAAGCAAAAAATGTACGCTTGAAACTTATCCCATCCAAAGCTATAAAGCATTTGATGAGCTTTTTGAGGATGACCTTTATAAAGATATTGACCTTCGCACCTGTGCAAAAAAGCGCACAAGCGAGGGTGGCACATCAATTGACTCAATTGAAAATCAGCTTAAATACATTAAAGAATGTATATAAACGAAAGAAGCAGTTTGCATGGCAAACCGCTTCTTTCATTATTTTACACTCTAAAAAACACGTCTATTCTTACTGTTACTTAAGCAATTCTTTCAATTTTTCTACGCCTTCTTTAATTGTTTGCCCTTCTTTAAATACACTTGATGTTCCTACTACAAATAAATCTGCCCCTGCCCTATACATTTTGGGAACATTCTCAAAGCTGCAGTTTCCGTCAACTGCAATCAGAATATTATGTAAACATCTTTCATCGAGCATATTTCTCATTTTTCTTATTTTATCAAAGCTTGATTCAACAATTTTCTGTCCTGCAAAGCCGGGATTTACGCTCATAATAAGCACCATATCAAGTTCAGGCAAAATTACATCAAGCACCGAAATTGGTGTTGAAGGATTTAATGCAACTGCTACCTTTGCACCTTTACCCCTTGCAAGAGAAACTGCTCTTTGCAAATGAATTGTGCTTTCGTAGTGGATTGCAATATAATCCCCTTCACACACATCAAGCTTTTCGATTATGCTTTCGGGATTTTCTGCCATAATATGATAATCAAACGGAACCCTTGTTGCCCCGTGAAGCTTGTTCAAAAGCTCAGGCGGGAGCATCATATTGGGAACAAAGTGATTATCCATTATGTCACAATGGAGATATTCTATCCCCGACTCCTCAATTTCTTTAAAGGCTTTTCCCATATTTAAAATATCGGTGCACATAATTGATGCTGAAAGGATTGCTTTTCTCTTTTCTTTGCAAGGTACAAATGCCGCACCATAAAGCGGAGAATTTTCACCAAGCTCGGCTTTCTTTATTTCTGGCAGTTTACCTGCAGTATAGCAATGCTCCTTTATGTAATTTATAACGGGATTTAAGTATAGCTCCTCTTGTTCACTGAGTCCACCGCTAAAAAGTATTCCGTCAGGTGACATCAGGTTAACCACAGACACAAGTGCTGTGCCAAGCATTTTAACTGCATCATCTACGGCAAGCTTTGCCTGAGAGCTACCTGATTTTGCCTCATCAAAAAGGTCTTTTGCAGTCTTGCCGCTACCTAACAATTCTTCAGCGATTATATCAAGGCCTCTACCTGCAGAGTATTTTTCAAGACAACCACGTTTTCCGCATCCACACTCTCTGCCATTGTCTTTAACGGGTATATGTCCAATCTCACCTGCACAACCAAGCGCACCGCTGTATATTTTCCCGTCAACAATAATTCCCGTGCCTATACCTGTACCAAGAGTAACACAAACAACAGTGTTCATTCCCTTTCCGCCACCGCAAAGGTATTCACCCCACGCCGCAGCTCTTGAGTCTTGAACCATTGTTACGGGTATATTCAATTCTTCCTCTAAAATTGTAGCGAAATCCTCACTCAAAATGCTTATGTTAGGCACCTTTATGATTATTTTGCCATCATCACTGACTGTACCTGGGATACCTACTCCGCAAGATACTACTTCGTCATACGTAACGGATGCTTCTTTGCAAAGCGCTTTAATTGCATCTTTTATTGCAATAGCAGGTGCATCAATTTTAGCAACTGTAAGTCTCTTGTTTGACAAAAGCTTCTTTTCGACATCAAATAAACCGATATTTATTTTTGTTCCGCCAATGTCTATGCCTATTTTATACATTACATTTCTCCATTCTCGATTGCGGATATCATGTCAATTCGTGCCTGATGTCTTCCACCCTCATACTCCGCATTAAGATATTCATCAACAATCATTTCAGCGGTAGCCGTGCCAACAACCCTTGCGCCAAAGGCAATTATATTCGCATTATTGTGCTGCTTTGTGAGTCTTGCAGTATATGGATCAGAGCATACTGCCGCTCTGATTCCCTTAACTTTATTTGCAGCAAGTGATATTCCAACACCTGTTCCGCAAATAAGTATTCCACACTCACACTCACCATTTGCCACTGCATCTGCTACTTTTTTTCCATATATCGGATAATCGCATCTTTCCCCACTGTCTGTTCCAAAGTTTACAATTTGATGTCCTTTTTTTTTCAAGTATTTTGCGATATGCTCTTTCATTTCAACTGCAACGTGATCATTTCCTATTGCGATTTTCATACTTTTCCTCCTGAGCCAAAATTGATTTAATCAGCCGTTAATTATGTATGGCTCACCATCAAGCATCTGGCAGTCTACAATTGCTTTCATATACTTACCAAACTTTGTTTCCAATTCTTCGTGTGCCTGGTCAAATTTACTAAGCGGATAAACCTTTGTGGGAAGCTTTTGATAAATCCACTGCCTCGATGACAAGATATTCATTGCATTTTGAATGCATTTATAGTTTAAATCCACCTCTCTTGGATGTGTGCTTTTGCAATCAATAGCCTTTACATTAAGAAGCTGAACGTTTACACTGCGATTTCCACCTGTGTGATATGCACCAATTCCCAAAAATCCACATTGTTTTGTAAGCTTAATTGCTAAATCCAATGATTCTTCGGTTTCTCCCCACTCCATAACGTAATCAAAAGCAGGCTTTGTTATATCATCCATATCAGCTATATATTCTTTGGGAAGCTCTTCCGGAAGGTATGCTTCATCTGCGCCATATTTAAGTGCATTTTCCAAGGATTCTTTTCTGATGTCGACAGCAACAATTTTGCCTGCACCTCTCATTTTCAAAAGAGAAATTGCTCCACATCCCATATATCCGCAGCCTACAACGGCAACACTTGCCTCACCGGGAATACTCATAGGAACTTTGCTTACTGCACTAACCAAGCAAGCCAATGGCTCACCTATCGCATCGGTATCTGCTACATCGTCGGGTATCTTAAACAGATGCTCCTCATCAGATACACCAAATTCCAAAAGCGAGCTGTCTAAAAACCAACCTGTTACTCTGTCTCCTACCTTTAACTTTGTTATGTCCTTACCAACAGCCTCAACAATACCCATAGGCTCGTGACCAAAGCCCTTATTAATTCCGTTGTTTTCCCCTGCGGAAAGCCAAGAATAATGCTCTGACATACAAACTCCGCAATACAAAACTTTTACTAAAATCTCATTGTCCTTAATTTCAGGAATTGGAGCATCAATTACCTTAGTTTTCTTTGCTCCCACTAGTACTAATTTTTTCATTTTTATATCTTCCTTTCGCTTTTTTTTAATAATACCATCAATTAAGCATATATTACATAGTCTAACCCGACATAATTTATTGACAAAAACGACTTTTTATAATACACTAATTATTAAAAGGAGAATGGAAATGAATGTTTCTTGTTGTATAAAAAATACCAGATTAATATCGCACTACAACTCACATTATCACAATAATTACGAGATTGCCTTTTGTACAAAGGGACGTTCTACGATAATTGCCGACGGAAAAGAATATAAACTTAATGAAAACGATATAATTATATTACCACCCGGTACTACTCACGAAGGGGGTTCCGATATATTATTCAGCGACTTTTTCATTCACGCAAGCTCCGTCGGAATAGACGATGTTTACGTTGTTCACGACCAAAAGGGGCATATTTTGTCACTAATGGAAATGATGCACGTTATCATGCTTGAAAAAGAAAAAAACTACGCAACTATTGTTGATGGTCTTTTCAGTTCCATTTGCAATTACCTCACTAATTATATAGATGTGAAATATAAATTCAACTTTGTGTCAGATTTAAAAAACATTATTAATGAGAATTTTACCGATCCTTTCTTTAATATAGCCTCGGTGATTAAAAGAACGGGATATAATAAAGACTATTTAAGACGTTGTTTTGAATATGATGTTGGGAAAACGCCCCACGAATATCTTAACTTTTTAAGAATTAACTATGCAAAACAGCTCCTTGTTCAAGACAATTTTACAAGTATAAAAAATGTCAGTGACAGTTGTGGATTTGTTGATAACTTGTACTTTTCCACTTTTTTCAGAAAAAAAGTTGGTATGTCACCAAAACAGTATCGAATTTTGAAAACAACCCAATAAAAAAAGCCCGTTTAGGCAGTTTCACATGGGAAGTAATCGGTTTTGGCTTGAACTTTTGGTTAATACGGCATCAAAAAATGGCGAAATACGATAGTATTACGCCATTTTTGTTCTTTGTCTTAA
>CAZYYT010000122.1:0-6401 GCA_964651775.1 uncultured Oscillospiraceae bacterium | reverse complement strand
TGCGGTGGTCGGCAGTGGTTCTAACAGGCTCTGAAAATTCTGCATACATTTTGTAAACATCTTTTGGCTTTTTACCATCGCGACTTGTAATTACACCACCGCTGTATGTAAGTCTGCGGATTTCTTTTCTAAAATCTGCATTATCACTTATTTCCTCTGCAATTATATCCTTTGCGCCATCAAGCGCATCGGAAATAGTTAAAACGCCCTTTTCCTCGTCAATATACTTTTGTGCCTCTTCAAAAATATCGCCTTTAAACTCGCAAGAGATAATGACCTCTGAAAGTGGCTCAAGTCCTTTTTCACGAGCAATTGATGCACGTGTTTTTCTTTTAGGTCTGTACGGACGATAGATGTCGTCAATTTCGGTAAGTGTTTGGGCATTATTTACGACGCTTACTAATTCCTCTGTAAGCTTGCCTTGTTCATCAATAAGCCTAATTACCTCCTCGCGCCTTTCCTGTAGGGCGCGAAGTGCTTCAAGTCTTGAAGCAATTGAACGGATAAGCTGGTCATCCATATTTCCCGTAAGCTCTTTACGATATCTTGCAATGAAAGGCACGGTGTTACCTTCATCAAGCATGTTAATTACATTTTGTGTGTTTTTTTCAGGTGTCGAAAACTCCTCACACAGCTTTTTTAAAATATCCATTATAAGTATCTAGCTCCTTAATTGTTTTCAATTACAGAATAAAGTGATGCGGCATCGTTTTTAAGCGTATGCTCACGAACATCCTCTATTCTAACCTTGATTAGTCTTTCACCAAAACGGATTTCCACTATATCACCACATTTTATTTCCGCACTTGCCTTACAAACCTTGCCGTTTATGCTTACCCTTCCTGCATCACATGCCTCGTTTGCAATGGTGCGGCGCTTAATTATTCGTGATACCTTTAAAAATTTATCTATTCTCATACCATTACCCTCAATTATTGAAAAATGCGTAAAATGCCTTGTATGTCATATATACATCAAGCTTTGAAACAACTTCATATGGTGAGTGCATGCTAAGAACCGCTACACCGCAATCAATTGCATCAATGCCAAGGTTTGCCATATATTGCGCAATTGTGCCACCACCGCCTGCATCAATTTTCCCAAGCTCTGCAGTGTGCCACAAAACATTGTTTTCGTTAAACAGTTTGCGTATCTTACCCATAAGCTCTGCAGAAGCATCACTAGAACCACTCTTTCCTCTTGAGCCTGTATACTTACAAACAGTGATACCGTAGTTTATATATGCGGCATTACGCTTTTCATATACACTTGCAAAATTCGGGTCAAAAGCGGCATTTACATCTGCGCTTAAGCAGGTACTTTGGTTAAATGAACGAAGAAGCTTAAGCATAGAAGCGCTATCTTCTGATTTTTCCATAATCTCCAGGATTGCAAGATTGAAAAAGTTGCTTTTTGCACCTGTGTTACCCATGCTTCCGATTTCTTCTTTATCTGAAAGAACACATACTGCAGTTTTCTTACAGTGTGTTGTATCTAAAAGGGCAATAAGGTTTGGGTATGCACATACCCTGTCGTCATGTGCATATGCACCGATAAGTGAGCGGTCAAATCCAATATCTTTTGCGTTTGCAGCCGGAACAACCTCAAGCTCTGCGCTTAAGAAGTCCTCCTCACACATGTCGTACTTTTCACAGATAAGCTTTAAAATGTTTGCCTTAACACTTTCCTTCTCTTCGCCTTCAAAGGGCATTGAGCCGATAATAAGATTAAGGTCCTCACCTTCGATTATCTGGGAAGGTGTTTTCTTCATCTGCTCCTGCGCAAGATGGGGAAGAAGGTCGGTTATTACAAAGGTCACATCATCGGTTTCATCACCAATTGAAATATTTATCGTTTCACCATTTTCCTTCACTACAACACCATGAAGTGCAAGTGGGATTGCAGTCCACTGATATTTCTTTATTCCACCGTAGTAGTGAGTTTTTAGAAAAGCAAGCTCACCATCCTCATAAAGGGGGTTTTGCTTTAGGTCAAGACGCGGTGCATCAACGTGTGAGCCAACTATATTTACACCCTCTGAAACAGGCTCATCACCGATGATTGCAAAAACTGCCGCCTTACCGCGATTTATTACATAAACCTTGTCGCCTTCTTTAAGTATATCGTAAGAAGAAAGTGGCTTAAAGCCCTTTGCTACTGCAAGGCGCACTGCTTCATCAATACTTTCACGCTCTGTTTTTGCGGTGTTAAGAAAACTTTTGTAGCCTTCACAAAAAGTAAAAACAGCGTCTTTATCATTAAATTTATTCCATCCATTTTTAAGCTCGTATTTCATAACATTTCTCCTTAATAAAATTTATATTCTGCAATAATTGATTCAAGGACGCTCCAGCCGTCCATAAGGCCTTGCTTTATACGTCTGTCGCCGTCTTGACAAAGGGATATCAAACAACCTATATTTTCAATTTTAAGCTTTTGTGCCTTAATAACGCTGCTTTCCCCAACATAGCCAAAGCCAATTTCCCTTGCCACTTGCGATGGTGTAAGTCCATCATTAAGAAGCGTTTTTGCCTTATATATATGAATTAGCTGCCCTGCAAAGGTTGAAAGGATGCTAACTGCATCACCACGATTTGTGCGAAGTTTGTAAAGAAGGTTATAGCAAAGTTCACGCTTGCCCTCAAAAACAGCATCAATAAGGTTAAAAACTGTGCCGACAGTTGGCTTAATAATTACAGAGTCAATATCCTCACGCGTGATTTGCGGTCCCTTTGAAAATGCAATTATTTTGGCAAGCTCCGTCTTAATAGGCCCCATTTTTCTTTCAAGTGACGATATAAGGTAGGCGGCGTTTTTTTCATCAATGACCTTGCCTTCTCTAGCCACATTTTTAATAAGCCACGGCCTAAGCTTCGCCTCCGACCTGAGGGTAAACGTCACAACGGTACTTTTCTCCATAACAATTTTACGAAGTCCGGCGGGCTTTTTGCCCCTCTCAAGCTCCGTTTCCCAGATGATTACGCAGTTATATGGCGCAACGATAGAAAGAAGCTTTTCCCACTGGGCCTTGTTTTTGATATTCCCAAAAAGGCCGCATTTCCTAAAAATCACAAGCTTGCGCTCACTCATAACAGGCAGGGTTTCTAAAAAATCATAAGCCTCCGAAAAGTCAGGCACCTCAGTATAGCTTTTAAAATTAAGCATTTCTGACCAAGGCTCTATAAGCTTTTTTTTAATTTCACCAATACAATGTTCAATTAAAAACTCCTCCGCCCCTTCAAACAGGTAAAGAGAAGCAATCTTGTCCTCTTTTAAAGAGGCGCAAAGTTCTTCATAATTCATAGGCTACAACCTCAATTTTTATTCATTATAATTATACCACAATTTGTAAATGTTTCAATGCTTTTTTATAAAATAACTATTTTACTTATTCTCTTGTAATTAGTATTAAAATTAAATATAATAGTATAGAGGTGGTAGTATGAGAAGAGTTTTTCTTATTGTGCTTGACAGTGTTGGAATTGGGGCACTTCCGGATGCAAAAAATTACGGTGATGAAGGTGCAAACACACTTAAAAGTATAAGCAAATCAAAGGAATTTAATATCCCTAACCTTATAAAAATGGGCTTGGGGAATATATCGGGTGTGGATTATTTAGAAAAGGCACAATCTCCTACTTCAGCATACGGAAGATGTGCCGAAAAATCAAGTGGGAAGGATACCACAACGGGTCACTGGGAAATTGCAGGGCTTGAGCTTAAAAGTGCATTCCCTACCTTTCCTGATGGGTTCCCCCAGGGCGTTATTGATAAATTCTCACAAAAAACAGGTCGAGGTGTGCTTTGTAATAAGCCATACTCCGGCACAAAGGTTATAGAGGATTTTGGGCTAGAGCATATGAAAACCGGCAAGCTTATTGTATACACATCTGCCGACAGTGTTTTTCAGATAGCTGCCCACCAAGATACTGTTCCCCTAAAAGAGCTATATGAATATTGTAAAATTGCGCGTGAAATGCTTCAGGGTGATTTAGGTGTGGGAAGAGTTATAGCCCGTCCGTTTTCAGGTGAAGACGGAAGCTTCTATCGCACCGATGGCAGGCATGACTATTCAATTGTGCCATTTGATAAAACAATGAATGACTTAATAAAAAACACAAAAAAAAGCGTTATAGCAATCGGCAAGATTAACGATATATTCGCTGGACAGGGCATAACAAAAGCAATCCCAACGAAAAACAATGAAGATGGCCTCAATGTGCTTGAAAGCACCATGCAAACGGATTTTGAGGGGCTTTGCTTTATTAATCTTGTTGATTTTGATATGCTTTATGGCCATAGAAACAATGCCGATGGATATGCAAAGGCGCTGTCTTATTTTGACTTACGCCTTGAAAAAATCATAAATAATTTAAAACATGACGATGCGCTTATAATCACTGCAGACCACGGGTGCGACCCAATGTACCCCGGAACAGACCATACAAGGGAGTATATTCCGCTTCTTATTTGTGGAGAAAATATAGAAAACAGACCAATCTGCACAAGAAAAACTTATGCAGATATTGGTGCAACAATTTGTAAGTGGCTTGGCGCAGAGAAAACAATATGTGGCACAAGCTTTGCAAAGGATATCACAAAAGTAACGGAGGGATAAATGGTGAAAGATGAACTTATAAAATCAGCACTTAAGGCTATGGAAAAAGCCTATGCCCCATATTCAAGATTTAGCGTGGGCGCGGCGCTTCTTTGTAAAAATGGAAATATATATACAGGTTTTAATATCGAAAATTCATCATACAGTGCAACCCTTTGTGCAGAGCGCAGTGCGTTTGTAAATGCGCTTACAAATGGTGAAAGGGACTTTGTAGGGGTAGCAATTGTGGGGAGCGATGGGAAAAATGAAAAGCCCTGCCCACCTTGTGGCGTCTGCAGACAGTTTATGACGGAGTTTTGCAATTCTGATTTTAAAATATATCTTCAGGATGGATGCACAATAAAAGAGTTTACGCTTGGGAAAATGCTTCCCTACAGCTTTAGATTGGAGGGGTAGTGTGTACGAGATTATTTCGAAGAAAAAAAGGGGAGAAAGCCTTAATAATGAAGAGATAAAAAGGGTTGTGCAAGGATACACTGACGGCAGTATTCCTGATTATCAGATGGCGGCACTGCTTATGGCTGTGTGCTTTAATGGGATGGACGAAAAAGAAACATGCATGCTTACCCTTGAAATGGCAAAATCAGGCGATAGCATTGATTTATCGTGCTTTGGTAACCTTTCAGTAGACAAGCATAGCACAGGTGGTGTTGGTGATAAAACCACGCTTATTGTTGCCCCGATTGTGGCATGCCTTGGCTGTAAAATTGCGAAAATGTCAGGTAGAGGGCTTGGTCACACGGGTGGCACTGTAGATAAGCTTGAATCAATAGAAGGCTACAAAACAACGCTTACGGGTGATGAATTTATATCTCAAACAAAAAAAGTTGGCATATCAGTAATTGGCCAAAGCGGAAACCTTGTCCCTGCGGATAAAAAAATATATGCCCTTCGTGATGTTACTGCAACTGTAGACAGTATTCCACTGATAGCTTCAAGTATTATGAGCAAGAAGCTTGCGGCAGGGGCAAAAAATATTGTACTTGATGTTAAATGCGGAAGTGGCGCGTTTATGAAAACGCCAGAAGATGCAGAGGCGCTTGCTAAATGCATGGTAGAAATCGGCAAATCTTATGGACGAAATACCCGCGCACTTATTACAAATATGGATGTGCCACTTGGCAAAAACATCGGAAATTCACTTGAAGTTATCGAAACAATTGAAATTTTAAATAATAAAGGTGACGATGCGCTTCGCGAAATATGTGTTAAGCTTGCAGCTAATATGGCATCTATGGCGCTTGACTCTCCCTATGATGATATGGAGAAAAAGGCATATGAAATGCTTGAAAATGGACAAGCACTTAAAAAATTTCGTGAATGGATTGTGGCGCAAGGCGGAAATGGTGATTTTATTGACAACCCAAGCCTTATCGAAGCCGCAAAATATCAAAAGGAAGTTTTGGCGGAAAGTGAGGGGTATATCTTACATATTGATACTGAAAAAACGGGGCTTGTATGTGCTAATTTAGGCGGCGGCAGAAAAACGAAGGACGATGTAATTGATTTTTCCGCTGGGATTGTAATGCATAAAAAAACAGGGGACTATGTAAAAAAAGGTGAGTGCATTGCATCTCTTTACACAAATGATGAAAGCTCTCTAAAAGACGCCCAAGTACATTTAAAAGAGGCAGTTAGGATAGGCCCAAATAAGCCACCTAAAATGCCCCTTATATATACAACTGTTTTATAAACTATAAACCATAGAAAATTGTAAGAATAAAAAATTTAGAATGCTTGCGATTCCATAGCACTTTATTGGTAAGACTTTCCGAGGGTGCAG
>CAZYYT010000121.1:6143-6456 GCA_964651775.1 uncultured Oscillospiraceae bacterium | reverse complement strand
CTCTTCTTTTCTGGTTTGATTAAACCAATAGCAACCCCGATTCCGGCACCCATGACCGCCCAACCAATAGCTCTTACTAAAGCCATATATACTTCTGATGTGTATTCATTAGTATCTGCAAGCAACCCTGAATATAGTATTTGTGCTAAATAACCACCCACAAATCCAACTATTAGTGCTACTCCCAGACCGATTGATCCATATCTTATTGCGTTTTCTTTTGAGCCATAATAGATACCTTCACCAATACCCATAATCATTCCAATACCTCCACCAATAAGATAAAAGAAACAAACTAGTATCATAAATATAA
>CAZYYT010000121.1:0-6133 GCA_964651775.1 uncultured Oscillospiraceae bacterium | reverse complement strand
CCACCAATAAATGCAGAGAATATTGCTGAATTAATTCTTGTGGCATTGGTAATAATTTCTATTACTCTATCTTGCGATATATCTCCATTAATAGCTGAACGGACTAGTTTTTCCATCGTAAAGCCCATCCAATTAAGAATATTATCCGATTTAATAGGGATGAATTCTTGCAATATCCATGCAATCATTCCGCCAATAAGTCCAAACAAAATGCCTTTCTTAAATATGGTTTTAAAGTTTACTTTTCCACCTTTGGCAGTTGCCCCGTATTGACTACCTTGCATCCTTGTTGCAGTGGGAACAAATTCTATTCCAGCAAGTTCTTCGGCAGATATGTCAAAATCATTCTCGTCAGACTTTTCTTTAACCGCAACAACTATAGGTTCATTTTCTGTTGCGTTTACATTAAGATTTTCTGATGTAATGTCTGTCACAGAAGTAGCGCTTTCATTTACTAACGCTTCTTTTTTTTCTTCAACATTTCCTTCTTCATCCAATAAATCAATATCAAATTCTTTTTTAGGTGTTCCATCATCTTCTTCTCCCGTCCAAAGATTAATGATACCAACCGGGAACAAGTGCTTGTTTGCAATTGCCCATTCCGCAGCATCAGCTGAAAGAGGGCTAAATGAGTTCCAAGATTTATATTGAATCATATCTCCAATGTTGACTATAATATCGGAGAGTGATTCGCCAGCACCCCAAATATCACCAATACAAATCTGCCCATCTCTAAAATTAGGATGCCATATTGGTGTTGCAATAGTGCATATTGGCTTGTATCTTGGATATTCGGCATGTAATGTGATAATTACAATATGTTTTCCTAAAGTTTCTATTCTGCCATCCTCTAACAAATAAATTCCATTCACATAATATGTAACACGATATTTTTCAGCAGGCTCTTCACCAATAGGCTCAACCACTATATTTTTGTGATTAAAAAAATCTTTTTTTATTTGTTCATAGTCAGAGGAAATTCTTCTCATTCTTGCGTTCATTCAAATAAACCTCCCAAAACCTCATTTTTATCCTTTGATAATTCATAATATATATATTTCATACCTTTTCTAACGGCAATAATATGGAATAAAGGAATTCCTATCTCATAAAGTTTTTTATCTAAGAATTTCTCTTCGCCGGCAATGGTATGAACCGTGTCAAATCGCATTGTTTTTTCGCATTTTTCGCACACAACATCCTTTCCACGCAAACGATTTACTACATCAAAAATGTCTTTTTTATGTCCACATACACAAGTTGCTGTTGTCACAATATCACGGTCAAATTCAATTAATGCACCTTGACCTAAATCCTTTTTAGCCTGCATAAGGATATCTTTTATGGAAGTATCTCTTGCCGACCAATCCATCTCCTTAATATCTTCATATAAATCATGACTCATACAATCTTCTTTTAATTGATATTTTACAATGAATGAATCGTGAGTAAGTCCATTGAAAACATATCCTTTTCCTGCAAGTGTAGGTAAACTACGGACATTATGCAATATTTTAAGCATTTCCTGAACCTGCACTCCGGCTATAATAGACGAGGATGTAGGGGTAGTAGGCGTTTTTCCTTCAAGCATTTGGTCGTGAGTTAACAATGCACACGATTTTCTCTTATTTATCAGTTTCCAATCCGTTTCCGTCATTGTGCACTCATAACAAGGTCCGGGTGGAACAAAAACTCTTGCAAATCCGTTCAAAACTTCAATAGCTCCATCTATCCATGGCTTATTAACTTTATAGCAAGATTGGTTTATTGCAAGTCTTGCTTCTCTATTATCAAGTCCTCCAAGCACAATATCCATTTGCCTAAACACACCAAGTCCAATATCTGTAACAATATTTTGATTTAAACAAATTGCTTTAACATCAGGATTGATTTCCATCGCCGCCTCTGCTGCTGCTTGTGATTTATATTTACCAACATCCTTCATGCGATACAAAATGGAACGAGTAAGATTTGTTTGTTCTATTTTATCCATGTCAACAATTACAATCTTACCAACACCAAGCAATGCTAAATTTTTAATCAATTCATTGCCAATAGCTCCCGCACCTACAACCATAACAGTTGAATTATGTAAAAGCTCTTGATCCCACCATGGTATAAGTTCAAGCCTTGAATATCTATTTTCTTCGAATTCCTCTTTTGTTAATTCTATATTCTCAGGCACAGTAATTTCTCCTTATTTCTCTAACTTATTAAGCATATAAAACACAATTGACATCATAAATGCACCTGCTCCTAAATCTGTTAAAGCATACATTAGTTTTAAAAATTCGTTATCATAATTCATAAAAGCCATAAAAACGCCTGCACCCGCATATACACCAGCCCCAATTAAACCAAGTAATTTGATCAACTTTGTTTTGCTTTTTTTGTTAACTGCATAATTAGTAAAACTTGGTTGTGTAAAGTTCTGAACTGGAACTGCGTTCATTGCTTGACCACAATCGGTACAAAAAGCATCCCCATCCTGAACCTCTTTGTTGCATTTAGGACATACCGCACCCGCTGTGATTTCAGGCTGAAGTCTTAAAACATCTCCATCCTTAATATGAGCATCCGAAAGTGTCTGTGTTTCTAAAAGCTGTCTGCCTGATACCTTATGTATAAATTTATAGCTTATCGGATTGCCATCAGGACCTGTTGAAGGGAGCTTAATCTTTTCAACTAGCTTAACCATAATGATACCTATTTTAATATCATCCGGAAGTCCTACTTTTTGTTCCTTGTTTCCTGTTGCATCAACGATGATTACATTTACTTTTCCCATGATTAAATTCTCCTTTTTATTTTAGTATTCTATTAAATCATTCAAATCTTCATATGCGTCAACTGTCGCACTATCGCTATCCCCAAAATTGCTTTGGAAGGTATTATAGTTACCACTTGGTTCTGTTACGATATCATAAAATTCTCCATATTCATCATACAAAACCTTCACAGCCTTACAAAGCTCTTCAATTTCTTCACTTTTATTAACTGGCTTTTTCAATTTAGAATATAAGCCATCAATAATTATCTTTTCTGTTTTAGCTTTAGTTACTTCCTCTGACTTATTAGATAAAGCCCCTGCAACAGCTTCGTCTATGCTGTCATATATGCTCCAACCGTCATATATATAATCGCTCAATTCACCCTGTATTTCATTACCAATATCCTCCAAGTTTGTAGCTGAAGATAAAACCGTACTACAAAAAGTTTTTGCATTTTCCTTATAAGTTGTAGCCCTTGAATTTTGTATTACAAAATATGAAATAACCGCCGCAACAGCAAGAATAACACCAATAACGATAAAAATCGTCTTCTTTTTCTTGGCTGCCATTGCTTTCTTTGAGGATATCTTCGTTGAATTGAGAGACGAAATTAACGGGTTGACCAACATCAGCACTTGCTTGATTGCCACATTTGGGGCAGAACGCTTGTCCATCTTAAAGTTCAGTCCCACACCTAGAACATATATTTTTAACCGGGGCACCGCAGTCTGGGCAAAAAATTTGCCCATCCTTAAGTAATGCCTGACATTTTGGACAACGGTTTTCCTCAGTTCTCGTTAGTTCTGCTGTTGAATCATCATTGGTTTCTAACACTGTCTCATTATCATTTTCCAATTCCTCTTGAGTTTCTGAAATTATTGTTTTTTCTTTTTCCAGGGTAACTCCTTCTGAATTTTTTATTTATCTTTTATCCGGCAAGCACATATCACACGCTTCATAGTTTCCGGAATAAAATTCTTCTTTAGTGAGTCTTTTTGCATTATTTTTTCCTTTTATAAAAATACAATCTTTTTTATGATATTTGCTACCTGATGTTGTGATGTAAAAATCATCATAATAAGTTTGCTCTCTTTGGCTTATGCATATAGATGTTATGACCATAATGAAAACAATGAGAAAAGTACAAATTATAATGAAAGGCTTTTTATGTAAAAAAACAAAGTATTCCATTTTTTGTTTTACTGTTGGATTTAATAAATAATGCAAAAACTCATTTGCTTCATGTTCTTCTTTAATATCTTTTCCAATTATATTTCCTGCAGAAAAATGCTCACATTCGATATGTCCAAGTTCGTGCGATAAAACCAAGAGTTTTTCATACTCTGATAAGTCTTCATTAATAAATATCAGCCTGTAATTGTTGTCAACATAAGTAAATCCTCTTGAATTGTTTATAGCTTTTTCAAGTTTTAAATTATGTACTATCGTATCAACATTTTCATCATTAAAAACATTATTAAACTCAACTATTGTATAACCTATATTAATAACTGTATTCTTTAGCGTATCATATGAAATTGCTTTTATTTTGTGTGTTGTTATAAACCTTTTGACGGTTTTCTTTATATAGTTTGACATACATTAATTACCTTTTATATTCTTTATAGCCTTTGTTATTTTGGTATTATCCTTAAAGCTTGATGCTTGGCTGAAATTAACCCCTTCGAAAAACTTAATAACAGCTTCACCCGAAACATTATTACAACGAGAATATTCAACCATCAATATAGTTTTTATTGTTGCAATTGCCTGCTCATCTAGAGATTCAATAATTTTTTTACTATCAGCTTGAAATAAAAGACCTAGCTCAAAATCCAATGGCTCATCGCCGTCGTTAAACCTTTTAATTAGGTCATGAGGAAAGCCTTTCATACCTCTAACCATCTTATGTGTTTTTATATTAAAATCATAAAATAAAATTAAAGAAAGGTATGTGCTCCACGTCATTTTGCGGGATTTGCGCTCAATGGCTCCATACGTTTGCCTTGAGGTACCAATTATATTTGCAATTTCCTCTTGTGATATTTGCGCTTTGGTTCTAAGTAGCGGCAACTCAGGGGTTAACTCTTTAATTAACGTATCTTTTTCTTCATCTGACAAATAATATTTTAAATACTCTTCCATACAAACCCTCATTTCTTAGAGTAAATAACTAAATGAAACTAATTAACGCCCATATTATACCACAATGGTGTTAAATTTGTCAACAAATTATCTTATTTTTCTCCAAGTTTTTACATTAATTACATTTTAATACATTATAAAAAAGAACAAGGAATGACACAAATGAAATTAGCAGAAAAAACGAATGTCTGTATAAATCATATCCAGAGAATTGAAACCGCAGCCTATGCTTGCACACTTGATACTCTTATAGATATATCTGAAGCTTTAAATATTCCATTAAAAAACTATTTGAATATAGAAATTAATTTACTTTTAAAAGCATACAAAAAACTCGGCTCCTATTTGTTTAGGAACAGAGTTCATTTTTTATTATTTTAAGTTTATTAAATTTATCGATAGGAATATATTAAATTGTAATTTTTTGTCTAAAAAAATCTTTTGTTTTTTACGGTCTAATAATTTTTTTGTAAGTATAGTGCAAAGGACAGTTTGGACTAAAGAGATTAGCGTCCTTTTATTAATAACCAGATATTTAATAACTTTACATTATATGATACATTTATTTCCACTCAAGCAAGGAAAACTTTCCTTGACATTGGCACTTCTAGGTGATATAATTCAACTGTTGACTTTTCAACAGTTAGGAGATGCGATGCTATGCAATTTGAAAATCTTTATACGTTGATGAAATATGCTCGAAATTACGGGCATCAACAAATTAAGGAGGCTGGTGTATCCGATACCGAGCATTTGATATGCACCTTCTTATTTGGTCACCCAAACTCTTCCCAAGACGATGTGTCTGAGGCGCTTCAGATAGATAAAACAACCATTGCAAAGGCACTGACAAATCTTGAGAAAAAAGACTACATACAACGAACACAAAATCCAAAAAATCGGCGCAAAAACATCATCAACATAACGCCTCTTGGCAAAGAAACTATTAGAGATGTAATAAATGTTTATGATTCGTGGCTCTCAAAAATTTCTGATGCTCTCTCCCCTGAGGAATGGGAGCAGTTCAAAAGTTACTGCCAGCGCTTGCACAATTTTGCAAAATCACTATACAAAGAAGACCAAGAATAAATAGGAAATTAAAAATTAAGCACTAGACCTGTCCTAAATTCTTCCGCGAGTGGATAAGCGAGAATTTTTTTCACCACGCAAGGAAAAGGTTCTCGCAAATAATTGGTTTATTTGCGACGGTTCTTTTA
>CAZYYT010000120.1:4903-6503 GCA_964651775.1 uncultured Oscillospiraceae bacterium | reverse complement strand
TACCATATGCAACTGCATGCGCACTTTCGATAGCAGGGATAATACCCTCCATCCTTGAAAGTGCAAAGAAAGCCTCGATTGTTTCATCATCATTAATAACATCATACTTAACGCGACCTAAATCATGTAAGAATGCATGCTCCGGACCGCTTGAGGGGTAGTCAAGACCGCTTGCAACAGAGTAAACGGGAGCAGGCTCACCATTTTCATTCTTAAGCATAATGCTGTTAAATCCGTGCATAATTCCTTCAGTACCAAATGCAAGACTTGCAGCATGGTCACCAAGTTTTTCACCTCTACCAAGGGGTTCAATACCATAAATATCAACAGGGTCGTTAATAAAGCCTGAAAACATACCCATAGCATTTGATCCGCCACCAACACAGGCAATAACAGCATCGGGAAGCTCACCTGTCATAGAAAGGAACTGTTCTCTTGCTTCGATACCAACAACGCTTTGAAAATCCCTAACCATCATAGGAAATGGGTGGGGACCAAGCGCTGAACCAATACAGTATATGGCATCCTTATATTCTTTACTATATGCCTCAAATGCAGCATCAACAGCCTCTTTTAAAGTAGCAAGTCCATGCGTAACCTCTTTAACTTTTGCACCAAGTATTTTCATCCTTGCAACGTTTGGCGCTTGTTTTTTAATATCAACACTACCCATGTAAATGTCACATTCAAGACCGAAATATGCAGCTGCAGTAGCAAGTGCAACACCATGCTGACCTGCGCCTGTTTCAGCAATAACCTTTTTCTTTCCCATGTATTTTGCAAGAAGTGCTTCACCCATACAATGGTTAAGTTTATGTGCACCTGTATGATTTAAGTCTTCACGTTTTACATAGAGCTGAACACCTGTGCCAAGCTTATCAGACAAACGCTCAAGATGGGAAATGGGGGTTGGTCTACCCTGAAAGTCCTTTCTGATTCTGCGAAGCTCACTAATAAATTTGCTTGATTTACAAATTGTGTAGTAAGCATCTGTGATTTCCTGCATAGCCTCTTTTAAATCATCAGAAATGTAGCAGCCACCATACTTGCCGAAATATCCGTTTACATCAGGATAGTTCTTAAAGTACGTATCAAAATTAATGTCATTAAAGTACATATTAAAATCCTCCATAAATCAATATATTTTCTAATTTAAATCTTTAACTTAATCTACGCCATCGCTTTGTAAGTAAAAACATAATAATCATTCTCCCATAAAAAAATCCTTGACAGAAATATCTGTCAAGGACGAATTAATATAATCCGAGGTACCACCTTGATTCACAGCCCGGCTGTGCTCTTATAAAGTACAAACATACTTTTAACTTTTAACGCAAGTCCTACGTCCGTGCATTTAACACAGCCCTCAGCAGCCCATATTACTCAAAGAATCTTTACGGAACTCACACCATAATCCGCTCGCTCAAAAAGACCGATTTTGACTTTTTTCTGCTTCAACAGTTTATTATTAATTTTGTTATTATTATACTATTTTCGAGTACATTTGTCAACAATTTTTAATAAAATATTGCAACTTCCTCCTCAGGCTTTGACGTTACTGCAATATCATCAACATAAATTACAGGACCTTTTTCTTTGT
>CAZYYT010000120.1:0-4893 GCA_964651775.1 uncultured Oscillospiraceae bacterium | reverse complement strand
TACTCATTTTTTATAGTGCCTGTTACATAAATCCAGTCACGGCTTATAAGATTATGTTCGGCTTTATTTATACACACAATCGGTCTATATTCAATATCTTCTATGCAACAGGTCATAACGTGTCTGCCTGCAACGAAAATGTTTTTGTCCATACGCTTATCGTATGCAACAATGCCTTTAAATTTAATATGTTTTCCGTGATATTTATCAGGCTCATCAAGTAAATCCCTGTAAAAAATAGCGTAGTCGGTATCCTTTATTTCTATTTTGTCTGCTTCAATATCATAGGGGAGTGGGTCTTCAATTTCATCGTATTCAACTTTACCGTCAGTGTATTCATATGCAATATCAGCACGTCTACTAACACCACGAACTATTTTATGAAGCTCGTCCTTATTTGTTGAGTCAGTTACTCTGTTAAAAACAACAAGCTCACATAAACGAAGCTTATCTACAGTTTGTGTGCGGATATTTGCATTATATGAGATAAAGGTTGAGGCATCTGCAAACATCATACACTGAACAATGTTCCATTCTTTAGGAAGATTGTCCAAAAGTGCATTTAAAAGCCACATTCCGTTATATTCAATAATTATTCTTTCAACGTTATATTTATCAGAAAGCTTTTTTAATTCTTTATTATTTAATGATGCTTCATCGTCAATCGTATGGATAAATATATTTTTAGAAGGGAATAGAGAAGGCTCATACTCTTCAACACCTTCTTCACAGCACAAAAGAAGCGTGTTTTCGCCACTGTTAAATCGTTCATCACAAAGCGTTTCTTGTATGAACTTTGTTTTGCCCGATTCTAAAAAGCCCAAAAACAAGTATACAGGTATATTCTTCATTTGTAATTCCTCACTTATATCTTAAATAATTCAGCAAGAGCGACTTCATTTATCTTTGAGCCGATAACGCAAAGTCTGCCGATTACACCTGCACTCCCGCTTCTAACATCTGCCTCACCGGGGATGTAATCAAAATGAATCCATTCACCATTTTTACTGCAAACGATGCCCTTTGTGCGAAGAATTGTTCCATACTTTTCTTCGTTTGATAGAGATGCAAGAATACTCTCCAGCTCTTCTTTGGTGTATTTGTGTATTGTTTCTTTACCCCAACTTGTGAAAACCTCATCAGCGTGATGATAATGGTCATGGTCATGATGATGGTCGCAGTGGCACTCTTCTTCATGGTGATGGTCATGATGATGGTCGCAGTGGCACTCTTCTTCATGGTGATGGTCGTGATGGTGTCCACAGTGGCACTCTTCTTCATGGTCATGGTGGTGGTCGCAGTGACATTCTTCTTCATGGTGATGGTCGTGTTCATGATGGTGACCGCAAGTAGGGCATACCTCTTCGTCTTCCAGTTTTTCAATATCGTGGGCAAGTGAATTTGCATTTTCAATTGCAGAAAGAATAGTTATGCCGCTGATATCATCCCAAGGGGTCGTAATAATCTGCGCGCTTTTATTTTGATTTCTTATAAGAGATAATGTATCACCAAGCTTTTCTTCTGTAAGTCCATCGGTATGACTTAAAATAATGCAGGATGCACTTTCAACCTGGTTATTAAAGAATTCACCAAAGTTTTTCATATACATTTTGCATTTTTTAGCATCCACTACTGCACAGTATGAGTTAAGATTTACATTATTAAGTCTTGCATTCTCAACGGCCTTTATAACATCACTAAGCTTGCCCACTCCTGAGGGCTCAATAAGAATTCTATCAGGATTATATTCTTTAATTACCTTTTTCAATGCTTCGGCAAAATCACCGACAAGACTACAGCAAATACAGCCGGAGTTCATTTCATTAACATTAATGCCCGCTTCCTGCATAAAGCCACCGTCAATACCTATTTCACCAAATTCGTTTTCTATTAAAACAAGCTTTTCTCCGTTATATGCCTCTTTTATAAGTTTTTTTATAAGAGAAGTCTTACCTGCGCCTAAAAAGCCTGAAAATATATCAATTTTTGTCATATTACTACACTTCCTTAAAACACATTTGCATCAATTATATTACTTTTAAGGAAATTAGTCAATAAGATTAGACCATAATTTATTGACAAAACATGAGAAATGTAGTATTATAGAATAACAATTTGATAATCATTATCATATTCGAGAGGTGGTAGAAATTATGAAAAAAATTATGAGCTATATACTCATTACTTTAACAGTTTTTATGTGTGGTTGTAGCCAAAACAATGTAAAGGATATTGGTAAACTTAAAATAGTTACAACAATATTTCCATTATACGATTTTACAAGAAGCATTGCAGGTGACAGGGCAGAGGTTATAATGCTTCTTCCTACGGGGGCAGAGGTGCATTCGTTTGAGCCGACAACACAAGACGTTATTAAAATCAAAGAAAGTGATCTTTTTATATATATTGGTCTTGGTCTTGACCCGTGGACTGATGCTTTAGTAAAAGAATCTGAAAAAGACGGGTTCAGTGTATTATCTGCAGGTCAATATATAGAGCCCGACGAGCTAGAGAGTACGCATTCGCATTCTATAGATGAGCATATATGGACATCGCTTTCTAACGCAGAGGATATAGCCGAAGCAATAGCCGAAGCCCTTATAAAAATTGACCCTAGAAATTCAGATTATTACGAATCAAACTGTGACAAATACTCAAACAAGTTAGAAAAACTTGATGATGAAATTGAGAATGTTGTAGAGCACGCTAAAAGAAATACCATAGTATTTGCAGATTCTTTTCCGTTTCATTACTTTGCAGAGGATTATGATTTAATACATTACGCAGCTTTTTCGGGATGTTCATCGGAGAGTGAACCGAGTGCACACGATATAAAGAGTGTAATAGAAAAAATAAAAGAAGAAAAAATACCGGTAGTTTTTTACACAGAAACATCTAACCAAAAGGTTGCTAATATAATTAGCGAAGAGACGGGTGCCGAAAAAATGCTTATGCATTCTTGTCATACTGTTACAAAAGATCAGTTAAATAGTGGTGTAACTTATTTGGATATTATGGCGGACAACCTAATTGCACTAAAAAAAGCGCTGAATTAATCAATGGAATGAATCTCTTTAACAAATGAGACAAGTGTATCCTTTGTTTCTTTATCAACTTTTGCTTTTGTTTTTATAAGTGGTATTATCTTTTTTAGAATAGCCTCACTTGATTCTTTCATACTTTCACTGTTTTCAAGTTTTGAAAAAAAGGTTTCTGTAAGTTTTTTAATCTCGTTTGATGACATTGAATTTAAAAGCATATTAATAGCCCTGTTTATCTCTGTTGAATAAGCAGTAAGTTCATTTACGGTAATGAATTTGTTGCCCATAATACCCCAAGAAAAGGCATCGTGTTGAAGGATGCCTTTTTTGCTGCTTTGAATAATGGTATATTTATCAAAATTAAACAAAAGACCTATTACGGACGAAGCAGGAACAAATGAATTGCAAACGTCCTTTATAGATTCAAACTCTTTAGAATCATAAAAGTTTTTCCCAAGCCCCGGTCCATCAAAGTTATATATACCCAAAATTCTTCGTTGCACCTTTTGGGATGAATAAGCAGAGGAATATAACGCAAGATTACCCCCCTTTGAATGCCCACCAATTCTTATTTTATATTTGTTGTAAAGAGAAGCGATATCCATTGTGTAATTAAGGGCATATTCCTGTGCCAAAATGCTCGGTTTATAAGAAAGTGATATGTTTTCCTTCCAACCAATTAAAGAACTATCTGTTCCACGAAATGCTATAAATATAGTCTTGTCGGGTAGGTGATAAGTAAGTGCACCAAATTGCACACCCTTTTCTTCGCTTGAAATACCAACATAATTGCTTACTTCTATGCTTTGATATCTTTCGGATTCTGCGGCCTTTCTGAGCAAATATCTTCTCAATATTTCATAATTATTTAAAACCATATTTTTCTGAGTGGAAAAAAATTGACTGGATAGTTCTTTAATCGAAATATTTTTTATTAGAGGTGTGTTTATAAAAACGCTCTCAAAGTCCAGATACGATATCGTAGAAAATACAAGGGCATCTATACTGCAAAATTCACTTTTAGAAAAATCTAAATCACCACGCCAGTTTAGATAATCGAACAGATTTGGCATAATTCTACTCCTATAATATAACTATAATTACTTGAAAGAATATTATGAATGGTGTAAATTGTATAAAAGCCGAGGTGCATTAAGCCCTAATTGGTTTTAATTTGTAAATTACCCCGATAACAACGGAACATTTCTTGTAAATACGTCAGTGATACATTTTTTAGATAATTTTGGTGCGGAGGACGAAATTAGGCTGACGCCATACAAGGACGACAAGCTAAAAGAATCAGAAAATATAATTTAATAGGCAATAAGGGTTCGACACTCCTCGACTTAAGTATTATTATTTAAAATTAACAATTTATTAATTCACTTTTTAGATAAATAGTGTTATAATGTATTCGTTATTACATATTTGGAAGGGGCTTTGTTATGAATGAGGTTCAAAATGCTGTAGAAATAAAGAATTTAACAAAAAAATATGGCAGCAATAAAGTTGTTGATAATATTTCATTTAGCGTTAAAAAAGATGAAATAATGGGCTTTTTGGGGCCTAATGGAGCTGGAAAAAGTACTACTATGAATATTATATGCGGTTGCATTAGTGCAAGTTCCGGTAATGCTATTGTTTGTGGGCATGATGTTTTGGAAAATCCGCAAAAAGTTAAAGAGAAAATAGGTTATCTTCCGGAACAACCACCACTTTACTTTGATATGACGGTAAATGAGTATCTTGGATTTGTATATGACCTTAAAAAGATTAAGAAGAATAAAAAAAGCTATATAGCAGAAATTATGAAGCTTGTTCAGATTTCTGATATGAAAAACAGAATGATAAA
>CAZYYT010000119.1:0-6523 GCA_964651775.1 uncultured Oscillospiraceae bacterium | reverse complement strand
ATTTATAACGGTAACGTGTTGCTTGTTTTTGTTTGGTGCATTTTTAATATTTACAGTAAATTTAAATTACATAAGTAAACAAATCGAATCACAGTGTGAGGTGCAGGCATATCTTGGGTCTGCTGCAGATAATGATCTGCAGCAAAGTGCCTACAATAAAATACTAAGTCTTGAAAACGTTAAGGATGCTACTATAGAAACAAGGGAGCAGGCGCTTGAAAGCTATAAAAAGATGCTTGGTGATAATGCTGATGTTTTAGAGGGTGTTGAAGCTAATGACTTTTTGAGAAGCTCTGTAAAGGTATCTCTTAATGATATAAGATTATCACAACAAACAGCAGATGAAATAAAAAAAATTCCTGGAATAGAAACCGTAAAAAACAGACAGGACATTGCTCAAAAGGTAATTAAGTTTACAGGCGTGATTGAGCGTGGAAGCTTAATAGCAATGTTGGTGCTTGTTTTAATAGCAGTATTTATTATTCAAAATACAATTAAGCTCAGCGTATATGCACGTGAGGAAGAGGTGCATATTATGAAATTTGTCGGTGCAACCGATAGATTTATACGTATGCCCTTTGTGATTGAAGGTGTTATGATTGGTGCGCTTGGTTTTGTAATATCTTATGCCATAATTATCTTAGGATATAATGCGGTTGTAGGACCGATAAGTAATTTAATTCAATTGTTTGAATTTTTGCCCATGCAGGTTTGTGCAATTCCACTAGGTCTTGCTATGATTGTGTTTGGCATCTTTATGGGCGCTGTAGGCAGCGGACTTTCACTTAAAAGATATCTTAAAGTTTGATAGAGGTAAAACATATGAAAAAAAGGGAAAAGCTTAAACGAATAGTTGCAATGGGTTGTGCTATAATTATAGTGCTGGCATTTCTTCTTACCATTATCGTTCCGGCAGTCAATGCTGCACCCACAAAGCAGCAACTTGATGCTGCCAAACAAAAAACTGAGGCGGCTGAAAAAAATGTTAAGGCAGCAGAAGAAAAAAGAAAACAGGCAATATCACAATATAATGCTTTGGATAAGCAAATCTCCGATACTGAAGACGAGATAGGAAGAATAGAAAAACAGATTCAACAAACAACAATTGACCTTACTGCTAAAGAGGAAGAGCTTAAGGTTGCACAAGAGTACTTTGAAAAGCAACGCGCTGTTTTTCTTTCACGTGCACGTGTAATGTATGAAAACAGCAGTATAGGATATCTTGAAATAATTTTTGGTGCGCAGGATTTCGGTGATTTAATCTCTAAAACAGAGATTGTTTCTCAGCTTATGTCATATGATAAAAGTATCTTAAAAGATCTTGAAGACAGTAAAAAGAAAATAGAAACTGCAAAAAAAGAAATGGAAGATATTCTAAAGCGTCAGAAGGAGGGCGCCGAAACCTTAAACCAAAGCATGTTTACACTTGAAAGCAATCTTTCCCATAAGCAGGCGCTTATTAAAGAGCTTGAAAGTGATGTTGAAAAATATAAAGCAATCTTTGATGCGGCAGAAGCTGAAGAAGAGAAAATGATTCGCCAAAATCAAAATGCTATGTCATATGGCGCAAACCCTGTTGAGTATACAGGTGGTGTTATGGCTTGGCCCGTTCCTTCAAGTCAAAGGATAACAAGCCAATACGGGTACAGAATTCACCCTGTGTATGGTACAAAAAAATTCCATTCGGGTATAGATATTTCTGCACGATATGGCGTGGATGTTCTTGCGGCTGCTGATGGTACTGTAACTCTTTCTGCAAATAATGGTGGATACGGGAAGTGCCTTATAATTAACCACGGAAGTGGCATTTCAACACTTTATGGTCATAATAGTACCCTTATGGTGTCTACGGGACAAAAAGTAAAAAAAGGCGAAGTAATTGCAAAAGCAGGTTCCACAGGTGTATCAACCGGTCCACACTTGCACTTTGAAGTTAGAGTAAATGGAGCTACAACAAATCCGACACAGTACCTTAAGTAGGAGGACATAGTGAACCAAAAAAATTTCAAAAATGTTATAATAGCATGTACAGCAACCTGTATTGTATCGGTTGTTGTAACTGTGTTTGTTCTCGGAAAAACAAATATGAAGTTTGATCGTCTTCTTCGTGTTGAAAAAATGATTGAAAACAGCTATATTGGTGAGTATGATTTAGAAAAAGCCGAGGAGGATGCAATTAAAGCACTTGTTAAAAGTACGGGTGACAAATATGCAGTCTACTATAATGAGGAAGAGTCTGAAGATGTTTTTGATGTAATTAATGGATACTACGTTGGTATTGGATTAGAGATATTTGCAAATACCGAAAAAAATTCAATCGAGGTTATGTGTGCGTATGAGGATTCTCCGGCTTTTAAGTCTGGGATAAAAAAAGGTGATCTGATTGCATCAATCGATGGAATTAAGTTTGGTTCAGACGATATTGCAAATGCATCAAATTATATGCGTGGTTTAAAAGAAGAAAAGCCGGAAGAAAAAGAAATACATATGGTTCTAATTCGTGATGATAAAGAAATCAAATTAAATCTTAAACGTGAAAAAATTAATCTTTATAGGGTAGAAAGTAAAATACATGAAAATGGAATTTGCTATGTAAAGTATTCAGGCTTTACAGGAAATTCACAAAAGGAGCTTGGAAAGCTAATCCGGTCACTTGACAAAGAAAAGATTAAGGGGATTGTGCTTGATATAAGAAATAACCCAGGCGGGGAATTTGACAGCTCGATCGATGCATGTGACCTGTTTTTGGAGAAAAGCGTGATAATGTACACGCTTGATAAAAACGGGAAAAAACATACATATAAAGCAAAGGAAGGTGCTTGTAGTATACCTCTTGCTGTGCTTGTAAACGGATCAAGTGCAAGTGCCGCAGAAATATTTGCAGGCTCACTTCAGGCAAATAAAAGAGCAATCATCGTGGGTGAAAAAACTTATGGTAAGGGCGTAAGCCAATCGGTTATGCATATTAACGCACTTGATTATTCTGATGGAGTGTTAAAGCTTACAACCCTTAAAAATTACACACCTGACGGAAGGTGGATAAATGAATCAATTATACCCGATTATGAGGTAGTGGATATCAAAGAAACAGATAACGATGAATGCTATGAAAAGGCTGTAGAAATACTATTAAAGGATTAATATAAAATGCTAAAGAAATTATTTTTTAATTTACTTACAATATTTTTAATAATAGGTGTGATATTTAGTAATTCTCTATTTGCTATGGCGGCAAAAACGGATGACGAAAAAGAGATCGAAGAGGTAGAAACTGTTAAAGAGGAAAAGCTTTCAGCCCGTTCACCACACGTTATTTTGTTAGATATGGAAACTGGCACAATCTTGTTTAAAAGGAAATCAACCGCAAGAGTATATCCTGCCAGTCTTACAAAAATTATGACAGCAATACTTGCTCTCGAAAACGGAAACCTTGAAGATGTTGTTGAAGCAAAGGAAACTGCGCTTTCAAATATTTCCGAGGGAGATAGTAAACTAGGCATAATTAAAGGAGAAAGGCTATCTGTCAGACAACTTTTATATGCAATGATGCTTACATCCGCTGCAGATGCATCAAATGTTCTTGCGGAACACACAAGCGGTAGTATAGAAAAGTTTGTTGAAGCTATGAATAAAAAAGCGGCAGAGCTTGGGATGAAGGGTACAAACTTCACAAACCCAATAGGAAACCACGATGAGCGCCACTATACAACGGCAAAAGATATGGCAAAGCTTTGCATGTACGCAATGAAAAACGAAAGCTTTTGTGAAATCGTTAAAACTGCTACATATAGTATTCCTGCAACGGAGAAATGTGATAAAGAGAGAAAGCTAATTAATAAAAATTACCTTGTAAGCACAGGAATCAGGAATGATTATTACTATAAATATGCAACGGGCTTAAAGACGGGATATACAAAAGAAGCAAAAAGCTGTATTGCAGCATCTGCCCAAAAAGGCGAAAAGAAGCTTTTGTGCCTTATATTTAAAGCCGATACAGAGGATGGCAAGGCAATTAGCTTTACAGACTGCAAAAACCTGTTTGAATTTGTATTTAACAACTATACTCCCCGTAGAATCGTAACTAATAATACAATTGTAACGCAAACGAAAATACATAATACAAGACGCAGTGAAAAGGTTATTTTAAAAACTGCAAAGGGAATAGATGCCCTGCGTCATAAGGATGAAGACGAAATAAAAATAACCTTTAAAGATAAGGTAAAGGGAAGCGTAAATGCACCCGTAAAAAAAGATGATAAAATCGGTACAAGGGAGTATTTTGTTAATGGCGAATCTGTAGGTTCTGTTGACCTTGTTGCCGACAAGGATTATAAGTTTGATGCACTTGCTTTTATAGTGAATAAAACGGTTAGTTTTTTTACATCTCCGTGGCTTTTCGTTGTGATTCTATTTGTGATTATTATTCTTATTAATGCCGAAAGGCACCGAAGAAAAATGCTTCGCATAAAGAGACGTGAAAATCGTGAAAAAAGAAATAAAGAGCTTCGTCAAAAAATAATGAAATAAACTAAAAGCGCGTTATATTGCATAAATGCAATTTACGCGCTTTTTTGTAAATAAAATCAAGTAAAAATGGCGTAAAATGTTGTAAATAATAAAACTTAGTGATATAATTAGATGGTATATTATTAAATTGGCACTTTATGTATTTATGGAGGATACTATATATAAAAAATACTTACAAGAAGACATACTTTATTTTTAATGACAGAGGCAGTTTATCTAAACGATGATGAAGTTATGAAGCACGCTTTAAGAATAGTTGACTTCTCAATGGAAAGAGGGCTATTCGGTGGCGGAATTATAAGTTTCTGCGATGTACTTGGCAAGCCCCCGGTTGCTCTTGAATGGGATATGAAGCTTTGGTGGCCACAGTGTGAGGCAATGATTGCAAATAAATTTGCATACAATGTAACTAAAGATACAAAGTATCTTAACCGGTTTGAAGAATTGTGGGCTTACTCACAGAAGCACTTTGCTGACAAAGTAAATGGTGAATGGTACGGATATCTTCACTATGATAATACTGTTTCTAATACACTTAAGGGAAATATATTTAAGGGGCCTTTCCATTTGCCAAGATTACTTATGTGGCTTGCACTGGATAAAGAGGGAAAGATTTTATGATTGAGGGAGTTAATATGAAGATTTTATCAATAGGTAACAGCTTTTCAATGGATGCAACAAGATATATTCATCAAATGGCAAAAAACTGTGGAGAGAACATAAAAAGTGTTAACCTTTATATTGGTGGTTGCTCATTAAAAACACATTATCTTAATATTATTGAAGATGCAAGAAATTATCTTTTAGAATTTAACGGCGAGTCTACAGGGGTAAAAATATCTGTAAAGGATGCCCTTATAAGCGATGAATGGGACTATATTACTGTTCAGCAGGTTAGTAATGAAACTGTTAATTACGATACTTATCAGCCATATTTAAATGAACTTGCAGCCTATGTAAAAAAATACTGTCCTCAAAGTAAAATTATAATTCACCAGACTTGGGCTTATGAAGAAAATTCAGAAAGACTTTGCAAGGAGATGGGGTATAAAACTTCCTCCGATATGATGGATTCAATAATAAAAAGCTACAAAAAGGCCTATAAAGAGATTAAGGCCGACGGAATTATTCCCTGTGGTGAGGTATTTAAAAAAGCTACAGAGCTTGGGGTAAAGAAAATACATCGTGACACCTTCCATGCAAGCCTTGGTCTCGGAAGATATGCCTTGGCACTTACGTGGCTGTGCTATTTCACAGATAAAACCCCAAAAGAAATCAGCTTTTATGAGCTTGATGAGCCAGCTTCAAACGAAGAAATCAGTATAGTAAAAAAGGCTGTTAGTGAGATTCTTAAAAAATAAGGACTGATTCTGACTATATTTTTATCAGTGCAAAAATTCATAATATTAAAATTGTACGCTCTAAATAAGGATTTGCGGATAATATGCATAACAAAGCCGGATTGGTATAACGATGAATTCTCGGAGCAGAGAAGAGATATAATAAAGAAAACTGTGGATAATGCAATTGTCGCAGGTGATAAGAATGTGTATTTCATTGATGATAAACAATTCTATTACGATTTTGTAGTGGTGATTCTATGACGGCTGATGGTTGTCATCCCAATGACCTTGGGCTTTGATGTATGGCAAATGTAATAGAAAGAACAATAAAAAACTTTTTTAATTTCTAAGGAGAAAAGCTATGCCTCTTGATGCTGTAGCACTTGGTGCGATTTGTGATGAACTGAATACACTTCTTTGCGATGCAAAGGTTGAAAAGGTTCATCAGCCGGAAAAGGATGAGCTGCTTTTACTGCTTAAAAATCAAAGTGGTGCAAAAAGGCTTGTAATAAGTGCAAGCAGTGAGCATGCAAGGATTCACCTTGTAAACGAAAACAAAGAAAACCCCGCATCACCACCGATGTTTTGTATGCTACTTAGAAAGCATCTTACAGGTGCAAGGATAAATAAAATAACCCGTATGGGGTATGAAC
>CAZYYT010000118.1:5356-6683 GCA_964651775.1 uncultured Oscillospiraceae bacterium | reverse complement strand
TTTAGTTATGAAGGGGACTGCTACTCTTAAATTCGGATGGGGAAACTTTGAATTAAAAAAAGGATGTGTATTTTTTACATTTCCGACACAAAGCTTTGAGATAGATGGTAGTGATGATTTTGAATATATGTATATAAGCTTTACAGGTCCCGGTATGCTAGATGAACTAAGTTCACTTGGATTTAAAATAGAAAACCCGGTTTTTTATAATCAGGATGCTTTGATGAGCTTTTGGGAAAACTCTATAAATACAATTAATTCTAAAAATATTGTTAATATGACAGATGGGGTATTAAACTACTCTCTTGCAGTATTAGCCAGTGCAAATGGTGAAAAAAATACTACTTACAAAGATAATAAGCTTTTTGATTGTATGATAGATTATATAGAAAATCACTATAAAGATGAAAATGTTTCACTGCAAAAAATCTCACAGATTTTTTCTTATACTGAAAAATATCTTTCACATGTTTTTAAAAAGAATATGGGTGTAAATTTCAGGGCATATATCAATCAATTAAGGGTTCAATATGCAGTTAGTCTTATGGAAAAGAATGAAACATCGGTATCTATTATTGCATATGAATGTGGCTATAATGATGCACTATATTTCTCAAAGGTATTCAAAAAAACATATGGTTTTACACCTGTTGAATATATAAATAGAATCAGAAATAGTAATGTTTAAATTATCTTTACAATTTAGTTAACTTATGTTATCATTATAAAGATATAGAAGAAATACATTTTTGTTCAATTATTAAAAAGGTAAGTGTTATATGAAAACAGAAAAAATAGATTTTGGTATTATAATGCGAATGGCAATGTCTCTTCTTCCACTTTTACTTGGGATGCCAACTATTGCCTTTGTGCTTTGTGCGTATAATATTGCAATGTCCTTTATACTTATGGGCCCCATCACAAGTGGCATAAGTGCTTTAAGCACAGTTGTTCTTTCCGCGTTGTTTTCGGGTTTTTTACTTCCCGGGGGTGAAACGTACGGTCTTGTTTTGGGTATAGAGGCAGCCTTGTGCGCTGGGGCTTGTGTGTATGCTATTGCAAAAAAAACGGGGTTTTATGGTGGCGTGTGGCTTGCCTCGGCAGGGTATTTAATCCCATCATTTATATACACATATATATCTGCCTTAAATGAAGGTAAAAGCATAGCACAGTATATGATTGGTGATACTGTTAAGATTATAACCCAAGATATGAGAGAGATTTTTGTTCAAAACTCTATTCCTGTTGAATCGTATGATAAACTAACAATCCTACTTAAAGACTTTTCCGTCACGATGGTGCCATCAATATTTGTTATATCATCAGT
>CAZYYT010000118.1:0-5326 GCA_964651775.1 uncultured Oscillospiraceae bacterium | reverse complement strand
AGAAAACTTCCCATAGGCTATAAAACATCATTTGCATCAATAAAAATGCCTAAATCGGCTATTATTGTACTAGTGCTTTCGCTCGTGCTTTTTATAATTGGTAAGACAGGTTTTGAATATGTTGGAGTAAACGTGTTTATTATTCTAAGTGCACTTTATGTTTTTTCTGGCATTTCTCTAATTGATTTTTATCTTCGCAAAATAATTAAAAGCACATTATTAAGAATTATTATACATTTTGCAATATTTACTGGGTTTTCACTTGTCACGGCAGTTTTCCCGTTAATAAACTATTTCACTGTATATATTATTATCGCGGTAGTGGATTCATTTGTGAATTTTAGAAAAGCTTCAATAAAGAAAGCAAAAGAGGAGATTGTAAATGAAACAGAAACAGAAGAATGATGTTTTAAGTGCAGTTCCGCGTGGCCTTACAACAGTGCTTTCAGTATTAATAATAGTTAGCTCGTTTTTTATTTTAAATGTTAATTTATATCTTGCTATATTTGTTTTTGCATGTGCAGTACTTATTCTGCTTGAAAAATTTATATGGCAGGCAACACGCTATTTGAAAATGAAGGAATATATTAAAGAAGTTGCTGAAGATGATTATACGCAAAACTATGAAGCGCTTTTCAAAACGCTAAATCCCATAGCGGGTGTTAGAATTGATGGCAGCATTGCGTGGTACAACACACCTTTTCGTGATTTATTTCCATCAGTTACAGATAAGCGAATTACAGAGCTTATTCCCGAGTTAAAAATCAGAGATATCTATAACGAAAAGAAAGAATCAATTACTTTAAATATAGGTGAAGATATATATAATGCAAGATTAATCGTTAAAAGAAAGAACGATGTTGAGCATGCCGCTATAATGATTTTCTTTGAAAAAATAACTGAACTTGTAAATGCAAAAAATGCACTGGAAGAAGGCAAATGTGTTGTTGCAGAAATCGTAGTTGATAACTATGATGAGGCTATTAGTGATGTTCCTGATGAGGACAGAATTGATGTTATTACGCTTATAGAAAAAAACATTATAGGTTGGGCACAGGATGTTAATGGATTTGTTAAAAAGCTTGAAAAGGACAGGTATGTGTGCGTTTTTTCTAAAAAGCAGCTTAATGAATTTATAGAAAACAAGTTTGATATTCTTACTAATATAAAAACCTTTAACCAAACGACAAAGATTCCTCCAACGATAAGTATGGGAATTGGTGTTGGGGAGGAAAATCTTCTGGAAAATGACCTTTCTGCTAAGAAAGCGCTTGAAATGGCACTCGGCCGTGGCGGTGACCAGGTTGTTATACGTGAAGGAGATAAATTCAGATACTTTGGTGGAAACTCAAGAGAAACTGAAAAACGCACTAAAGTTAAGGTAAGATTGATGGCACATAATCTGCATGAACTTATGAAAAACGCGGATAATGTGATTATTATGGGTCATAAAAATAGCGATATAGATGCAGTTGGCTCTGCAATCGGTCTATCAAGCATGGCGGCTTTTCTTGAAAAAGATGTGAAAATTCTTTTGACAACAGAGGATGATGCTGTTCATCACGTTTTAGAGAAAATTGATAGAAACCATTATCACGATGGTCTTTTTATTGGTAAGTCTGGATTAAAGGAATTTATAAAGCCTAATACGCTTTTAATAGTTACAGATACACATATTCCTAATTATACAGAGTATCCTGAACTTTTAAATATTGTGAAAACTAAGGTCGTTATTGACCATCACAGAAGAAGTGAAAACTTTATAACAGATGCAGATATTGTATATCATGAGCCTTTTGCATCATCAGCGTGTGAAATGGTTGCAGAGATTATGCAGTATTTTGACCCACACTACAGTGTTTCAACAGTGGATGCAGAAGCCCTATATGCCGGTATTGTAATCGACACTAAAAACTTTATGTTTAAAACAGGTGTTAGAACCTTTGAAGCGGCAGCTTTCTTAAGAAATTCAGGTGTTGACACAATAAGGGTAAAAAGGTTATTCCGCGAATCTATAGAAAACTATAAAATTAAGTCAGATATTGTTACTAACGCACAAATTTATAAAAACGACATTGCTATTTCACTTTATCCGGATAAGGTTTCTCACCTTGTTGTGGCATCTGCTGCGGATGAAATGCTTGAGATAACTGACGTAAAAGCATCATTTGTTGTTGCTTGTGCAGAAAATGGAAGCATAGTAATAAGTGGAAGATCTTTGGGTGATATAAATGTTCAGGTAATACTTGAAAAGCTTGGTGGTGGTGGCCATTTTATGGTTGCAGGTGCACAGCTTTCCGGTATGTCAATAGGAGAAGTTTGTGAAAAACTTAAATTAGCAATAGATGAGTCATAAAATTTAGTAAAGGAGTTTTATTATGAAAGTAGTACTTTTAGCAGATGTAAAGGGTCACGGAAAAAAAGGCGATGTAGTAGAAGCAAGTGACGGGTACGCAAGAAATTTCCTCATACCAAGAAAGCTTGCAGAAATTGCAACTGCCGATGTTCTTAATAATATAAAAGGGAAAAACGAAGCCGCACAATACCATAAGCAGCAAGACATTGCTGCAGCAAATGCCGCAGCAAGTGACCTTGAGGGCAAGAAAATTGTTCTTAAGGGTAAAGCAGGTGATGGTGGCAGACTTTTTGGTAAAATTACAAACCAAAATGTTGCCGATGCTATTAAATATCAGCTTCATCATGTGATTGATAAGCGTAAAATTGTTCTTCCTGATGGTATTAAAACTATTGGGCAGACAAGCGTTGAGGTTAAGGTTTACCCAGAAATATCTGCAACAGTTACTGTTGTTGTAGAGGCTGAATAATTTAGAAAACGGTGATTTAAATGGATGCTCCGATTGGAAGAACAATGCCATACAATTTAGAGGCGGAGGCGGCAATTCTTGGCAATATGATTCTTGATGAAAAAGCACTTATAGAATCAATAGAAAAATTGGATGAGGATTGCTTTTATGCAACTGCCAATAAAACTATATTTAAAGCAATTTCAGAGCTTTTTTCTGATGGTGTGCCCGTTGACATTGTTACGCTTTCAAACAAGCTTGGTGAAAAGCTTGATTCTGTTGGTGGTATTGGATATATCACAAAAATTGCGCAGAATGTTTTTACAAAAGAAAATCTTACCCAATACATAGATATTGCTATCGATAAGCGTATGCTTCGTGCCCTTGCTGAAGCAGGTGGCACAATTATGGATATGAGCATGAAGGATGAGCTTCCCACTGAAGAAATTGTGGACGAGAGTGAAAGACTTCTCTTTAGAATTACTGAAAAGAAGGGCGTTACGGGTTTCGTCCATATTGGTGAAGTGGTAAAAAGCTCACTTGCACTTATTGATGAGCTTAAAAAACGCGGTGGAAATATTACGGGTATAAAAACAGGCTTTGCAGGCTTTGATGCTGCTACAGCAGGCCTACAGAACAGTGACCTTATAATTATAGCGGCGCGTCCCGGTGTTGGTAAAACAAGCTTTGCGCTTAACATTGCAGAAAATGCCGCTATTCGTGAAAAAGTGCCCACAGCAATCTTTTCCCTTGAAATGAGTAAGGAACAGCTTGTAAACAGAGTTATTTCAAGTGAAGCACTTGTTGAATCTACAAAGCTTCGTATTGGTGATATTGATGCTAACGATATGACAAAGATTGCACATTCATTAAAAGATATAATTACAGCACCAATTTATATTGATGATACACCTGGTATTACAGTATCTGAAATACGCGCAAAATGTAGAAGACTTAAAATGGAAAAAGGGCTTGGACTTGTTGTAGTTGACTACCTTCAGCTTATGGAGGGCAAGGGGGAGAGCCGTACTCAGGCAGTAAGTGCAATGTCGCGTGCGCTTAAGATTATGGCAAAGGAGCTTAATGTTCCTGTTGTAACACTTTCACAGCTTAGTCGTGCGTCTGAAAAACAGGCAAGAAGACCAATGCTTAGTGACCTTCGTGAAAGTGGTTCTATTGAGCAGGATGCTGATATTGTAATTATGCTTACCCGTTCTCCCGAGGAAGATGGTGGTGAAGAGGGTAGCACTGCAAATATTATAGAATGTATCTTGGCTAAAAACCGTGCCGGTGAATGTACGACAGTTAACCTTGCTTGGCGTGGTGAATTTACCAAGTTTATGAATCTTGATAACAGAAATTAAGGTGGTTTTATGCTGCTTGATAAGATCAGGAATACTATTTTAGAAAATGACCTGATTGATTTTGGAGATAAGGTAATATGTGCAATATCAGGCGGTGCTGATTCGGTATGCCTTTTACATTCACTTATTACACTTAAAAAAGAATATAATATAGAGCTTTATGCTGCACACGTAAACCATTTGATTCGCGGGGAAGAGGCTAATTGTGACAGTGCCTATGTAAAAAAAATCTGTAAAGCAGCTAACATTAAGCTATTTTACAGGGAGTATGATATACCTAAACTTTCAAAAGAGCTTAGGCTTGGTGAAGAAGAATGTGGAAGGGCCATCCGTTATAGCTTTTTTGACGAAATTGCAGATTCGTTAGGAGGTGCGAAAATTGCTGTAGCACATAATCTTAATGATAATGCAGAAACTGTTTTGTTTCATATGATTAGGGGTTCTTCTGCTGAAGGTTTGTGTGGAATAAAATACAAGCGGGGTAATATCGTAAGACCGCTTCTTGACGTAAAGCGCAGTGAGATAGAACGTTATCTTATTCAAAATAGCGTGGATTGGCGTGTCGACAGTACAAATCTGACAACAGAATATGCAAGAAACAAGATTAGAATTGATGTCTTTCCCAAGCTTTGTGAAATTAGTGCTAATGCAGAGGAAAAGATAGTTAGTACGGCCTCTTATATAAATGAAGATAATGCATTTATAAATGAATGTAAGGATAACCTAAAAAAGTTGGTGTTTAAAGAAAATGTTCTTTTTATTAAAGATTTTGCTTTGACCCCTATTCCAATTAAAAGACGCCTTGTTAAGGATGTTTTGGAAACTTGGGGCGTAAATGAAATAAACGGAAAGAAAATTGATAGTTTTATTTCTTTTACAAATGCAGAATCGGGCAAAATTTTTGATTTAAATGGAAAAGAGTTTGTTCAAAAAGAATATAACATGCTTATTCTAAAATCAAAAGCACCAGAAAGCATTATAAATTTATCACTAGAGATAGGTAGTCCGATAGAACAAAAAGATTTTAAAATTACAACTTACTATTCAAGTGAGTTAATTAAGAGAACAAGCAATAATGTAGCAGTATTCGATGCTAAAAAAATTATACCACCGTTTAATGTAAGGTATAGACGAATTGGTGACAGAATATTCCTTAAA
>CAZYYT010000117.1:0-6724 GCA_964651775.1 uncultured Oscillospiraceae bacterium | reverse complement strand
TACTTTTATATGCATATTTTGCCGTTGCAGTATCATTTTTCGTTGATAAGAAAGACGGAAATTCACCTGTTATTATGAGCTGGATTTCGTTTGTATGCATATCATCTTTTGAAATAATAAAAGTAGTGTTATATCTTTTCGCAGGCAAAGCACTACCTATATCATATATTGGAAAATCAATTCTCATTAATGGGTTTTTTGCCGCTTTATTTACACTTGTGTGTGTGATTATTATTGAGAAAAGGAAAAGCACAGCCGTAGAAAAGGCGGTGAAAGAATGAAAAACAACAGATACACGTTTTTAAATGCATTTATTCTCATCGTTTTTATTGCTTTTATCGGAAAGCTGGTCAATCTTCAGGTCGCTAGAGGCGAATACTACCGAGAGAAAAGTGATGCAAGAACAACACGTTCGGTCGAATTAATTGCACCAAGGGGCCAAATCCTTGACAGATACGGAAGAATTATTGTAGGAAATAAAACGGGCTATAGACTTTATATTCAGTCAAATATCAGAAATGAAAATGCTTCGATTAACCGAGTTGTGTACAATCTTTTAGAAAATGTTTCTGAAACCTCAGAGTATATGGCACAGAAGCTTCCAATTCAATATGATGATGGAGAATATATTTTTATCGGTGAGGACAAGGATATAAAAAAATGGAAAAAAGAAAATAACTACGAAAGCAATCTTTCAGCAAAAGAGATTGTTAAAAGGCTTGATGACAGATATTTTTCTAAAGAGGAAAACTTTACAAAGCAGATGCGCCTTGAAATCGCAGGCGTAAGGCTAGATATGTCAAAGCGTGGTTTTTCAATTTCAACACCTTATTTATTTATGGAGGATGCATCTCTTGAGGAAATTGTAAGGATAAAAGAACAAAGTGAAAAGTTCCCTGATGTAAGCATCGTTGCACAACCTGTGCGTGAATATCCATATAAATCACTTGGTGCACATATTCTGGGTAGGGTTGGCCTTGTAAGTGCAGAGGAATACGAAAACAAAAAAGAAGATGGATACTCAATGAATGCAAACATAGGTAAAGGTGGAATTGAAAAGAATCTTGAGGACTATCTTCGTGGTGAAAATGGTAGAGGAAGTGTAGAGCAAACTGAAAATGGATATAGCATAAGTCAAAATATGGAGAAAGAGCCGATTGCAGGAAGAGATGTTAATCTTACAATTGACCTTGATATGCAGATTGCCTGCGAAAATGCACTTAAAGAGACTATTGAAGAAATCCGTAGAAGTGCAGTTTCCTCCGAAAACGGTGGCGGTGCAGATAGCGGCAGTGCTGTCGTGGTCGATGTAAACACAGGTGAAATACTTGCAATGGCGTCATATCCCTCTTATGATATAGAAAGCTTCAGCAAGGATTACTCAATACTTGTTAACGAACCTTCAAAGCCGCTTTTTAATCGTTCACTTTCTGGAACGTATTCACCCGCATCAACGTTTAAAATCCTTATTGGTGCAGCGGCACTTGAGGAAAATATAATAAAAACAGATGAAGAAATTTTAGATACAGGTAAGTATAAATATTTCCGTGACTATCAGCCGACGTGTTGGATTTACGGGCAAACGGGTGGTACACACGGATATGAAAATGTGAGTGAAGCAATAAGGGATTCTTGTAACGTCTTTTTCTACGATGTAGGAAGAAGGCTTGGCATAGAAAAAATCAACTCCTATGCAAAAAAGTTTGGGTTTGGCCAAAAAAGTGGAATTGAGCTTGCTGATGAGGAAAAAGCAGGCGTGGTTGCAAGCCCCGAAAACAGGAAAAAGAACTCGGGCATTTGGTACCCGGGTGACGTTTGTCAAACGGCGATAGGCCAGTCAGACACACTGGTCACACCGCTTCAGCTTGCAAACTATATTGCAACAATTGCAAATGGTGGTACAAGATACAGGCCTCATATTATAAAATCAGTTCAAAAGGCAAATCGAAAGGAATCCACACAAACTGAATCAGAGGTTCTTTCTTATGTTAAACTTAAGAAAGAAAATTATGAGGCAATTTCAAGTGGCATAAGGATGGTTGTAACAGAAGGTACAGGCTTTAATTCATTTTTAGGTTGTAAGACAAAGGTTGCCGCAAAAACGGGTAGCGCACAAACATCCGGCAATCATACAAACGGAATATGTGTGGCATTTGCACCATATGATAACCCAAGAATTGCAATTGCCTGTGTAATAGAAAAGGCAGGAAGTGGCTCAAAAACTGCAGGTGCAGTGCGAAAAATAGTTGATTCCTACTTTGATGCAGTTATAGATAATGAATTAGATGAGTTTAACACTCTTTCAAAGTGATGAGGTAATTTTATGGGACTTGGAAATGTGAAAGGCAAGTCAGGGAGAATTGAGCTTTGCTTTTCAAAGGATACTACTATAAATGAAGCACAAGAAGAAATTTTAGAATTAAAGAAAAACCGGGAAAGTTTTTTTAGTGGGGAAGGCGTTAAATTTTCATATAGTGGGGTAGATTTTACTTATAGCGAAGAGGTTTTGCTTTCTAAAAAAGTTAAAAAAGAATTTAAAGGTTCATCTCTTGTTTTAAAACATTGCTTAACGGATGATGAAATCCAACACAGTCTCTTACAAACAGAAAATATATGCACTGTTGTAAAAAATACCATTCGAAGTGGTGAAAAGGTAGTATCACGCGGGGATGTTCTTGTTTATGGTGATGTTAACCCCGGTGGTGAAATAGTTGCAAAGGGCAATGTAACAGTAATTGGCAGTCTTCGCGGAACTGTGAAAACAGATGAAGGTTTTGTATATGCTATGAGTATGCAACCAACCCAAATAAGAATAGGCAAGAATATATCTTATAATAAAAACAATGAAAATGTCGGCTGTGCGGTGGCCAAAGCAGAAAATGGCGAAATAATATTGGAACGTTTGTAAAAATACTATGGACTAAACTTCTTTTTTATGGTAAAATTACAGCGTGAGGTGAGATGATGGGAGAGGTTATAGTTATTACAAGCGGTAAGGGTGGAGTTGGAAAAACTACAACTACTGCAAATATTGGTGCGGCTCTTGCACTTTCTGGTAAGAAGGTTGTAATGATAGATACAGATATCGGCCTTAGAAACCTTGATGTTATTATGGGGCTTGAAAATAGAATAGTGTATGACCTTGTTGATGTGGTTGAAAATAAATGTAACTACACAAAAGCACTTGTGCGTGATAAACGCTTTGAGGGGCTGTTTCTTTTACCCGCGGCACAATCTCGTGATAAAAGTGCAGTTACCACAACACAAATGAAGCACCTTATCAGACAGATGGAGGATAGCTTTGATTACATACTTATAGATTGCCCCGCTGGGATAGAGCAAGGCTTTGAAAATGCAATCGCCGGCGCAAAGAAGGCAATTATCGTTGCTATGCCGGAGGTTTCGAGTGTGCGAGATGCAGATAGGATAATCGGTCTTTTAGAAAAGCACGATATAAAAGATATTAAGCTTGTAATAAATAAGATTCGTCCTAAAATGGTTGAAAACGGTAGTATGCTTGGAATAGAGGATATGCTTGAAATACTTGCAATCGACCTAATTGGAGTAGTACCCGATGATGAGAATATAATAATTGCCGCAAATAGGGGAGAATACGTTGCTGCTACGGAAAAATCAAAAGCAGGACAAGCCTATAAAAATATTGCTTCAAGGCTTAACGGAAACCATGTGGAGCTTATTAATATGAAAAAATCTTTATTTCATAAATTGTTTAAAAGAAGGTAGGGTCATATATGAGAAAATTATTTTTCGCTATGGCGCACGCCTCTAGAAATGATGCAAAGAGAAGACTTAACACACTTCTCAAAAGGGATAGAGAAATTCTCCAAAACACAAAAACGGAGAAATTAATTAAAGAGATAACGATGGTGCTTACAAAATATAGTGTTGAGAATGGGCCGCTACCGATGGTGACGGCAAGCATAACGGGTGAAGATTGCACACTAAAGGCTGTTGTTTCACTTAAATAGAATCTCAATTACACAAAGGAGTACAGAAGATGAATATTGCATTTATTGCACATGATAAAAAGAAAGAATTAATGGTGCAGTTTTGTATCGCATATAAAGGCATTCTTGACAAGCACAATCTTTGTGCTACCGCAAAAACAGGTGGACTTATAAGTGAGGAAACGGGTCTTAGTGTGCACTGCTTTATGTCAGGCTCTGAGGGTGGCTCACAGCAGATTGGTGCACATATTGCCTATGACGAGATTGACGCAGTTATTTGTTTTCGTGACCCGCTTACACCACAACCGCAAGACCCTGACTATCAAGAACTTTTTAGACTTTGTGACGTGCACAACATTCCACTTGCAACAAATATTGCAACTGCAGAGGTGCTCATTCACGGCCTTGAACATGGTGATCTTGATTGGCGTGATATAATTAATCCTGATAAACGTAAATCCTTTTAAAGATTTGCCGCATCTTAACTGATGCGGCAAATCTTAAAATTAAATTGAAGGAATATCTTAAGGATAGCTTTGGAACAGATATTCATGCAAGCGTTTTTGTCTTAAGGATGAAGGAAATGTCCCTAAAATAAAGGTTGGTTCGGTAACTTTACAAAAGGAAGGAAAGCAAGTATGAGTTTAAATAGCACACCTGTTTCACAAAGAATTCATATAGGATTTTTTGGACGCAGAAATGCGGGTAAATCAAGTCTTGTTAATGCAGTGACAGGGCAAAGTGTGTCTGTTGTTTCCGATGTTTTAGGCACAACAACAGACCCCGTTACAAAAACGATGGAGCTTCTTCCACTTGGGCCGGTTGTAATTATAGATACACCCGGTATTGATGACGACGGTGCTTTAGGGAAGATGCGTGTAGAACGTGCAAAAAAAATACTAAAAAAAGTGGATGTGGCAATCCTTGTTTGCGATGCAAAAATCGGTATAACAGAGTATGAGAAAGAGCTTTTAGATATCTTTAAAGAAAAGAATATTGCTTATATAATCGTATATAATAAAGCAGATGAGATTGTTGATAGAAATGAAGATGTACTTTATGTGAGTGCTACAAATGGAGAAAACATTAATCTTCTTAAAGAAAAAATTGCCCATATAATCCCTGACAAAAAAGAAAAAACCACCATAGTAGGTGATTTTATAAAGGAGGGTGATTTTGTTGTCTTGGTTACGCCTATTGATGAGGCGGCACCAAAAGGCAGGCTTATTCTTCCCCAACAGCAGGTTCTTCGTGACTTGCTTGAAAATGGCGCGGTATCAATCGTGGTTGAGCCTAAGATGCTCACAAAAACACTTGACGCTCTTAATGAAAAGGTAAGCGTTGTTATAACGGATAGCCAAGCCTTTAAAGAGGTTTCAAAGCTTGTGCCAAAAAATGTTAAGCTTACTTCATTTTCCATCCTGATGGCAAATTACAAGGGCTTTTTAAATTCAGCTGTTGACGGGGTTATGACGCTTTCCTCACTTAGAGATGGTGATAAGGTGCTTATTTCAGAAGGGTGTACACACCATAGGCAATGTAATGATATAGGCAGTGTTAAGCTTCCAAAATGGATTAGAGAATATACAGGAAAAAAGCTTGAATTTAAAATCACATCTGGGCAGGAATACCCCGAGGATTTAAAAGAATACTCACTTGTTATCCACTGCGGTGGTTGTATGATTACTGAAAAGGAGGTTCAGGATAGACAGCTTACAGCCCAAAAACAAAAAATCCCATTTACGAACTACGGAATTGCCATAGCACACATAAACGGAATTTTAAAATGTAGTGTTGAGGTTTTCCCTGATATATATAACAAACTATAACAAAATTAATGGACTGTGACTGACATTTCAGATGGCTTGATGATATAAAGTTCACGGTTCAATTTTTTTGCATATCTAACCGTATATGCAGTGCCACCTGAGAAACTGCCGTTCCAAACGGAAATCACCCGATCCGAATTATCAACCATAAACTGATTGCGCATCAGCATACAGGTTTTGGTATAAATTGGGCTAATTATTGTTTTTGTTTTACATTTCTTTAAAATATTGTTATATCTTTTTTTATCTTTTTCACACCACAAGTCAGCCTGATTTGGGCAGGGGATAACTGCGTGAAGCATGATGCCTTTATTCTTTTTTGCTTTTTGTAATACCAACTCAGCGGCGTAGGTATCAATACCAAGGGCCATACCGGTGTAAAAATCAGTATAGCCTGATATAATAGCGTCATCAATTAATTCACCTAAAACTGCTTTTAACTTTATGCATCTTTCGTCATCCTCATTAGATTTCCACGCAAGCTGGGTAGTTCTGTGCCCTGTAAAGCAACAATACATATTTATCACTATCCTTTAGGCTATTATAACATAGTATTTGTAAAAACGCAAACAAATGTTCGATAAAATTTTAAATTTTTTTGAATAAAAAAGTTTAAATTACTTATAATGATAGTGAAGGAGTTGAGAATATGGATAATACAGCTTTGGTAATTGCAATAATAGGCGCAATTAATTGGGGGTCAATCGGTCTTTTTGGTGTTGACCTTGTTGCAACGCTTTTCGGCGGGCAGGCTTCAGTTTTAAGCAGAATTATATATACTGTCGTTGGTATCGCAGGGTTGTGGTGCATAACTCTTTTGTTTAAGGAAAAGCTTCCCGTAAAAGACTCGCACTAAGAAATAAGATGTATCATTAGGCAGCTTCACATAGGGAGTAATCGGTTTTGGCCTGAACTTTTAAGTTAATA
>CAZYYT010000116.1:6147-6747 GCA_964651775.1 uncultured Oscillospiraceae bacterium | reverse complement strand
GGCTTATGCTTGGAATTTGCAACGGTTTTCAGGCACTTATTAAGCTTGGATTAGTGCCTTATGGTAAGATTATAGATGCCGATGAAACGTGCCCCACACTTACATTTAACACCATTGCAAGGCATCAGTCACGTATTGTTAGAACAAGGGTTTCTTCAAATAAGTCACCGTGGCTTTCACTAACTAACGTTGGTGAAATATATAATGTGCCGATTTCACATGGTGAGGGTAGATTTATTGCGGATGAAAAGCTTATTAAAAAGCTCTCAGAAAACGGACAGATTGCAACACAGTATGTTGATATGGATGGCAACGCTACAGGTGATATTCACTTTAATCCCAACAACTCAATGTATGCAATTGAGGGTATTACTTCACCCGATGGCAGAGTGTTTGGTAAGATGGGCCATAGTGAACGCGTAGGCACAGGGCTTTTCAAAAATGTTGAAGGTAATTACGACATCAAGATGTTTGAGGCTGCAGTTAAGTATTTTAAATAAAACATATTGACAAATTGATTGGAATATGGTATTATAACTGAAAGCGATGACGAAGACGGTCGAATTGATTGATTTTTAGAGAGTCAGTGGTTGGTGAAAA
>CAZYYT010000116.1:0-6137 GCA_964651775.1 uncultured Oscillospiraceae bacterium | reverse complement strand
GCCGGTTATGTGAAACAACAGTAATATAACCCGTTAGGCCTACGTTAGTGGTCAGGGCTTAGTTGAGCCTGTAAGTGGTATAATCTGTGAGGATTATGCAATTTGAGTGGTACCGCGGATTAAAAACCCGTCTCAAAGGATTCTTTGGGGCGGGTTTATTTTATTACCCATAATTATTATGTGAGGTGTTTGTTGTGAACAATTTGATTTCAAATCAGCTTAAGGAAATGGCGGAGAGAATTAAGGAAATGCGTGAAATTTGCGGATTCTCTATTGATGCTATGGCTGCAAAATGCGATGTTACAAGTGACCAGTATCTTAAGTATGAGCGTGCGGAGGATGACCTTCCTTTTACGTTTATACATAAGTGCGCGCTTGCCTTTGGTATTGAAATGAACGCACTTTTAGAGGGGCACACTGCAAAGCTTTCTATTTACACAGTTACAAGAAAGGGTAAGGGCCGGGAAACAGCAAAGGAAGATGGTATCGAAATACAAAACCTTGCACCGCTTTTCAAAAATAAATTGGCAGAGCCATACTATGTTAAATATGATTACGAACCAAAGCTTCAGGACCAGCCCATTCATCTTACAACACATAAAGGGCAGGAGTTTGATCTAATTATTTCAGGTAAGCTTAAGGTGCAGGTAGGTAGCCACGTAGAAGTCCTTGAAGAAGGGGACAGTATATACTACAACAGCTCAACACCACATGGAATGATTGCAATTGACGGAAAGGAATGTGTCTTCTGTGCAGTCGTTCTTTCAGGTGCAGATACTGTTGATGAAAAAGAAATTCAAAAAAGCATTGTATCAGCAGGTAAGGCCGAAAATCTTATTTGTAATGACTTCATTAAAACAGAAATTGGGGAAGACGGGGTATTATCTAAAATTTCTTTTGTAAATGAAGATAAGTTTAACTTTGCTTTTGATATAGTTGATGCGTTGGGAAGAAAAAGCCCCGATAAACTTGCAATGGTTCATATTTCCGATGATTTTGAAGAAAAAAGATTCACGTATAAAGATATAAAAGACGCATCAAGTCAGTGCGCAAACTATTTCCGTTCACTGGGAATCAAGCGTGGTGATAAGGTTATGCTTGTTTTAAAAAGGAATTATCAGTTCTGGTTTTCAATTCTTGCACTTCACAAAATCGGTGCAGTTGCAATCCCTGCTACAAACCTTTTGTTAGAGCATGACTATGTTTACAGATTTGAAAGTGCCGATGTATGTGCTATCGTCTGTTCAGGTGATGGAGACATCACACATCAGGTTGATTTGGCACAGGCTAAAACAAATACACTTAAAACAAAAATAGTTGTGGGAAGCCCTCGTGAGGGGTGGCACGACTTTAACAGTGAATACTCACTTTTCAGCAGAAGGTATGTAAGAGAAGAAGACGCCCCATCGGGTGATGACACAATGCTGATGTTCTTTACATCAGGCACAACGGGTTATCCTAAAATTGCGATTCACAGCTACAAATACGCTCTTGGCCATTTTCTAACAGCAAAATATTGGCATAATATTGAGCGTGGCGGTCTTCACTTTACAATATCTGATACCGGTTGGGGCAAAGCGCTTTGGGGTAAACTTTACGGACAGTGGATGTGTGAAGCTGCAACCTTTGTGTATGACTTTGAAAAATTCAACGCAGCAAATATCTTGCCGATGTTTGCTAAATACAATATAACCTCTTTTTGTGCACCGCCGACAATGTATAGAATGTTTATTAAGGAAGACATTTCGAAATATGATTTAAGCTCTATCAAAAATGCAACAATTGCAGGTGAGGCGCTTAATCCCGAAGTGTTCAAGCAATTTAAGAAGGCAACGGGTCTTTCACTTATGGAAGGCTTTGGCCAGACAGAAACAACCCTTGCAGTCGGTAACCTAGTCGGTATGACACCGAAGCCGGGCTCAATGGGTAAACCTGTACCTCTATATGATATAGACATTGTAGATAATGAAGGAAATAGCTGTGGCGTTGGTGAATCAGGGGAAATTGTAATAAGGACAGATGACCATAAACCATGCGGCTTATTTTATGGTTATTATAATGCTCAGGCTAAAACAGACGAGGTGTGGCATGATGGCCTTTATCACACAGGCGACATTGCATGGCGTGATGAGGATGGCTACTACTGGTACGTTGGCAGAAGTGATGATGTTATCAAATCAAGTGGTTACAGAATTGGACCCTTTGAAATCGAAAACGTTATTATGGAGCTTCCGTATGTTATGGAATGTGGCGTTTCTGCAGCGCCCGATGAAATAAGGGGGCAGATTGTTAAAGCAAGCGTTGTTCTTACAAAGGGAACAACTGCAACGGATGAGCTTAAAAAGGATATTCAAAACTATGTTAAGAAAAAGACAGCACCTTATAAATATCCCAGAATTGTAGAATTCTACGATGAGCTTCCTAAGACAATAAGTGGCAAAATTATTAGAAATAAACTTTAAAATCTTAAAAATACAATAAAACTATTGACAATTGAATGTATATGTGGTAAAAATAATGTATGTGAATTAAAGGCATTGACGGAGAGTGATGCTTTGGCAGTCTTTTTAGAGAATTGGCGGTTGGTGCAAGCCATAAAGAAGGCCCTTGCAATCTGTAGCTCCTGAGCCGGAAGGAAGAACACTCTTTAGCAGTTAGTAGAACCTTCCCGTTAGCTTGCGTTAATAGACAGGACTTGGTGGAGTCTGAAGTGGCATTTTATATGCAAATTGAGTGGTACCGCGGGTATTTTATATTATAGATATAAAGCTCGTCTCAAGATTTTTATCATATCTTGGGGCGGGCTTTTTTGTTTGCCCTGGGCAAAGGAGATTTTGAAATGGAAAAAACTATTACCGGTCTTGATTATAAAATCAAGCTTGTGGCAGCAAGAATTAAAGAACTGCGTGAAATTGAGGGGCTCAGCGTTGAAACAATGTCACGCCAATGTGATGTTTCCAGAGAAGAGTACATTGCATGTGAAAATGGTGAGCATGATTTAAGCTTTGCCTTTATTTACAGATGTGCACTTACCCTTCATGTTGATGTTACCGATATTATTGAAGGTGTAAGCCCTAATCTAAAATCCTACACTGTTACAAGAAAAGGCGAAGGACAAAGAATTGAGCAGGCACATGATATGATATACTACAATCTTGCTCCTTCTTTTAAAAACAGAATTGCAGAACCGCTTTATGTTCGCGCAGTGTATGATGAAGAGGCGGAGAAAAAGGATATAGAGCTTACTACTCACGAAGGTCAGGAATGTGATATTATCATAAAGGGCAGACTAAAAGTGCAGATAGGTCAGCACGTTGAAGTTCTTAGTGAAGGTGACAGCATCTACTACAACAGCTCAACACCGCACGGTATGATAGCTGTTGGTGGTGAGGATTGTCTTTTCTACGCAATTGTTCTTAATCCTTCAACAAATAAAACGGACGATACCCAGATGATTGCTGAACCGAAAAAGGTTAAGGCTAAACAGCCCTACAGAAGGCTTTACCATAACTTTATTCATCCTAAAGAGGATGAGCGTGGTGCACTTTTATCACTTACCTTTGAAAATGAGGATAAGTTTAACTTTGCATTTGATATAATTGATGGCTTAGCAGAAAAAAGACCTGATAAGCTTGCAATGCTTCATATATCAAACGAAGGAGAAGAAAAGCGCTTTACCTTTAAGGATATGATGAATTATTCAAACAAGGTAGCAAACTACTTTACATCACTCGGCATTAAGAAGGGTGACAGGGTAATGCTTATATTAAAAAGACATTATCAGTTCTGGTTTGCCGCTTTGGCACTTCATAAAATCGGTGCTATTGCAATTCCTGCAACAAATCTTTTGCAGGAGCATGATATTTCCTACAGATGTAATGCCGCAGGAATAACAACAGTCGTATGTACTGCTGATGGTGATGTAGCTCATCAGGTAGACCTTGCACAAAAAGAGTCGCCTACTCTTATTACAAAGATTATAGTAAATGGTGAGCGTGATGGTTGGAATAGCTTTGACAGTAACTATAAGCTTTTCTCTGATATATACGAAAGAACAGAGGATTCACCAAAAGGTGATGACACAATGCTGATGTTTTTTACATCAGGTACAACAGGATATCCGAAAATTGCCTCGCACAGCCATAAATATCCTCTTGGCCACTTTATCACAGCAAATTACTGGCACTGCGTGAATCCTGATGGTCTTCATCTTACTATTTCAGACACAGGTTGGGCAAAGGCACTTTGGGGTAAAATGTATGGACAGTGGCTTTGTGAAGGTGCAATATTCGTGTACGATTTCGATAAGTTTAGTCCGGCAAATATATTACCGATGTTTGCTAAATATAAAATCACCACTTTCTGTGCACCACCTACAATGTATAGAATGCTTATAAAAGAAGACTTAAAAAAGTACGACCTGTCTTCTGTTGAGCATGCCACAATCGCGGGTGAAGCACTTAATCCGGAGGTGTTTCGTCAGTTACAAAGCCTTACTGGTTTAAGTGTTATGGAAGGGTTTGGCCAGTCGGAAACAACGCTTGTTATAGGTAACCTATTTGGCTCGGGGCACAAGCTTGGTTCAATGGGAAAGCCCGTTCCACTTTACAATGTTGACCTTGTAGACCAGGACGGGAAGAGCGTTGGTGTTGGTGAAAATGGTGAAATCGTTATAAAGTATGATGATAAGCTTCCGTGTGGATTGTTTTATGAATACTATAACGATGAAGAGAAAACCAAAGAGGCTTTCCGTGGTGGAATGTATCACACAGGTGACGTTGCTTGGCGTGATGAGGATGGTTTTTACTGGTATGTAAGCCGAATTGATGATGTTATTAAATCAAGCGGGTACAGAATTGGGCCATTTGAAATCGAAAACGTTATTATGGAGCTTCCTTATGTTTTGGAATGTGGCGTATCAGCAGCACCGGATGAGGTTCGTGGTCAGATTGTAAAGGCAAGCATCGTACTTACAAAGGGCACAACGCCATCTGAAGAGCTTAAGAAAGAAATCCAGGACTACGTTAAGAAAAATACTGCACCTTATAAATATCCACGAATAGTTGTATTTTGTGATGAACTTCCAAAAACTACAAGTGGTAAGATTATGAGAAACAAGCTGTAAGAAATAAATTATAAGAGGTGGAGCTTTGAATATAAAAAGAGTAATGCTTCTTGCAGGGCATTACGGCAGTGGTAAAACAAACATTGCAGTAAACCTAGCAGAAAAGATTAAAGATAGCGGAAAAGCGGTTGCACTTTGTGATATTGACATTGTAAACCCATATTTCCGTTCTAAAGACAGTGAAAAGGCTCTTTTGGAAAAGGGAATAAAGGTAATTGCATCTAAGTATGCAAATACAAACCTTGATGCACCTGCACTTCCTAAAGAAATATATCCAGCTATAGAGGATAAAGAAACTGTTTTGGTTATGGACATCGGCGGCGATGACCGCGGTGCTTTGGCACTTGGCAGATACACCCCGTCTATTCTTGAAGAAAATGATTATGAAATGATATTTGTAGCAAATTTTTACAGACCACTTACAAGAGATGCAGAAAGTGCACTTGAGGTAATGCGTGAAATAGAATTTGCATCAAAAATTCCTTTTACTGCGATAATCAATAATTCAAACCTTGGTGAAAATACAAGCGAGCAAACAGTTTTTGATACAACGGATAAAATTAAAAGGCTTTCGGATATATCAGACCTACCGATTATTGCGACAACGGTTGAAAGCAAATTATACGATGATGTTAAAAAATGCATCGCAAATGTTTTCCCGCTTAAATTACAAGAAAAAATAATATGAAAAGGAGATATAAAAATGGCAAAATTAACTTTTGATTCTGACAATTGTAAAGGCTGCGGACTTTGCGTAAACGCTTGCCCAAAAAATCTTTTACAGCTTGCCAAAGAAAAGATTAACAAAAAAGGACATTCACCTGTAGAAATCACAGACCAAGAGGCTTGCATTGCGTGTGCATTTTGCGCAACAATGTGCCCTGACTGCATAATTACGGTTGAAAAATAGTAGAAAGGTAGGAAAGAAAATGGCAGATAAAGTTTTAATGAAGGGTAACGAAGCACTCGCTGAAGCAGCAATCAAGGCAGGCTGCAGAAACTACTTCGGTTA
>CAZYYT010000115.1:0-6823 GCA_964651775.1 uncultured Oscillospiraceae bacterium | reverse complement strand
CATATAAGCAGCCTTGCCCGGGGTTTTAGGAATATTAATTTGAGTAATTAAAGGAACGTGATGAGTAAGAACAGATGATGAATCGACAATATATTGACTTTCATCAATGCGGGATTTAAGGTCATCAAGCTGAGGATTTGTTGCATCGTTAAGCGCCGCCATAAATAGGCTTGCTATTTTTTTTGCACCATTTGTGTTAAGATGGGTTTTATCCTCACCGCCCGTGGCTATTGTTGCGTTAGCATGGGATTGAAGCTGTAAGTCAGTATAACCAAGTGTGCCTGTAAGTGCTTCACGTGTTACATGAATTTTATCAACTGCTTCAGTTGGAAGTGCATCACCATCAGAGAGTGTTGTGCCTGAAATTTCGTTAATAAACTCAAGATGCTCATTTCGAAGGTCTACAAGTGGAACATTCTCTTCTGTGGCAAGATCACGCATTGTTTGGATATACGTTCGCTTGTTATTATAAAGGGAACCATCATTTATAAATGTTGTAAGAATGGGAACTGCGCCTTTTTCTCTTGCGGCATTTATAAAGAGCTTAAGGTTTTCTTTATATTCTGTAAGATTTGCACCTATTTTAACGCTACCGGTATAACCATCATACGGTGTAAATGTTGCACTGTCAGCGACTGCATCTAGGGAAGTGTTTTCACCATATCTGTTTAGATTAGTTACATGGCCTGAGTCGTTGTATCCGATTGAAATAAGAAGGTAATCACTATCATTTATATCCTTACGGAAGGTGGGGAAGAGCGTGCTTCCATAATAGAAGGAGCGAGTTGATGCACCGGAAAGTGCTTTATTAACAACATTTGCACCATCAAAGTATTTACCTATTTGTGTGCCCCATCCGTCATATCCGTACCAGTTTTTCCACAAACTCCAATCAAACATTAGTGAATCGCCCACTGTGTAAATTGTGGGGTTAATCTTTTCTTTTATCATTGAGCCTGCAAGCACCTTAAGGTCAGCATTACTCGATGTATATATCTCTTTTGCAACCCATCTTGCAAGCATCTGTGCACCACGTTCACTAAAGTGCCATACATCAGTTCCGTCATCGCGCATATTTATGTTAGGATGTACCGCAAGTTGAGTATCTGTCACGCCATAGTTTTCCTGAATCTGGTATGTCATCATTTCGTCCATAACAAGCTCGGGAACTGTTGTACTTGTACTTAACTCCGGGGTAGAGTCAAGGTCCCTTATTTTTTTAATGTACTCATTGTGCATTGCATTTAGATCAATACAAGCAACACCATTTTGCGATGCAACCTGCTTCATTTTTGCTGCATAATCTGCACGAACATTTGAACTTGTGCCGGAGTTTGCAGGTGTAACAAAAACAGGTCTTGCATTTTTTGATTCTATATCATCTATGAATTTCTGAAGATACTGGGCATAAACATCAATTGTTGTTGCAGTTACATATCCTGTATTACCATCGTTTGTACCAAACGAAATGAACACATAGTCACCTGCCTGAAGTCTGGGGAAAATGTTTGGAGTGAAGAAGCCCTCATAAAAGCTTTTTGCACTTTCACCGCCATCAGCTTCATTGTAAAAATCAGTGTTTTCAAAATAATCATCAATGTAATTTCCCCAACCTTGCTGTGGATACCATAAAGAATCATAGTACATCATATGCGAATCCCCTGCTAGGAAAATTTGGCGCTTGCCACCTTTGCCCGAAACATTTACATTGAATGTGATTGTCTTTCCGCCAACATATGCAGTAAGTATTGCGGCTGCACTTTCGTCACCACGGATAACTGCACCTTCACTTGTAATTGCGGCGCTGTTTGATGATTCCCAAGTAACGGGATAATCTGTACCCTTTACAGTGATGCTATCCACTAGATTAAGATTTGAAATAACGGAAGCAATACTCTGTCCATTAGAAATTGTATCCCAGGTTAGTTTAGTCTCTATTGTATCAACATCATATGTAATAGCTATATCGTCTATCAGAGGCTCTCTGCCTGCAAAGGTATGGTCCCTTGGTGCAACTAGGTTAATATCAGGGCATGTTGTTAAAGTACTACTATCCGGAATCACAAACTCTGTTGTATAGCATGTTGTTGTTCCGTTTTCAACCACCTGATAATACCAAGGCTTGCCATCGTAAAAAATTCTGTATATACCTTCATCAAAACTCATCTGAATTTCAAGAGTGTGCCATTCGTTTGCATTTCTCTGAACCATTGTATCAAGGTTATTTGTGCTTGTTACAATACCTGTATCATTTGCGGTTTTTCCTAAAAAGCTTGAAGCCCTTGAAGTAACCTTAAAGGTTGTATTTTCGCCTGTTTTAACATAAGCTGATGTAACTGCATCAACTTTGATTGAATCTGTCGCTACATAAAGAGGCATTGTAAGAGTTCTCATTCCAAGCGTACCACCTGCATTTGCAACAGCAGCATCGACAGGGGATGGGTATGTAAAATCGAACTTAAGATTATATGTTCCTATTAATTTGTCATCAGATGTTTTTATATCAGTGTATTTAGGAAATTTAACTTCAGAGTTGCTTACATCATTACGTAAGCAAGGCTCTCCGGTTGCAGCATAGAAAAGATTGTTATTCTGTGGTGTGCCCGCAGAGGTCGTAGGTGTGTTTACTGCATCGTACACTCCGTCAGCATCACAGACAAGCCATATTTTCTGTGGTATGGCCACACCTTTATTGTAACCAATAAGATAATACTTTTCACCAAAGTTTTTTTTAATTACACGGAAATTGGATGTGTTAATCTTGAGGTCTGTTCCATTAACTGTCAGTTCATCCATTTCTGTTTGTGTAAAATAGAGCATTGTTCTATTTGCTGATAAGCCCAAGGCAGTGTTCGATAAATTTCCATCCTTTTCGTAGATTCTTGATTTTATGTAGGTAGTGTGTGTGGCTTTGTTGCAAGCGTCACCACCATCAACACCATAAAAACCATAAGCAGAATACGACGCGCCTAAAGCACCACTTTCAAAGTTTTGCGTGTAGACTGGTTCTTCATTTGACAATGCTGTTGCAAACGTTTGCATTGTCATAGAAAAAGTGAATAGCATTGTCAAAACTATAAAAATTGATAATGTTTTTTTCATAATACTTCCCCCTTTATGTTATCACAATAATTATACACTTAAATTGATAATAAAATCAATTGATATAATACACAAAAAATAACGTTCTTTTTTGTATATTATGTCAAAAAAAATGGGAGTGAATTGTCACTCCCTAATATTAATTTTATTTACGCATATTTACTGCATCTACTATAAGATTTACAGTTCCATCAATACCGAGAAGGCTGCTATTTATACATAAATCGTATGTTGAACTGCCGCCCCACATGTTGTCAGTGTAATATGTGTAATACTTAGCACGCTTTTTGTCAATTTTTTTGATATGTGCTCCAATTTCAGAATCTTTTTTATTTGGGAGGATTGCACGCTTTCGCTCAACCTTATCTTTCATGTTTGCCGAAATAAACACGCTTATTTTTTCATTAACCTTATTTAATATAAAGTCTGCACATCTTCCAACGATAACACAGCTGCTTTTTTCAGCAAGTTCACGGATCGCTTCTGCCTGTGCAATATAAACTACGTCTGACATGGGCATCTGATATATATCAAATACATTTGATGAAGAAAACACAGGAAGTGCATGCTGTTCATCATATCTTTCAACTATACTAGGCTCAAGATTCGACTTCTCCGCTGTATGAAGAATAATCTCCTTGTCATAAAAGGGGATGTTAAGTTTTTCTGCAAGCTTCATACCTATTTCACGGCCACCACTACCAAATTCACGTCCTATTGTAATAATAACTTTTTTCATAATTTCTACCTCCTTATACATATTATATCACGCGTTTTTAGATATTTCAAGAAAAATAAAATGCACTGAAATCAGTGCATTTTAAAACTATTTGTCATTAACTTTTCCGTAGAGATTAAGTCTGAAAAGACGGCTTTCATCCTGTTCGTTTTCACACTCAATTGTTGCGTGGCTAAGCTTACCACCCTGAACAATGCTCATAAGACCAACGACACGACAGAATGCCGACATAAGGTTGATTTTATCCCCCTCATTGGTTGTCATCCAAACCTGACCTGTGCAATTATTAAGCTCTTTTACGAAAGCTGTAACATCTAAATCATGAATTTCGAAACTACGCATAATTTACCTCCTAATAATCTATTTATATTTTAAGCATACCTTAATTTGTAATTTTTGTCAATAGTAGTAACAAAAATTTTACTTTTGCTTTTTAAGTCTATTCGCTTCTTTGGCACGTAGATCGTTATCTAAAATACGCTTTCTAAGTCTTAAGAAATGTGGTGTAACCTCCAAAAGCTCATCGTCTGAAAGAAATTCAATATTTTCTTCAAGACTGAGAATCCTTGGCGGGGAAAGACGAAGTGCCTCATCACTTCCCGAAGCACGCATATTTGTTGCTTGCTTACGCTTGCACACATTTACTACAATATCCTCAGAGCGGCTACATTCACCAACAACCATTCCCTGATATACTTTTTCTCCAGCGCCGATAAATAGCTGACCTCTATCCTGAGTATTAAAAAGTCCGTAGGCTACTGAATCACCTGTTTCATAAGCTACGAGGCTCCCGCGTGAGCGTGTTACAAGTTCGCCTTGGAAAAGCGGTTCATATTTATCAAAAATATGATTCATGATACCTGTGCCTTTTGTAGCAGTAAGAAGATCTCCACGATAACCAATAAGTCCTCTTGCAGGAATCCTGAATTCAAGCTTTGTATATCCCGTAGCGCCGGGGGCCATATTTGTAAGTGTGCCTTTTCTTGAACCAATACCTTCCATAACAGTACCAGTATATTCATCGGGGATATCAATTGTAAGCACTTCATATGGTTCACATATAACGCCATCTATTTCCTTATTAATTGTCTTGGGCTTACCAACCATAAATTCGTAACCCTCACGACGCATATTTTCAATAAGCACAGATAAGTGAAGTTCACCACGGCCTGATACGATAAAGCTATCAGCAGAATCTGTTTCCTCAACTTTAAGTGCAATGTTACTTTCTAGCTCTTTAAAAAGTCTGTCACGAAGGTGTCTGCTTGTAACATAGTCACCATCTTGCCCTGCAAATGGCCCATTATTTGCGGAAAATGTCATTGAAAGAACCGGTTCATCGGCAGGTGTAAAGGGAAGTGGTTCAACTACTCCACCTAAACAGATTGTGTCACCAATATTGATTTTATCGACACCACTTATTGCAACAATTTCACCTGCGCCGGCTTCTGTAATAACCTGCTTATTAAGATCCTTATAGCAAAATAGCTTTGATACATGTGCATTGTATGATGTTATATTTTCCTGGCTGATTGTAATAGGCATGTTTGTTTTAATAATGCCTCGATTAATTCTTCCAACTGCAATTCTTCCTGTAAATGTATCATAGTCAATGTTTGATACAAGCATTTGAAAATCACCTTCACGTGTATCAAGTGGTGCAGGGATATGCGAAAGAATAAGGTTAAGAAGCACCTTAAGATCATTTGGGTGATTATCAGGTGAAAGGCTTGCCCAACCATCACGACCGGATACATATACAACTGGGGAGTCAAGCTGTTCATCTGTAGCATCAAGGTCTATAAAAAGCTCAAGTAGCTCATCAGTTACCTCGTATGGCCGTGCATTTGGCCTATCAGCTTTATTTACTACCATTATAATAGAAAGATTAAGTTCAAGGGCCTTTTTAAGCACAAAACGTGTCTGTGGCATGCATCCTTCAAAAGCGTCAACTAGGAGTAAAACTCCATCTGCCATTTTAAGACCACGCTCAACCTCACCGCCGAAGTCGGCATGCCCAGGTGTATCTATTATATTTATTTTAACTCCATTATATTCAAGGCTTGTGTTCTTTGCTAGAATGGTGATTCCACGCTCACGCTCAATATCGTTAGAGTCCATTACTCTCTCTTCAATATGCTCGTTTTCTCTGAAAACACCACTTTGACGAAGCATTGCGTCAACAAGTGTTGTTTTACCATGGTCAACGTGCGCTATTATAGCTATGTTTCGTATATTCTTTGGTTCTATCATTATTTACAGTCCTTTCTTTACTTCTTCTCAATAACAAAAGTGCTCCATGTGTCGGCATATTGCAAAAGAAGAAGAAGAGGGGTTTCTTTTGTAGCAACCGATTTGTTATCATCAACATATTGTCCGTCATGGTACATTACTGCCTGCACTTCACTTTCAGTTAAATGAATAAAAGGAAGCGCAAGGTATAAACTTCTAAGCGGTACACTAAGGTAAATGAGCTTGTCGTTTATTCTATAGGGAACAGATGCACTATAGCCATACTGTTTTTGTCTTGTAGTAGGCTCATTTTCAAGGTATTGGGGATTACCGGGCATACCTGCCTTACCTAGGTCATGAATAAGTGCAGTAATAATGCAGCTTTCTTCATCTATTTCAGGTGCAAGCGCATCACGAACCTTAAGCATTATTTCGGCAACATTTATACTATGCTCTAAAAGTCCGTTTTTACAACACATGTGAAAGCGTGTGCTTGCTGGACTCTCTAGGTAGTTCGTTTCTTTTTCTATAAAGTCTACAAGTCGTGTGAATTCTTCTTTTCTGTTAATTACGCGATCTTTTAGATTCTCGTATCTTTCAAAAACTGACATACTTATCGCTCCTTTAAAATGACCTTTCTATTATATACCAAATAATGTGGAAATTCAACAGATATTTTATACAAAACTAAAAAGTATTGTTCAATTGTCAATGATGGGTGACAATATGCTCCAAAAAAATATGATATAT
>CAZYYT010000114.1:0-6836 GCA_964651775.1 uncultured Oscillospiraceae bacterium | reverse complement strand
CCTCGGCTTTATTATGGATTGCAAGATTTGCAAGGGGAATACCCTTTTTTAAATGCATCCTCTTTATCCTTAAATATCACAGAGTTTTTTTCGGCAGGTCTTGTGCCACAATCCTCCCTGTGAAGTTTTTTGGATTTTTTATTTCCAAAATATAGAATCTCTTTCGCAGCGGTTTTTTCTATTATATTGCCACTTTCATCATATATGTTCTCTCCGTCACAATATATGCGAATATCTCCAAGTTTATCAGTTCTAAATATTTTCGTGCCAAAGTCACTAAGCCTTTTAATCGCCTCTTCATGAGGATGACCATAGGAGTTACCCTCGCCACTGGAAATAATTGCGGCTGTTGGCATTACATTCTCAATAAATTTACTTTCACTTGCATATTTACTTCCATGGTGCCCAACCTTTAAAACATCCGCAGATATATCAGTGCCACTTTCCATAAGAAAACGTTCAACAGCTTTTTCCCCATCACCCATAAATAAAAAGCTTTGATTTTTATATGTAACCTTAACAACAAGTGAGTTGTCGTTTGAGTTATTAAATTGTGTTCCGTTTGTTAAAAATTTAAACTCGAAATCATCTGTTTTATAGACACAATCTGTTTTTGCAAGTCTGGGTGATATGGCGGATTTGTCTAAAGCATCTAAATATTTTTCGAAGAAGTAAGCACCTGATAATTCGGGCGACATATACACTTCTTTTGGATGAAAGTTTTCAATAATACCTACACTACCGCCCATATGGTCCTCATGGGGGTGCGTAGAAATAAATATATCAATATCTTTAACACCTATTGCTTTAATATAGTTAATTAATGCATCACTACTTTCACTAGTGCCTGCATCAATAAGTAGCGTTGTGTCATCTTTACGGATGAGTGCAGCATCCCCCTGCGAAACATCAATAAAATGAAGCTCAAGCCCGTCAAAAGGTGGGGTATAATTAATATTCTGCGAAAGGCTTGGCTTGTCGGGCGGTGTATAGCTTGGCACACACGATGTAAAAAGGAAAACGCATAATAAAGCCGCAATCAGCTTTTTCATATTGCACCCTCTTAAAAACTTTTAAATATAAATAATAAAATCGGCGTAATACTGACGTATTTCGCCGATCTTTTATGCAATAATTAATTGAAAAGGTAGCTCAAACCCGATTAATACCTGTGTTGCGCCACCCACCGTCAGGCCATTTAATTACTTATTCTAAAAAGTTTGTCTGTACTAAGTCTGCAAGTTCATTGACTGCAGCTTCTTCATCAGAACCCTCTGCAAGTATAGTTATGCTTGTGCCACGTGTAACGCCAAGAGAAAGTACACCAAGAAGGCTCTTTGCATTAACCTTGCGGTCATCCTTGGAAATCCATATACCCGAGGAAAATTCATTTGCTTTTTGAATAAAGAATGTAGCCGGTCGTGCATGAAGACCAACTTGATTCTGCACAACAATTTCTTTTGAATACATAATACGTAGACTCCTTAGCAAAATTACTGTTGCTATTAGTATACAGCCTTTTCGATGATTAGTCAATAAGTTTTTTGGCTTGAGTTATATTTTTATCAAAATAGGCATCTGGCACAGTTCCCACTATAAGCGTTTGTGAAATAGGCATTGTGGAATCTACCTTAACGGAGCTATGTGCTAGAGGCAGCACAATGGCCATATCAACGCTTACCGTAAGGTTAACTGTGTGAAGTGTCTGGTTTATGCCCGCCTCCTCAAAGGTGTGGAAAATATCGGCAGTTGTAACTGATATGGGGGAGAAGCGCACACCTATTTTTGGGCCCATGCCTGCAAATAGATCAAGCCCTATAAGACTGGAGATATACATCTTGTTTTTTGCAACAGAAATTTTGTCAAGCTTGTCTCCTACCGCAATTCCAAGGTCATTTGCAAATCTGTTAACCATTGTTGTATTTGATGATATGCTTGTTACTCTGCCCTTTTCATCGCGGGAAATAATTGCAAGCTCATCATAACTGAAAAACTTTTCAAGCATAACCTTTTTAACTTCGTCATCCACCGCCTGCGAAACAATGTTTCTTGCATAGCTTTGTGTTATGTTTATTATTCTTGGCCGAAGCTTAACCACGAAAGTATATATACTAGAAATTGTAAGAAGTCCTATAAATATAAATGTAATGGCAATAAAAAGCCTTAGTTTTTTAAATTTTTTCATAAAAAAACCTCTTCACTAGATTATATGTCTAAGGAAAAGGTTTAGTTCATCTTTTTATATCAGTGATGGTCAGCGTTTCACCTTCAACGTAAAAACTTACCTCGTATACAGAAAAAGAAAAAGTGTATATCCTTTTATCATCGTGATATCTTGGCCTTGGGTCATTTTCAAGGATTTTTATAAGCATACTTCTTTTTTGAGGGGGAAGCTTTTCCAAAAGCCCGTGTGAAAATACAACATCAAGCTTTTTTTCGGGTATAGCTTCTGTAAAACCGCAAACTGCATCACTGTGGCAATCTGCATAGGTAAGATAGGGCTTAACGTCAATTATGGGGGTGCCATTCATAAGGTCTGCCCCAGACACCCTTAGTATGGCGCCATGAGAATCTGTTTTTTCAACTGCCAATAATTTAACGGATGATAACCCGAGTGCGTTTGGCCTAAATGGTGAACGCGTTGCAAATACACCAACTCTTTTATTGCCACCGAGCCTTGGTGGGCGCACTGTAGGACCAACCTTTGTTGGGTCGCTTTCAGAAAATTGCCATATAAGCCAAAGATGCGAAAATTCCTCAATACCACGAAGATAGTCACCGCTTTGAAATTCTTTTTCAAATATAATCACAGACTCTACCTCCGGCACAAGACCGCTTTGCCTTGGTATGCCGAATTTCTCTGTATAGTCGTTATATATATGGGCAATTGCTTTAATGCTAAAATTATCCATTATAATTTATTAGCCCAATAAACTGCATTTTCCACCCATTTTGCAGTGCTCTGGTCAACCCAACCGTCGTTATTACATCTGGTAATTTCGTTTGCAAGCGCAACCCCATGCGGACCGTTAGGATGAATATGAAGTTCAAAAGGTACACCTGCATCGGCATATGCATCTGCAAGTGAAATTGAGTTTTTAACGCTAACTGCCTGATCTTTCACTGTGTGAAGAATAAATGCGGGTGAAGCATTTTCGCGAACATTTTTTTCAAGGCTTGTCTTAATTAAATCCTCCTCGGATGGGGTTTCGCTTCCTAAAAGATTTATAAATGAGCCAAAGTGGGAAAACTTTTCAATTCCACTTACAACGGGGTATATAAGCATAACACCTTTTGGCTTGTTGTAGCCGTATTTCATGTCAATTGCTTTGTATACATCTTCATTATCCCAAAGTATTCCAAGACTGCCTGCCAAGTGCCCACCTGCAGAAAAGCCAACTGCAAAAATCTCTTCAGGGTCTACACAATACTCCTTTGCATTATCTTTGATGTGCTTTACTGCCTTTGATGCTTCTATAAGTTGCTTGGGAAAAGGATTTTTGCGTCCAACAGAGTAGTGAAGCACAAACGCATTATATCCGTAAGGTATAAAAGCCTGGGCGATCGGCTCACCCTCACGCTCGTGACACACCCCGGCATATGCACCACCGGGTATTACTAAAAGGGCTTTTCTCGTAAGCCCTGTAATTTTTTCCGAAACGTAAGCCTCAAGAAAAACATTCTCGTTATGCGCCTCAAGAAAAATTTTCTTGTAAACCATATATTACACCTTCTTCTGTATCATAGGCACTAGTTTTTTGATGGGAAAACAATTGCACAGATTATGTATGCAATTATTCCGCCTCCTCCAAGCGCTGAAAAAAGAATCCAAGCAAGTCTTATCACTGTGGGGTCAAGATCAAAATACTCCGCAATGCCACCACATACACCTGCAAGCATTTTACCTTCTCGTATCTTATACAATTTTTTGTTCATAATAACACCTCCTTAAAAAATCTTGCAAATCATTAATATTTATTTTATACTATAGTAAGAAGATTGTCAAACAAAAAAAGGGGGATTTTATATGAGAATCGGTACAGTTATAAATATGGGGGAAGGGCTTGAAAAAAATTTTGAAAGAGTAACGTCTATCGGCATTCACTCGTGCCAGCTTGGGTGCTGGGATATGGAGCTTTATACAGATAATATGCTTCAGCGTGTTAAAAATGCACTTCAAAAATATTCTATTGAGATTAGTGCATTTATAGTAGGGTGGAGTAGCCCCATGGTATGGGATTTTTATTCAGGTCCAAGCACACTTGGTATTGTGCCGGTGGCGTATCGCCATATAAGATGCCTTGAAATTAAAAAAGGTGCAGATTTTGCAAAGGCACTGGGCGTTACTGATATTTTGACACACTTTGGCTTTTTGCCAGAAAACCCCGATACAACTGAATATAGGGAAGTGCTTGTAGCACTTAAGGATATTGCGCAGTACGCCAAAAATAATGGACAGTTTGTGCTTTTTGAAACAGGACAGGAAACCCCAATTACCATTAAAAGAATAATTGATGATATCGGAACCGGCAATATGGCAGTAAATCTTGACCCTGCAAACCTTCTTATGTACGGCAAGGGAAACCCCCTTGATGCAATTGAAATTATTGGAGAGTACATACGTGGAGTACACGGAAAGGATGGAGTTTGCCCGGTAGACGGTCGCTACCTTGGAAGTGAAACAAGAATCGGCGAAGGAATGGTAAACTATCCTTTATTTATAAATAAGCTTAAAGAAATTGGCTTTGATGGTGAAATCACGATAGAGCGTGAAATTTCCGGTGATGAACAAATAAAAGATGTTGAGAGGACTTGTGGGGATAATAAAGATTTAGCAAACATTTTTGAAGGTTTAAACATGGCGATAGGCGATAGTGGAAAGGTTTGTAGCTTCAAAAAGTTTTCTAATAACCGTAAGAATTTTAATATTAAACAAAAATAATTCAAAAAGTTGTTGACACGGCTAAACAATTGTGATATATTATTCTTACCTTGCAGAGCAGGCTTTTTTTACGTGCACAAAAGGTAAAGGAAAATCTTTCTCAGGAGGCGCAATTATGAGAGTAAAAATAACATTGGCATGCACAGAGTGCAAGCAGCGTAATTACAATACTATTAAGAATAAGAAAAATGACCCCGACAGACTCGAGATGAACAAGTATTGTCCTTTCTGCCGCAAGCATACAGTGCATAAAGAATCTAAATAATAGAGGGTGAAAAACTATGGGAGAAACTGTTAAAAAACAGGGTGTTATAGCACGCTTGGTTAAGTCTGCGAAGGCTACGAAGTCAGAATTTAAGAAGGTTATTTGGCCTACAAAAAAACAGCTTCTTAATAACACTACAATTGTTATTATTGCATTGGTAGTAATCGGGCTCATCATTTTTGGTCTCGACTCACTCTTTATGTCAATCAGCAAACTTATTCTCGGATAATTCAAGTTGTCGGGCATCTAAATAAGCTCGTTTTTATTTTTTTGTATTACCTCATATAAATATGCAATGGTATTGTTTTGAGTTTTTTATTTGTACTACATTATAAAATAATAAGGAGAATCCTTGGTTGATAAATAAAATTTTATTTATCAAGGCAGGGGGCTTTAATAGGCTGACGCCTTTTAAGACCGACAACACAGAAAAATGAATTTTGATTTTTAGCGGCGGGTTCTCTTAGGTTCCCGTTAGCGAGCAAGGAGGAAGGGCGCTGCGCCTGATATATTATGAGTGCTGAATTTAAGTGGTATGTTTGTCATACATATTCAGGGTATGAAAACAAAGTAAAAGACAGTATTTTAAAAACTGTTGAAAATCGTGGACTCAGCGATCTCTTTGGCGAGGTGTGTATTCCTATGGAGGAAACAGTTGAGGAAAACGAAAACGGTGTAAAAAAGACTGTTTCAAGAAAAATATATCCGGGATATGTATTCGTTAATATGAAGATGACTGATGAAAGCTGGTATGTTGTCAGAAATACCCGTGGTTGTACAGGCTTTGTTGGCCCGGGAAGTAAACCCGTTCCCCTCTCTGAATCAGAGGTTGAGCGTCTCGGCGTTGAGGTAACTAAGGTTAAGCTTGGGGTTGAGGTTGGTGACACTGTTCGTATTACTGACGGAACAATGGAAGGCTTCATTGGTGAAGTTTTGGAAATTAATCATGAAAAACGCAAGGTAAGCGTTATGGTAACTATGTTCGGTGGTAGAGAGATGCAGGTAGAGTTTGAGTTTTACCAGATTGAACCACTCGAATAAATCACGTTAATAGGCCTTCGGGCTTGTTATAGATGGGAGGGCTTTTGGCCCGCTAACACCACATTTTTTCTCTAAGGAGGTGCAAACCATGGCTCAGAAAATCACAGGTTATATCAAATTGCAAATCCCCGCAGGTAAGGCTACACCGGCTCCACCGGTAGGTCCTGCTCTCGGTCAGCATGGTGTAAACATCGTGCAGTTTACAAAGGAATTTAACGAGAGAACTGCTAAAGACGCAGGCTTAATTATCCCTGTTGTTATTACAGTTTATGCAGACAGATCATTCAGCTTTATCACAAAAACTCCGCCGGCAGCAGTTCTTATTAAGAAAGCTTGCAAGATTGAAAGCGGAAGCGGCGTGCCGAATAAGACAAAGGTAGCTCAGCTTAAGAAAGCTGACCTTCAGCAGATTGCTGAAACAAAAATGCCTGACCTTAACGCGGCAAGTCTTGAAGCTGCTATGAGCATGATTGCCGGAACGGCAAGAAGCATGGGCGTAACAGTAGAAGAGTAATTAAGACACATCTTTAATTAAGTGGGAGGGAAATTTCCCGTCAACCACAAGGAGGTAACAGTATGAAACATGGT
>CAZYYT010000113.1:0-6847 GCA_964651775.1 uncultured Oscillospiraceae bacterium | reverse complement strand
TTTGGGAAGGTCAAGCGTTTTAATGGGCACAACCGTTGCAACGGGTACTCTTATTGTATATGGTCTAAGCTCCGTTTTTGCACTTTTCAATCGGTTTAAGCTTGCTTTTTATACTGCAGCCTTTGTTGAAATTGTGGTAGCCCTTGTATGGATAAGCATATACAAAAAGGCGGCGGCACTTTCTAAAAAAGAAAAGTACGAAGAAAAATATACAGATGAAAAGACAGAGGAAAAAAAGACAGAGGAAAATTGGAATAAAAAGCTTTTCTATGTATCTGTATGTGCAATATGCATCTGTGCAGTGGGAGTCAATCTTATTAAGGATGGGCTGACAACTTGGGTGCCATCAATACTTAAGGAAGAGTATAACATGACAGATTCTCTTTCCATATTGCTCACTCTTCTTCTTCCTGTTATTGCGATTTTCGGAAATGCATATTCTCTAAAAATGCATAAAAGAATCCCTGATTATGTAACGCATTGTTTCGTTGTTTTTGTAGTGATGAGCGTGGTAATAGGCGGTATAATAGGTAGCCTTGCAATAAAACAAATGTTTATAATGCTTGTAGGTCTTATTATTGTTAACTTCCTTGCATCAAGCTTAAACAGCCTTATAACAAGTATTTTCCCGATGCTTATGAGGGGAAGGGTAAACTCCGGACTTTATGCGGGCATCCTTAACGGGTTCTGCTATTTAGGAAGCACAATAAGTGCGTATGGTCTTGGTGTTATTGCAGATAACTTCGGTTGGTCAATGGTTTTTGTGACGCTTATTGGATTCTGTGCTTTAGTGGTAATCGTCTGGTGTATATATAAATTGCTTGAGAAGGTGCTTAAAGCATAAAAAACTTCGTAGATAATACTACGGGGCGATGAAAAGATAAAGGTTTATATTTTATAATAGCAAGGGAATACAAAGAAAATCTATAGAAAAAAATGCGCTGTGAAAATTTCACAGCGCTTTTTTTATAATTCAAAAGGTTCTCCCACATTACAGGGAAGGGTAAGGTCAACATAACTTTTTGCGAAGGGCATTCTAAAGTCATTTCTTACTTTGTCACGCTCTTCTTTGCTTTTAAAGTCGGGGATTTCCATCTCCTTGCTACCAAGCAAAATACTGTACCAGGAAAGGATTGCTGTTGCAGAAAGTGCAACAGATTTATAAACATCAAAGTAAGCTTCTTCCTCACCGCGAAGGTACCTTAAAAAGTGTACCATTAACACAAGATCAATACCGCCATGGCTCATCTCATGCCCATCATTTGCAAAGCAAATCGCCTCCTCCTCGGGGGTTACAGCACCTGTACCACTCCATGTAAGCTCACGTGTTACGGGCCTTTCTTCAGTTCCGCATTCAATGATTTTATCTCTGTCATCATTATAACGAACAGACTCAATCATACCATCTCGGCAGGCAAATCTGTACCACTTGCTGGTTACACCAACTATCGTACAGCCTGAAGAGTTAAACACTGCACCATTATCCATTTCTACAAGCGCATATGACTTGTCAAAGTTTACAAGCTCCTTTTGATGGTCCTTTGTTGCAGTTGCCTTTGCAACAACCTTCTTGGGCATTGTATCTGTGATATACATCATCGGTCCCATATCGTGCATATTGTAGTAGCAACCGGGAAGTGTTTTACGCCAGTGAAGATCATTTAAATCAAGACCTGTGCCGGAGCCCGGAATTCTTGGATGTGCCTTTTTCTCAAGTGATGCGTGGAGATACTCTGTATCGGCAAAAACAACCTCACCATACTTGTTTTCTTCCATATCACGCTTCATAGCCTGCACAGTTCTGCTCCAAAGTCCGTTTGCACCAAGCATATACTTTGTTTTTGTCTCTTCATACGCTTCAACAAGCTGAACACACTCGCCAAGTGATGGTGCAGCTGTGGTTTCACTAAGAACAGGCACACCGGTTTTCATCGCTTTTATTGCGTATTTTGCGTGTTCGTGGAAATAGTTACAAAGTACAACGCCGTCTAGACCTGAGTTTATAAATTCGTCAAAATCCTCATAGATTGAAACACCATCATGTAAAAGATTTTCTTCCTTAAGATTTTCAATTACTTTAGGGTTAATTTCACAAAGGGCAGTTACCTCCATAAAGTCGAAGAGCTTTTTTTCAACACCTAATACATAGCGTCCTCTTTCCCCGCCCATAATACCAATTTTCAGTTTTTTAGTCATATTGCGTGCTCCTTTATTACAATTTTATAATTCCATCAACCCTTGAGGGAAGTGTTAAGTCATCATATCTTTTTGCAAAGGGCATTCTAAAGTCATTTCTTACCTTGTCACGCTCTTCCTTGTTTTTAAAATCCGGGATTTCAAAGCGCTTGCTGTCAGAAAGCATACTGTACCATGACAAAATGCCTGTAGCAGAAAGTGAGACAGAATGATAAATATCAAAGAATGGCTGCTCTTCATCACGAAGGTATCTTAAAAAGTGTATCATTAAAACAAGGTCAACACCACCGTGATGGATTTCACTTTCATCTACGCCTTTATAAAAGCGCTCATACTCCGCCTCTGTAAGTGCACCACAGCTACTCCAGGTAAGGTCTTTTATAGTGGGATCGTCGTGTGCGGCACATTCAATAATTTTACCCTCCGGCTGGTCATAACGAACAGACTCAATAGTACCTGTTTGACAAGCAAGACGATACCATTTACTAAGTGAGCCTGCACCCGTACAGCCTGAATAATTAATCATTGAGCCATTGTCCATTTCAACAAGCGCAAAGCACTTATCAAAGTTTACCAGCTCTTTGTTTGCAAAGTCATTTACAACTGCCCTTCCGACTACACTTTTCGGGAAAGAGTTTGTGATATACATCATCGGACCCATATCGTGCATATTGTAGTAGCATCGCCAAAAACTGCTTTACCAAACTTGCCCTCATCCATAAATTTTCTCATTGCTTGAATTGCTCTCCAAAATACGCAGTTTGCGCCAAGCATATATTTTGTTTTTGTTTCTTCATAGGCTTCAACAAGCTGAACGCATTCACCAAGTGATGGTGCAGCAGTAGTTTCACTAAGAACTGCAATACCCTTTTTCATAGCTTTTATAGCACACTGTGCATGCTCATGGAAAAAGTTACAGATTACAACTGCGTCAATGCCTGAATCCAAAAGCTCATCATAATCACTGTAGACAGTAACTCCTTCGTGAAGAATCTTTTCTTCCCAAAGGTTATCGATGGTGTCTTGGTTTACTTCGCAAAGACCGGTAACCTCAAACTGCTCGGGGATTAGCTTTTCGATATTGAGAACAAACCGCCCTCTTTCACCGCCGAAAATACCTATTTTAAATTTTTTCATTTTTAACACACTCCTTGTACTGTTTGATATAATTTTATCACAGCGTATTTTTAAAATCAATTTATAAAGTATGGAATAAAGTCGCATATATATGGAATTATTCCAAATAGGGGGATCCACCAAACAAAAAACAGATGCCTAATGAACCCACCCCCAAAAGTTAGACCAAAAATCTAACGATATGGAGGTCGGTTCACTAAGGCATCTGTTTTTATTTTTGTAACCCATACCCCATAATATAATGTGAGAGGTCGATTTTATAAATATCACAAGCTGTCTCAAATACGCCTGCATCCACTTTGTTTTTATAATATGTTTCCATCTGATGGTCTAAATCCATAAGGACAGCATCAAAATCTTCTACGATATAGCCATCCACTTCTTCCCACCATCTAGCCATAATTGAAATAACCTTTTCCTTTTGCTCGGTCTTTAAGTCAAGCCAACTTTTGGTTTGGAAGCTTAATACATAATTAGTTTCAGATGCTGATACAGGCAATGTTACCCCAATGCCTTCGCCATCAATATCTTTTCCAATGCCTTCACCAATTTGGTTTTTCATGTACTCCGGTGAGAATAAGTAAACATCTGATGAATCTACATTATAATCCACGATATATCCCACTGCTTCAGAAATAAAGCGTAATGGCACAAAGGTTCTATTATTTATAATAATTGGTGGAGAGTCAAGTGTTGCCTCACCGGAAACACGATCACCAAGCTCCGGCTCATACTTCTCATAGTAGGCAGTTTTATTACCAATGTTTAGGATAATGGTGGGATGTGTGCGAGATGCTTCCCAAACTTCTACTTGTTGTTTTTCCGGAACCCAAGTTACATCATAGCCAATCATTTCTGTAATTGCACGAACAGGAACCATGGTTCTGCTGTTAATAATCTGCGGGGGCGTATCGGTCACAACATCTTGTAAATCTACAAAAATTTTGCTGGCGGCAAACGCATTTAGTGATGTGGAAACCGCAACTGCCAATGCCAATGCCATTGTTATAATCTTCTTTTTATTCATTATTAAAACACTCCTAAAATTTATTTAATCTAGATTACGGTACTTTCCGCCCCTAGGTGAGGGGTGTTCTCTTTGCTTTTCAAGGCAATATAATAATTTACATAAGTAGCATGGGAATACGGTGCAAGCCAAATCACAATAAGTCCCAAGGTAAGCGGAACGAGTAGTACCCATCCAATAAAGGATAGCTTGAGAACAAACAACTCACCCTTATGGCCGTGTGTAAGTCTTATGCTTTCGCGAAGTGCCTCACGGGCTGTCATGCCAGGGTTATCTGCAAGAATATAGGGTGCCATGGAATAAGCGATTCCTTTTATGATGCCCGGAATGGTAAATAGCAAAGACCATAAAAATGTTAAGAACCCTGTTATTATGGAAAGCCAAAGTGCCTTGCCGAACAAATTAAAGCCCTTCCAAATGTCACCCACACTGGGGCGAACATTTTGCGTCAGTGCTATGTAAATCATTACTGTTGAAAGCGCAAACGATGGCGCAGTCAATAATCCGGACATAAAAATCGGGGCGGCAATGGAAGATATCAAGGTAATAATAAGTTGACATACAAATAATATGCCAATGTTACCTTTTATTTGTAACTTTGCTTTAGCTTTCATTTCTGGACGGTTAATCATACTGTTTCTCTCCTTAGTTTTTACTAATTTTCTGTACGGCATAGTGGCTTATTCATTCTTCACTTGAAGGTAGTACGGGCTGAAAACACCAATCTGGCTTAATGAATTGTTGATACTTTTAGTCATCCACCCTTTCATTCAATTTCACTTTTAAACCCCATTAAAACGCCGGGAATCCAATAAGCTGGGCTTTTGAAAGCCTTATTATATGCCGTGATAATTTGTTCATATATTTGAATGCTTGTGTCAAGCATATGCTTGGCTGTAGGTTCTTCGGGACTGCCACATTTTTCCCTATAGCCGTTTTGGTGAAGCCTAAGCTGCTCTTTAGCTTTGTAGATTGCGTCCCTTTTTTGACAAAGCACTTTGTACGCATTTACAAACCACAGAGAAATTAACAAAAACGTGCTCATCCCAGCAAGAGCATATGCAATGACTACGTTCATATGGGTCTACTCCTTTCTTTTATAGAATGTTTTATATCATAATATTAGTAAAAAGGGGAAAAAACTGTTTTTTGCTCGGAATGTTTGTTTTACGACCTGAAATGTAAGATATAAAGGTTGCAGTAACACCCTTAATATGGTAAGATAATTTGGAAAGTTATATGTAGGGAGAAAGTGCAATGCTTAAAATAGTCATATGCGATGATGAATTACAAGAGCTGTCTTGTATTTCTGATTTACTAAGCCAATATACAACCGAAAAAAATGCCGTATGTAAGCAAGATGCCTTTTTAAATGCATTCGATCTTTTAGATGCAATGAAACGGCAGGCTTATGATGTTTTATTTTTAGACGTATTGATGCCCGGAATTAGTGGACTTGAGGTCGCTAATGAAATTCGAAGCTTTGACTCGTCTGTCAAGATTATCTTTCTTACATCATCTCCTGAATTTGCAGTTGAGAGCTATGCTGTGGATGCATATTACTATTTACTAAAACCTGCCACAGTTGGGAAGCTTTTTCCCATTCTTGACAGAATCTTTTTGGAGAAAGACCGAACGGAGGAAACAATAAGTATCATGCAACCCTCTGGTTTGATTCGTCTTCCTCTCGGAAGGATTGAATTTGTAGAGGTATACGGTAAAATGCTGATGTTTCATTTTGACGACGGAAGCATAAAGGAAATGCGTGGCTCTATTTCAGAGTTTGAGGATAAGCTACTTTGCAGGGACAATTTTTATAAGGTTCACCGCTCATATATTGTGAATATGGAGTATATTAAGTCGATAAACGCAAAAGAGATTACGACCTACGCCGGCCAGACTGTTCGAATATCAAGGCTCCTGAGTGGGAAAGTAAAAGAAGCTTACATGCACTTCTTGTTCGTGGAAAAGGGGGTAGTGTAGTGGATGATCTGTTAATACTGTTTAATTCAACCATGGTTTTTCTATATGGGTTTTTCCTTACCATTCGCTTTGCGGGTGTAGGCTTCACGAAGGAGGAACGTCGTATTATAGGTGCTTTATGCACATCAGTTTTTTTGCTACAGGTTTCGTGCTGGAGCTTTTTTGGGTTTACTTTAACATGGCAATTTTATCCAATAATTTCCCATATTCCCATTATATTAACATTGGTTTTTGCCTTGAAAAAGACATGGGGGGTTTCAATTGTAAGTGTGCTTACGGGTTATTTATGTTGCCAGCTCCCACGTTGGGTTGCTACGATATTCCTTGAGCTGTACGGCACACAGTCTGCCTTTCATATAAGCTACAGTTTGTCTATATTCCCCATATTTTTTCTTTTAAATAAATATTTTACTGCATCCGCACACAAGGCAATGTCCTATTCCAAGAGGTCATTAATGTTATTCGGTGGGCTTCCATTGTTTTATTATGTATTTGATTACGTAA
>CAZYYT010000112.1:0-6995 GCA_964651775.1 uncultured Oscillospiraceae bacterium | reverse complement strand
CTTGTAGCTTTATAAGACATATGAATTATGCCGACTGTTCCTCACTTTTTTTGCGAATAAGCTTCGGCTCTTTCCCTTCAAAAGATTCTTTTGTAAATACTGCACGCTCTATATCTTTATCAGAAGGGATTTCATACATTGCATCAGAAAGTGTTTTTTCAACAATAGCACGAAGTCCCCTTGCACCTGTTTCACGATTTATTGCCTTTTCAGCTATGAAATCAAGCGCATCATCTGTAATCTCAAGTTCAACACCATCAATTTCAAAAAGCTTTTTATACTGCTTAACGAGGGCATTCTTAGGCTCGGTAAGAATTTGTTTAAGCACATCCTTTGTAAGTGATTCAAGCGTTACAATAACGGGAACACGACCAACAAGCTCCGGGATAATACCATATTTAAGCAAATCCTGCGGTTCAACATTTTTGAACACTTCACCAACATCACGCTTTGTTTTACTTTTAACCTCAGCACCAAAGCCAACACCCTGCTTACCGGCTCTCTTTTCGATTATCTTATCAAGGCCTGAAAAGGCACCGCCACAAATAAAGAGAATATTTGTTGTATCAAGCTGAAAAAACTCCTGATGAGGGTGCTTTCTTCCGCCCTGTGGAGGAACAGATGCAACAGTACCTTCAAGAATTTTAAGTAGAGCCTGCTGAACACCTTCACCGCTTACATCACGCGTGATAGATACATTTTCACTCTTTTTAGTAATTTTATCAATTTCATCTATATATATAATTCCACGCTCAGCCTTCTTCAGGTCATAATCTGCTGCCTGAATAAGCTTAAGTAAAATATTTTCAACATCTTCACCAACATAGCCAGCCTCTGTAAGACTAGTTGCATCTGCTATTGCAAACGGCACCTGAAGCACTTTAGCAAGTGTTTGCGCAAGAAGTGTTTTGCCACTACCTGTAGGGCCAATCATAAGAATGTTACTTTTCTGCAGCTCTACCCCATCGGTATTAACACTTGAATTAATACGCTTATAGTGGTTATATACAGCCACTGCGAGGCTTTTTTTCGCTTCATTCTGACCGATTACATAGTCATCAAGCACAGTCTTTATTTCCTTTGGAAGTGGTGTGTTTTCAAGTTTTGCAGCGCTTGGTGCTTCCTCATCATCATAATCAAAATAATCGTTTCCGAGGACTTTGCAACACACCTCTACGCATTCGTTACAAATATACACACCGGGGCCTTCAACAAGCTGAATAACCTCATCATGGCTTTTACCACAGAATGAACATTTAATCATTGATTCATCTATTTTTGACAATAATATCAATCCTCTCAATACACTACTTATAAAGGCCTAAAAAGCTGCACCGGCACAATTATAATATTCTCGTGCATTATGGTGCAGCTTCCTTAGCCAAGAAGGGTTAAACCCTTTTTTGTTTTAATAGGCAATAATGGGTCAAGCCTTCTTGACTTTAGTATAATTTTATCTTGCAGCGATTATTTTATCAATCAAGCCGTAGTCAAGTGCCTGCTGCGCTGACATAAAGTTATCACGCTCGGTATCGCGGGCAATCTCTTCAAGGGGTCTCCCTGTATTTTCACTTAAAATTTTATTAAGCTTTTCTTTCATACGGATAATTCTATCTGCATGAATTTTAATATCAGTTGCCTGGCCTTGCATACCACCAAGTGGCTGATGAATCATAATTTCACTGTTTGGAAGTGCAAATCTTTTACCCTTTGCACCCGCTGAGAGAAGAAACGCACCCATACTTGCAGCCATACCCACACAAATTGTAGATACATCACATTTAATGTAGTTCATTGTGTCGTAAATAGCCATACCAGCAGTAATACTACCACCAGGGCTATTGATGTAAAGCATTATGTCCTTATCAGGGTCTTCACTTTCAAGAAAAAGCATTTGTGCAACAATTATACTTGCCGTCTGGTCATTAACCTCTTCACCGAAGAAAATAATTCTGTCTTTTAATAAACGGGAAAATATATCGTAGGATCTTTCTCCCTGACCTGTTTGTTCAATTACGTACGGTACCAAGCTCATTACAATTCCCCCTCAAAATATTTTTTACTAAGAATTACTCAGCGTCCTTTTTAGTTGTCTTCTTTGTAGTTGTTGTTTTTTTTGCCGCTGTTTTCTTTTCTGTGGTTGTAGATGTCTTTTTAGCCGTTGTCTTAGCATCTTCGGCATTTTCTTTCTTCTTTGCAGTTGACTTCTTTGCCTTACCGGCCTTTGCTTCAGCAATGATAATATCAATGGTCTTCTGAGTCTTAAGGTCTGTCTTAATGCCTTCTGCATTAGGTGCCATAACCTCTTTTGCTTTATCAACTTCCATGCCGTACATTTCGGCCATCTTTGCATATTCTTTCTCAAGGTCTTCGTCTGTTACTTCAACGTTTTCAGCCTTTGCAATTTCAGCAAGAACAAGCTGTGACTTAACTGTCTTTGCAGCAGTATCTTTAATTTGATCACGAAGTGAATCCATTGTCATGCCTGTATACTGTAGGTACTGTTCAAGAGGCATACCCTGGTTCTTGAAACGATATGAAATATCCTTAATTTGATTTTCAATCTGCTGCTTAACCATGCACTCGGGAACGTCAACTGTTGCATTTTCAACAACAATGTCTAAAACTGCATCCTCAAACTTACGTTTTGCTTCATCTTCTTTAGCCTTATCAAGCTTTGCCTTTGTATCAACCTTAAGTTCTTCAAGTGTATCAAATTCACTAACGTCTTTAGCAAATTCGTCATCAAGCTCGGGAAGTTCCTTCTTCTCTACGCTATTAACCTTACATTTAAATACTGCAGCTTTACCTTTAAGCTCTTCAGCCTGATATTCTTCAGGGAAAGTTACATTTACATCAAATTCAGCACCAATTGTCTGATTTGCAACCTGCTCTTCAAAGCCGGGAATGAAGCTACCGCTACCAAGAACAAGGCTGAAATCTTCACCCTTGCCACCTTCGAAAGCTACGCCATCAACAAATCCCTCAAAATTAAGACTAACTTTGTCGCCCATTGCTGTTGTACCTTCTGTAACAGTTGAAATTCTTGCAGCGTTATCCTGCATTTTGCTGATTTCAGCCTGAACCTCTTCATCAGTTACATTATTAACCTCTTTTTCAGCTGTTATACCCTTATATTCACCAAGAGTTACCTCAGGACGAACTGTTACAAGAGCACTGAATACAAAGTTCTCGCCTTTTTCAAGTTTAACAATATCAATCTCAGGCATGTCAACGGGCTCAAGATTATTTTCCTCTATAGCTTTATCATATGCATCTGGGCATACAAAGTTTATAGCATCATCGTAGAAAATTGACTCTGTATAATATTTTTCGATTACTTTTCTGGGTACTTTACCCTTTCTGAAACCGGAAATGTTTATTGATTTCACATTCTTTTTGTAACTTTTTTCCATAGCTGCTTCAAATTCAGCACCATCGATTTCAATTTCAAGATAAATTCTCTTATCCTCGCGCTGTTCAACTTTCAATACCTTCATACTTGTTTCCTCCTATTGTTTAAGGCACACTCTTGTGCCACATCAAAATATATTTATATCACAAAATGCTGCATTTTGCAAGCTTTTTTTATCATTTAACTTTAAATTATGCGCATTGGTGTGAATTTAAGAAAATCAGCTGACACAAGTGTGCATTTATCATGCATAATACGATAATTATCTGCACGATTTCCGTGTAGATGGCCAAATATGCACCTTTCCACCTTGTAATCATTAACGATTTTTAAAAATGCTTCATCGGGGGGATAATGAAGGCACGCTATAACTTTATCCGAAAGCTTGTATGCCTCTTTAATAGAATTTTCAAAACGTATAAGCTCTCTGTTATAGATTTTCATATCTTCCGCCTTAAAGGATAAATCACTGGGTGATTTTGAGCCTTTCGCTCCACAAACCGCAACATCACCACAAAGGTATGCATTGTTTTGCATAAAGCAAACACTTTCTATACCATTAGATTTCATAAACTCATCCATTTTTGTTAATGTCTCCCACCAATAGTCGTGGTTACCTTTTGATAATAACTTCTTACCCGGTAATTTTTCAATAAATTGAAAATCCACCAAAGCTTCACGAAGATATGTTGCCCACGAAAAATCACCATTAATGATAACATAATCCTCTTGGGTTACTGTCCTTTTCCAGTTATATTCAATTCTTTCAACATAATTATCCCATCCTGCGCCGAAAACATCCATTGGTTTGTTTATTCCGAGCGGAAGATGTAAATCACTTAATGCAAAAATTGCCATAATAATCTCCGAATATTAGATTTAAAAAATCAAATAATAATCTTGTAAGCAATGAGCTTACAAAGTAAAAGAGGTGATATTTATTAATAACACTGATTCTACAAAGCAAATAAGTGGTGTGCATTGTGTTGTAAGTGCCTGCACTTATCACGGCACTGACAACGAATGTTTAGCTGGAAACATCACTGTAGGTGGACACAGTGCAAATTCTAAAAAAGAAACAGATTGTGAAACCTTTTATAAAAAGGATAGCTGTGACTAACTGAATAAGTAGCCGAACTGCATAGCAGTTCGGTTACTTATTATTTATACAAAAATTCACTTATAACAGATTTCATCTGATCTTTATTACATACTGTTTCGAAACGAACCTCTTTTTCTTCAAGAGAAGCAAGTGATTTTGGAATTTTTAAATCAAAATCATTTGCAAGCTTTTCAAGTAGCCTGAACTCATCAAGCTCGGGTGTTTCACCACCATCAAGTGCAGAAATTACATCACCATTAAACTTAAACGGACTTGCAGTAGAAGCAATAATAGTTTTTGTTGCATCTTTGGTTTCTTGTACATAATCGTTATGAACACCTACTGCAACAGATGTGTGTGTGTCAATAACATATCCAAACTTATCATACACGCTCTTAATAGTCTGTGAAGACTTTTCATCATCAGCAAATCCACCATAAAAGTTTCCCTTTATTTTTGCAAGAATTTCTTCCGAAACAATGTACTTACCCGTTTTTTTAAGCTGACCCATGTATGAGCTTACCTCTTTATCGTTGCCACCTGAAAGAACATAGAGAAGTCTTTCAAGGTTTGACGATATAAGTATATCCATTGACGGAGATGTTGTAACATAGAAATCACGATTTCTGTCATAAACACCTGTATTTATAAAGTCAGTAAGAACTTTATTTTTATTTGATGCACAGATAAGCTTATTCACGGGAAGCCCCATCATTTTAGCATAATAAGCAGCCAAGATGTTACCAAAATTACCTGTAGGCACGCAGATGTTTACCTTCTCCCCATTAGAGATTTCACCTGCTTTAAGCATGTCGCAATAAGCTGAAAAGTAATAAACAATCTGTGGAACCAATCGGCCCCAGTTAATTGAGTTAGCAGAGCTTAATGCCTTATTCTCCCCTGCTAATTCGTTTGCATAATTCTCATCGGTAAAGATTGCCTTTACTCCATTTTGTGCATCGTCAAAGTTTCCGTTAACAGCGCTTACAAAAACATTTGAACCTTCCTGCGTACACATCTGAAGGCGCTGAATACTGCTTACACCCTCATCAGGGAAAAATACAATGATTTTTGTACCCTCAACATCCCTGAAGCCCTCAAGTGCTGCTTTACCTGTATCACCACTTGTTGCAACAAGGATAACGGTTTCTCTGTCTATACTGAGCTTCTTTACTGATGTTGTCAAAAGATGCGGAAGAATTTGAAGCGCCATATCCTTGAATGCACAGGTAGGTCCGTGCCATAGTTCAAGAATGTATTGCATTTGATTAAGTTTATATACTGGTGCAATATTTTCTGTTTCAAACTTTTCCTTAGTGTATGCTAAATTTATGCAATTATCAAGCTCTTCTGCAGTGAAGTCAGTAAGAAAACGACCAAGAATTTCTTTTGCACGTTCTCTATATTTCATATCTGCCATAAAACTTATATTTAATTCTGAAATAACGGGGATTGAATTCGGAATGAAAAGTCCTCCATCCGAGGATAATCCCTTTACAATAGCTTCAGCACTTTTTACACTTACACTATTGTCACGTGTGCTATTATACATCATAATATCTAACCTTCCTTTACATTGCAACAATGTTTACAAGTTTACCCGGAACTGCGATAATCTTCTTAACATCTTTATCTGAAATAAGCTCTTTAACTCCTTCATCAGCAAGTGCTATTTCGGAAAGTTCGTCACGGTCTGCATTTGCAGGAACAACCATTTTCTGTCTTACCTTGCCATTAATCTGCACAACAATTTCAACCTCATCATCTATTGTTTTACTTTCGTCAAATACAGGCCAGGATTGCTCTGACAAAACTCCATCAAATCCGCATAACTGCCAAAGCTCTTCGGTGATATGAGGTGCTATAGGATTAAGAAGAATAAGAAACTTCGCGAAATCATTCTTATTAACCTTACACTCTCTGTAAGCCTCATTTACATAAGACATAAGAGTTGCAATAGCAGTGTTAAACTTCATGCGCTCAATATCTTCAGATACCTTTTTGATTGTTTTATGAATAAGCTTTTCCATTGAAGGTGAAGACTTTTCATTTGTCAACATATTTTGTATTGCCCATACACGGTCCATAAACTTGCTGCAGCCCTTAACACCATTCATTGACCAAGGTGTTGCCTGGTCAAACGCACCTATAAACATTTCATATGCTCTGAAGGTATCTGCACCAAATTCGTTTACGATATCGTCGGGGTTAATTACATTACCTCGGCTCTTACTCATCTTTTCGTTATTTTCACCAAGAATCATACCATGACTTGTCCTCTTTGCATAAGGCTCTTTTGTCGGTACTACACCGATATCATAAAGGAACTTATGCCAGAAGCGTGAGTAAAGAAGGTGAAGTGTTGTATGCTCCATTCCACCGTTGTACCAATCCACGGGAAGCCAATACTCGAGCTCTTCCTTACTTGCGATAGCATCGTTATTATTAGGATCAATGTATCTTAAGAAATACCAGCTG
>CAZYYT010000111.1:0-7108 GCA_964651775.1 uncultured Oscillospiraceae bacterium | reverse complement strand
TGTTACCGCAAGCTTTGCAATGGAGGGCGATATTATAATTGCCGAGCCAAAAGCGTTAGTGGGCTTTGCAGGTGCAAGAGTAATAGAGCAAACAACCGGACAAAAGCTTCCCGAAGGTTTTCAGCGTAGTGAATTTTTAATGGAGCATGGCTTTGTTGATATGATTGAAAAAAGAGAGAAACTTAAATATACCATATCAAACATTCTTAATTTACATAGAAAACCGGAGGTGGCGAGTATATGAATGCATATACAAGAGTTATAAATGCAAGGGCTTCAAAACGCCCGTCAGGTGCATTTTTCATAAACAGAATGATTACAAAATTTGTAGAGTTTCATGGTGACAGAAGATTTTCTGATGATGGTGCAATTATCGGTGGAGTAGGCTACTTAAATGATATGCCTGTAACTGTAATTGCTATGGAGCGAGGCAACGACGTTGGAGAGAGACTCAAAAGAAATTTTGGTTGCCCAAGTCCCGAAGGATATAGAAAAGCACTAAGACTTATGAAGCAGGCAGAAAAATTTAATAGACCTGTAATTTGTTTTATTAACAGTTCAGGTGCATATTGTGGCATAGGTGCTGAAGAACGAGGTCAAGGTCTTGCTATAGCCGAAAATCTTATGGAAATGATGACCTTGAAAACACCTATTATATCTGTTGTGACGGGTGAAGGTGGCTCAGGTGGAGCGCTTGCACTCTCTGTTGCAGATTCGATCATTATGCTTGAAAATGCAGTTTATTCGGTTATTTCGCCCGAAGGGTGTGCAAGTATTTTGTGGAAAGATGCTGAAAAGGCAAATGAAGCTGCAGACGCATTAAAACTTACCGCAAATGATTTACATAGGTTTGGGATAATAGAAAATATCATACACGAAGAAAACAAGAGTTATGACGAAGTATGTGATGATTTAAAAGTTGAAATTTTATATAGACTTGAAGGCTATTCCCATATACCAACAGATAAACTCCTTGAAGATAGGTATAACAAATATAGAAATATTGGAACAGTATAGTTCGTTCATAACAAAAGCCTGAAACTCAAAGAACACCCTGACAAAGGGGGAAAATCGGTTTTGGATTGTTCTTTCAAATTAAAATTGCATCAAAAAATGGCGTAATACTATAGTATAACGCCATTTTTGTTGTTTATCTTAACTTTTAAACTCTGCTCCAACTTTTGATGCGAATCTGTATTTGTCCGTGCTTTTTTATAATTCTTCCAAAAACCTAATAACTGTATCTGCCAAAACACCATGCCCCAAATCATTTAAGTGAAGGCCATCCGTTGTATATTTTTCTTTGTCCTCCTCTATATTGGGGTTTATCGGAAGCTGTGTATAAAGATTAAGCACCGGAATATCGTACTTTTTGCCCTTATTAACGATTACATCCACATAATACTTAAGGCTTTTTGAATTGGGCGGTTTTAGCGCATCGTTTGAAACCTTTTCACATTCAAAGCACCTTGCAGGAGTTAAAAATATAACTTTTGCATGGGGGTAACCGGTTTTTAAGAAGTTCATCAAAAAATCCACACCACCACAGAAGGTTTCGTTTGTGGTATCATCCATCGTGCCGAAGGGCGCATCTCCATGGATATAGTCATTCACCCCACCATAGGCGATGATAATATCTGCTTTTTCATCCAAACGATATGCTCTTCCGCAAAAGTTCATATCAAAGCTTATGTTTTCAAGCGTTGGCTTATACTGATGCGCAATTCTTGTTCCGCTGTGACCGTAGTTATTAACCTTTTTAAGGCCACATTTTTTTAAAATAATATTGTCGTATCTGCTTCTTTCTCTGTCATAAACACCAACGCCCTCGGTAATACTGTCACCGAGAAAATTTACTGTTTTATTCTTTAAAATCACAATTTCACCTCAAACGGAATTTTCTTTACAAGCTTAAGCTTGTCTTCATCTATTCCGCACTGCTCATTAGGGCCGATATTTGCGCTATACTCTTTGTTGCTATAACAAAGCTTAAGCTCTACGCTTTCTTCGGCGCTACCGTAAATTTTTATGATGTTTCCTGCCATATCTGTTTCTATACGAACACCCTTTGTAAATGTAAAGAGTGTTTTTTCATTAACAGACGCGGTATATTCACCATTTTCGCATTTTAATGTGTAGTTATTGTCAAACATTTTTTGTGTATATTCAAAATCAAATTGATTGTCAATACCACTCCATAAAATTTTGTCGTAGGCAATGTTTACACCATAAAGGAGGCTTATGTACTCAAGATTTGCAAGCACCATCGGGCCGTAGGTGTTCTCAACTGATTCACAATATTCACCCGTAAAAGGATTAAACTGCGCAGGGAACGATTGCTTTTCTCTTAGAAGTTTAAGAAGCTTATCACCAATCATTGAAGCCTCGGTATGGTGGGCATAGTTAAGCATTGCGCTTATGCTTCTTTGATATGTAAGCCCTTCGATAGGTCCCGACCAGCTATTGTCATCAATATCATGATTATGACCATCTTCCATATACTTTTTAAGGTCCTCATAACAATTGGAATATTTGGGATTTGCGTGAAAATAATAATCATTTTCCGCAATTGACGGGAGAGGGTATGGTGTCCAGAATTCTTCGGGATTTAGTAGATGGCGTGCGATAAATTCATCTGCCATTTCTTGTGTGAAGATTCCGCCATACATACATTTGATGTTTGCTTGCGTAAGGATATACATCATTTCGTTATTTTTATCCCTATCATAAGAAGCGCCACGCCCCTTATCCCAAAGGTAATCGTAAAACTTATCCTGCACTGCCTTTGCCTTTGTGCGCCACTCCTCATCCTCACCATTAGCCAGAATTTCAGAGACTTTTGAAAGCACATCTCGGCATGCATATGAGTAGGACATATACTGCGCCGATTCGTACGGCATATTCCCGCGTTTTTTTGGCGGTGTGTTTGCTGCCCATGCGCCATCCTCGGGCATATTTATCCCGTTTAAGATATGTATTGTAAGGTTGTCCTCACCTGTATCCCATATGCACCAGGATTCAAGGCATCCGTCACCGTCACTGTCACGATATTGCCAAAGATAATCATCAAATTTTTTAAGTCCGTTATAAAGAACTTCAAGATACTCTTTATCTTTTCCTATTAAATAGTAAAGCTTAAGTGCCGCATGCGGAAGAAAGCATCCCTGCATCCAGTCATAATGGGTAATTATTCCCGACCAGGCACTGCCGGGTGAAATCATCCCCGGGAATTTTCCGTCCATTCTTTGATAACGAAGGAAAATGAGTATGTTACCAAGTGCAGTTTCTATACTTCTTTTAGCATACATTTCGCCACCCATGGGCTGTGTTTCAAGCCATACACCGTTATATTTTGCGCCTTCAATTAAAACATTGTAGTCTCCATAAACCCTTCTGTTCATTTTACAAATCTCTTCAGCCTTGTCAAACACAGACTGAAGTTTTTCATCCTTCGTCTTAAAAATGACGCCACTGTCTGAAAATTTATAGCTATCAACACTATATAAATCTCTCATTTCCATCACCCCTATTTACTTATTATAAGATGGGGAATACAAAATTGCAACATTATTTTTTTTTGTAATGTTTTATTTACCAAATTCAATTGAACTAGTATGAATTTTTAAAAATTTTAATTGAATTTTTCTATATTTGTAAACTTTGGTTGCCAAAAAGTTCAATTTATAGTTGATTGACAGTTGACTTTTACTTCTATATAATTTAAAATAAAAGTATAATTTAATAAGGGGGATTTATATGACTATCGGTGAAAAAATTTCACAGCTTCGCATGGGTGCAGACATTTCCCAAGAGCAGCTTGCAGAAAAAATTTCGGTTTCAAGACAATCAATTTCTAAGTGGGAGATGAATCAGGCGCTTCCACAGATAGATAAAGTGCTTTTGATTTGTGATTTGTTTGACTTATCAGCCGATGAGCTTTTACATGATAAGATTGCGCTTCCTAACCAAGGCGATGCAAAAGAAAACAAATATTTCGGTACGGATGGTTTCCGTGGGGAGGCAAATCTTGACCTTACCTCATTTCAGGCATACCAGGTAGGTAGATTTTTGGGTTGGTACTTTTCTTCAGAGCTTTCGGGATGCGCCAAAACAGGCTACAGACCGAGGATTGTTATAGGAAAAGATACAAGGCGCTCGAGCTATATGCTTGAGTATTCTATTGTTGCGGGAATTACAGCATCCGGTGCAGATGCGTATATGCTTCACGTTACAACCACACCCAGCGTTTCCTTTGTAACCAGACAAGATGAGTTTGACTGCGGTATTATGATCACCGCTTCACATAACCCTTTTTACGATAACGGTATAAAGGTTATAAATAAATATGGTGAAAAGCTTGACGATAAAACCACATCTTACATAGAGGCGTATATTGACGGAAACCTTAAAGCACTTGGGGTATCGGGCAGTGACCTTCCGCTTGCGCACAAGGAAAGAATCGGCTGTATTGTTGACTATGTCTCAGGCAGAAACAGATATCTTGGATATCTTATTTCGATTGCATCTCATTCTTATAAAAATTTAAGAATAGGGCTTGATTGCGCAAATGGTGCGTCATGGATGCTTGCAAGAACACTCTTTGGTGCGCTTGGTGCCCAAACAACAATTATAGGGGCAGAGCCTGACGGACTTAACGTAAACAACGATTGCGGCTCTACACACATTGAAAACTTATGCCACCTTGTAAAGGAAAAACACCTTGACATTGGCTTTGCATTTGATGGTGATTGTGACAGATGCCTTGCCGTTGACGAAAACGGAAATGTGGTTGATGGGGATGCCATCCTTTACATTTTAGGTCTGCGCCTTAAAGAACGCGGAATGCTTAACGGAGATACAATTGTTGCAACGGTGATGTCAAACAGCGGTCTTACTGCAAGCCTTAACAAAATAGGCATTAAGTGTGAGCAGACAAAGGTTGGTGACAGATTTGTCTACGAATGCATGCAAGAAAAGGACTACAGCCTTGGCGGGGAGCAGTCGGGACATATTATTCTTAAAAAATATGCCACCACCGGTGACGGACTTTTAACTGCAATTATGATTGCGGAGGAGCTTTGCGACAGAAAGTCTACTCTTTCAGAGCTTGCCGCCCCAGTAACGCTTTACCCACAGGTTCTTAAAAATGTAAGGGTAAAAAGCAAACCTGCAGTTTTAGAAGATAGCGTCGTTTTAAGTGAGCTTAATGATATTGAAAAGCTTATTGGCGGAAAAGGCAGAATTCTTCTTCGTCAAAGCGGTACGGAGCCTGTTATCCGTGTTATGGCTGAATGTGAGGACCCTCAAAAGTGTGAGGAGTATGTTGACAGGCTTATAACTAAAATAGTGGAGGAGGGTCATTGTGCAGAATAAATCCATAAAAACAAGTGAACTTTTTGAATGTAATGTAGTATATCTTCAGGATTTATTTAAAGATAGCATATATCCCTGGGATATGCTTTCTAAAATAAAGGAATATATTTTAAAGCTTTCACAAAACCTTCCCGATGGCTTCACAGAAATAAAAGAAGGCGTGTTTGTTGGTGAAAATGTTAAAATTTCACCAACGGCAACTATCGAAGCACCTGCAATAATCGGTGCTAATACCGAGCTTCGCCCGGGGGCATACATTCGCGGAAACATTATAACGGGACAGGGGTGTGTAATCGGCAATTCAAGTGAGCTTAAAAACTGTATTCTACTTGATAAGGCACAGGTACCACACTACAACTATGTAGGTGATTCAATACTTGGCAACCATGCACATATGGGTGCAGGGTCAATCTGCTCAAACCTTAAGGCAGATGGCAAAAATGTTGTTATCCACGCAAACGAGGATATTGAAACCGGTCTTCGTAAGATAGGTGCAATACTTGGTGATAATGCAGATATCGGCTGCGGATGCGTGCTAAATCCGGGCACAATCGTAGGAAAACGCACACGCGTTTATCCACTTAATGCCCTTCGTGGTGTTTTCCCGGAGGATTGCATAGTAAAAAGCAATGAAAATGTAGTTATAAGAAAATAGTTTTTTAAAAAGCAGGGGGCGAATTCTCGTCCCCTGCTTTTTTTTAAAAAACTATTGACAAACCAAAAAATGTATGTTAGATTGTAAGTGTACTAAGTGTACTAATACAGTCAAGCAACACTTTATGGAGGTGATACAGTGCTTTCAATTGACTACAAAAACGATAAGCCGCTGCATGAACAAATAAGCAGTGGGATAATGGAGATGATAATAGCCGGCACGCTTAAAGGTGGGGAAAAGCTTCCCTCTGTACGTGAGATGGCGATTGATCTTACCGTTAACCCAAACACTGTTCAAAGGGCTTATAAGGAACTTGAGGCAGAGGGTGTGATTTACTCTGTTTTAGGGAAAGGAAACTTCGTTTCCGAAGGTAAAAATCACAACAGGGAAAAAAATTTAGCACTTTCTCTGGAGCTTCAAAATTGTGTACGTAAGCTTGCATGGCTTGGCGAACCACAAGATAAGCTTGAGGCCATGGTAAAAACCATTTACACTGAAGGGGGCATAAAGGATGATTGAAGTTAGAGGAGTTGTTAAAGAATTTGACGGCTTTCGTGCATTAAACGGCGTTGATATGACAGTTAAAAAAGGCTCAATTTACGGGCTTGTCGGGCCCAATGGCGCAGGCAAAACCACACTTATTAATAATATTACCGGTGCACTTGTCCCCGAAATGGGCGAGATAAAAATTGACGGACAAAAGGTGTTTGAAAACCCCGAAATTTCTCAAAGGGTTCTTAGCATTGCAGATGATTGGTTTTTCTATGGCTCATTTACCATTTTGGATATGAGAAACTACTACTCAAATATGTATAAGAACTTTAATAATGAGCGCTTTGAAGCGCTTAAACAGGTTTTTAAAACAGATGTTAAAAAGCAGATTCGTCGTCTTTCAAAGGGTATGAAAAAGCAGGTTGCATTTCATATGGTGCTATCTTGTATGCCCGATGTTCTAATACTTGATGAGCCGCTTGACGGACTTGACCCCGTTATGCGAAAGCAAGTTTTAAACCTTATTATTGCAGATGTTGCAGATAGAGAACTTACTGTTTTGGTATCTTCTCATAATCTAAGAGAGTT
>CAZYYT010000110.1:1261-7176 GCA_964651775.1 uncultured Oscillospiraceae bacterium | reverse complement strand
GCAGACCTTTTTGGACGGCAAGGGCCGCCGTATTTTGATCGGGTGGTTGTACCACTGGGGCAAAAAATTGGATGCGGGCGCGGATTATGCCGGGGCTTTGACGATACCCAGAGAGGTTAAAATGATAAACGGTAAACTGACCGTTTTCCCTGTGGAGGAAGCGCAGTCGTTATTGACAAGCAGCGACCCGTTTGTGACGGTCGAAAAAAACAAAATCACCGTCATTTGCGACGGTGAAATGCTGTTTGAAGAACAGTATGATGATGTAAAAGATATCAAGTTTTTGCGGGACACCAAAACCATTGAGGGCTTTATCAACGGTGGGGAAGCGAGTTTTGCGGTGTGGTTCGGGAAATAATGGTCATTGCAGGCATTTTAGTAAAATCAAAATAATTTCAGAAAAATACGAGAAATTTCACTAAATTTGCCTAAAATTTCAGTAAAATCTAAAATCAGTGAAATAATTTAAGAGAAATGCTTGAAAATTTGCGTAAAATTCGATAACAGGAGGGTTCTCGCGTGTTACACGACACACAAGAACCCCTCTTTTGTTCTTTCTTATTCCATTGGCTTGATTTTTGATTCGATATAGTTGATTTCATCTTGTGTTAAACAATACTTTGCATAAAGCTGCATGTCAATTTCTTTTACAGACTTTTTCCAGTCGATGTCAGAATTCTCCTTAAAATCTTGTATAGGAACAAATCTAAACACTTTGTTTGGTGCGGATTGAGTAATTTTATAGGCTAATACAAGTATCCTAAAGAATTTTGATTTCAGATATTTCGTAAACGCTTCGGCTTCAAGTCTTGTCTCAAAAGGAACATATAAATACGATTGCGAACAAACAGAATTATTAAGCGCTAACTCTGGTGCTCCTAATATCTGATGTGGGAAACCTTCACCTGCACCATATCCAGTTGGAATTAATGTCTTGAAACAATCGATTTGCTGAGCATTCTTCTTTATATCATTTCTGTTAACATAGCCGCATTTACGAACAGACTTATCAATATAGTATAAAGTTGTGTTATGATCAGGCGTTGGAGTATCAAATACATTATATGGATTTTTTTTACTTTCTTTTGGATTTGTTGGGATACCAAATGGAGTGTCGTTAGAAATGATTGATTCAACCACAACAAATTGTTCGTCCTTATAATACGCATTTACTTTTTGAACAATTTCAGCAATTTTAGGATATCTAATCAAAATATCAAATTCATTCAATTTTAAAGTTGATGTTTCTGATTGTGAGCTTTCCATTAATGTGAAAGAACAATCGCCATTATACGAATGATCAATTAAATAGTAACAAATTCCACCTTTTATAGAAACATCAGGAAATACATCTCGTGAATCAGAATAATAAACAATGTTCTTTAAGCTTCGATTATTGAGCATTTGTGAACGGAATTTTCCGAGAAGGTTTTCTCGACCTGCTGTGAACCATCGAGATTGAATAACTAATGAAATGAACTCTGGGTTGAGGGCCTCAGATATAATAGCAAAATCTTGATAAATAGATGCATCACTTGTGCCACCAGAGGCTCCATCAAGTTGATACGGCGGATTTCCCACGACTGCACCAAATTTAATCATTTCTTTTTCACCCCCAAAGTCTTCTTCGTCTTCTGTTGTTATTTCATTAAATGGTTTTCTTTGTCTAAGTAGCCCTCTAATTTTTGTAAGGTCAAGTTCGTGTGAATCTCCGACTGTTATGTTCAGTAAATCATACGAATTATACTTTGCAGCAATATTCGTAATACTTAAACCTAATACTTCATAAATTTTCCGCGTAAATTCATATGTGAGCGAAGATGTAGGAATTGAATAAATGATATCCTTAATTGCTTCCCTATCAAAGCCAAGAGACTCATAACGTTTACATAGAGCAATTGAAAACTCGCCTTCTTTTGATGCAATATCCAAAAGACTAATGCGGGTTTCAACGCATTCACGCAAAAATTCATCCGGCAAAAGTGCAATCATATCATCACAAACCTTCGCAGGTGTGACGACTTGAGATTCGCCCAGTTTACCGAACTTTTGATTTGCAATGATCGCTCTTTCCAAAGCAGGAACGCTATCATCATGTGACAACTGATTCAAGCGGTGAATGCTATAGTCCAAAGGTCTCAACATAAACTTATCCATGTTGTTTTTAAGAGCTTCCAATACTCCTTTTCTGAGGCCAAGATTCTTAAAAATACGAGCGTTATCTTCCTTAGCAATGCAGTCGATAATGCTGTCTAGTGAAAAGACGATATCCTTTGTTAAGAACGCAAAATAGAGTATGCGTGCATAATACATACGAAATTGCTTTGCCGGATCTCTATTTGTTTTCTCGTCGTCTGTCTTGTTTCCGCTTTTGGTTGTGTCAGGTTTCTTGATATTTGTTTCAGTATCAACATCGGTTTCCGGCACCTCAGAGTCGTTGCCTTCGCCTTCGCTTGCTTTGATCTCAAATCCAGATTTTGAGCCGAGTTCATTTTCCAGTTTAATTACATCCCAGATATCAGAAATATCCATAAGTGAGAGGTCAACAGGAATATCATTTGTTTCCTCTGCGACCCCGCGATTACGTGAGTATTCACTGACAGCCTTCAGAATATCGGTTGAATTAATCTGTTCGATTTTGTTCTTGTTCATGATGATAATAGGAGAGATGCGGAGTTCTTCAGAAAGACGCTCGGATAGCTTGCTGTTTCCAGCATCGTCAACATTAACATTATATATTTGTGCCTTTTGCTCCTGCATTTGAAACATACGATTAGGGTCAAAGTCCACAAGAAGCGTTTGCGGCTTCATATTGTACTTAATATTATCGCCGTATTCGTCCTTAAAAGTTTTGATATACTGATTCTGTAAACGGAAAATTGCCTGATCATATTCCTGTGGAGAAGCCGTATCCTTAAAGTAGAGCATTGTATCCCATTCCTCTACTGTACTGCCAGTAAGCATACGATTGACAGTTAGTGTTATAGTCTTTTTACCCTCAGCCTCAAACTTTTTAATCGCATCTTTGATTGCCTTCGGTGTTTTATAAGTGTTTGGTTTCTCTACGCCGGAAATATTAATTATTTCATATTGACATAAATTTCTGAATCGGGCTGATTTGGTTTTTATGAGTGTTTCCAATGAATCACAGGCGGCACAATATGGTAGAACACATACCATATGTCTGCACATCATGCCGGTTTTAATTTTATCATAATCCAAGAAACCAAGAAGATTCTCATCATCCTTACTGCCGTCAATGACTTCTAAAAGTTCAAGGATTTCGTTTTCATATTTGAATACCATATGGCTACTATCAGCGGCTTTTTTAATTGATTTAGGTCTGAACAATTCGGAAAACGCGAATGTAATTCCGTTTTTACGTAATTCGTCTAACTTTTTGCGGGATGATACGTTGGGGTTAAAAGCGAAGCGAACCATCTGAGGGAACCCATAATACGGATTGTCCCATTCGTTTAAAGATGTACCATCGTCATTTTTATCCTTGAGTAGATTTTTGTTGTCCCACGCTTCCTGCTCAGATACAATGTCAGAAAATTGATAAAATGCAATGATGTCTTCCTTTTGAAATTCTCCGCCCATGAGAATGCGGTATGGCGTACCAGATAAATGCAATTTAACCTTTGTAGGAAAGGTTTTTATTTTTTCTTCGGCATCTGTGATTTCCACATAATCATCATTGTCTTTTTTGTGTGCTTTTTCGCCTTTGAATTGAACATTTTTAAGGACTTGACCATATTTTTCAGCCCTTGCACCGAAATGGGTTTCATCAATGATGAGAAGGTCAACTTCTCTTCCGAAAATCTGCTGATGCTTGTCTTTTATCACATCGCCTTGCAAATCCTGCAAGGTTAAAAACAAAACAACATTTTTTCTTCCATCGGGTTTGGCAAAGGTATCTGATACAATGTTATGATTTCTACCTAAATCAACTGAACTCAGAAATTCGTAATCATTTCTGAAGTTTTCAGCACTTTCTACGGTTTTACGCCATTCCTCCTTGACATCTGCTTTTGCAGATACCACCACAACAAGATGTGCACCCATCTCGGCAGCACAGCACATAGATGTAAAAGACTTGCCAAATCGCATGACAGCATACATTAATAGAGTTGTTCTGCCGTTACCAACGGCTCTCTTGAAGGCATCTATTGTTGCCTGCTGATTTGGGCGTGGTTCCCAATAGCCTGTAGAGTTGTAACGTTCAACGCAAGGAAAAGATGTAAATGCATTATAAAATTGATATTTATTGCCTTTAGTAGCATAGTCACTTGCAATGTCCGCAATGGCATCGGTGACTTCGTTTGGTTCAGTATCTTTGAAAAATTCATTAGAAAAATTAATTCCTCTTTCAAGGTTTCCCGGCTTTAAACGTTCTTTCTGTAAATCGGATTCTAAAAACTGATGCACGGAATAATCACGAAAAAATATATCATCTGCTACTTTGGCTGTATTTTCAAATTGTTTTTCAAGTTCTGGATAATGTCTTTGCCACTCATTTAGACGCACAGAAACTGGTCGATACGTATCGCCAACTTTAAGATAGTTAGGTACAGTATTGGTCGTAAACGCATAGATATACGGCTCAACCCTTCCTAATATTAAGTTGTCGAGTATTGTTAAATCTTTCATGGAGCTCTCCAACCTTCATTTGCTTTATACATAGAAATAAATTTTATTACTTTGCCTGTCGTCCAATCCATAATTTTACAATAAATACCTGTATGAAGAAACGGATCGTTTTTAGCACAGCCTTCGCAAGGTTTCTTTTCAATATCTTCTCCAAATAGAGATAACTGAGTATTTTCCTTCTCCCTACAACTGTCAGGAATAACAAACTTTAATCCATCCATTTGCCAGATGTTCCATGAAAGTATATCGGCAACTATCAGAAGATGCGCGACCTGCGGCTTCTTGCCAAACTTAAAATGATAAAAATCAACGAATGTAAAAAGCAGGTTTTCACGTGCAAGCAGAACGTTGTCACCCTGCCAATCATATCCATAGATGCTTTTATACGCCTCGAATGACCAGTATAGCCAGTCTTCTTCAGTTTGCGTATTTTCGGATACAACTCGAAGTTTCCTGTCGAGTAACCCAATCCTTTGGCTTAGCTCAATGATTTTATCGCTGACCGGATCATAGCGACTTACTAAATAAGGTGCCTCACCGCACGATATTTCTAGGCGCAAGTCCGTCACATAATTCTGCCAAGTTTTTTCCATTCTTGCAGGAAACTGTATGTGTTCTGTGGTTGCAACCCATCCATTAACAGATTCTATGTTAAATATGTTTTCTCTGCCAAACCAGGCATTATCAACAAAATTGTTTTGCTTATTACATATCCATGAAGGGGTAAACACTTCGGCTTTTTCTCGAATTCGTATAAACTGCTCTGCTTTTGATTTTTCAGACCTTGGCTTAACAACATTGCCATTATGCCCGGTAATCGACATAATATTTATTTGATCCGAACTCTGATAGCCATAACCACGAGAACTGTAATTATCGATTGCCCAAATAATATTTTGGCCAGAAGAGCAGTCTTTTAAAAGAACTGCCATTAGCTCGCTGTTAAGCCGATATATGTAATTTTCTTTTACATCAATCTGATTCTTATCCATCTTTAACCTCGAAATCGACATTCGAATTATATTAAATATAACACAAAATTACACGTTTAAAAACACTTACTTATTCCTGCACAAAACCGTTTAACTCCACCGGCACCCCACCGTTATGCCGTGACTCCTCCGCCGCCATGATAATCTTATGGCTCGGGATGGTTGCATCAATAAAAGTGACATCCTCTTTATTTTCAAGCGCTCTGTTTATCAGTTTGATACTTGACACCGTCAGATAAAACTTATTTATCAATCATAAAAACAGGGAAT
>CAZYYT010000110.1:0-1251 GCA_964651775.1 uncultured Oscillospiraceae bacterium | reverse complement strand
GTTATTTGATAATGAAGATTATCTCCCATAAAAACACCAAAAATTGAATCATCTGTATCTGCCATTTTCTTACCAAACGGAATACTAGTTTTTTCTTGTAGAATATCTATATTCGAATAGCTACCAACAATTGTAAAATAATCTTGATTTACTACACTAGGATTTGGATTTTCTTCCCAACAATAAGGAAGTATCATTTGTAAGCGCTTACCCGAATTAAATGCATTATCTAAATAAGTGTTTGTTTTTACTCCACTTGTTGCTCCATCAATCACTTGACAAGAAATCGACAAATTTTCACCACCAAAAGAAACCTTTAATCCACAATCAGGGTATTCCGATGTAACGCCATCCACTGTATCCATAATAATTTTTGAATTCTTACCCAGCTCACTAATATCAGCAGGCACAAAACCCATCCATTTGTCTTGTCCATCAGGGATTTTAGCCAAACCTTCATTTAACAACTTTTCCACTTCACCTGGAATTAAAGCCACCCCACCGACTTCAACGCCCTCAAGAAACACCTCTTTTTTAAATTCGCCGATATATACGCCGTCTTTTTCATAAGTCACTCTGTCATAGCCGTCAATATTTTTAACCACTTTTACGGCTCCGGCAATCTCCGGGGCCAAAGCCATTTTTTGCTCGTTTTCCGAAAGAATGGTCGTTTCAACGGTGGTTGTTGTTGGCGACCTTCTGGTGGTTTCTTGTGAATTAGAAGCTGCATTAGGATTTAGCTTTGTAAAAAAACTCGCAATCTCTTGGCGTTCAACAACTGCCACAGCAACAACCGCAGCCAAAACTAACCCTACTCCTACTTTAATAATTATTTTCTTATTCATTTTCAACCCCCCCTATTTCTGAACAAACCCGCCCACATCCACCGGCGCCCCGCCGTTATGCCTTGACTCCTCCGCCGCTATAATAATCCTATGGCTCGGGATGGTGGCATCAATAAAGGTGACATCTTCTTCGTTTTCCGGTGTGCCGTTCATCAGTTTAATAAAGCTTGTAATCAGCCGCATATCGCCTTCCACATGCCCGCCCGCGGTGATTGTTTCTATTTGTATAACAGCTAATCGTCTTTTTGCGTTTCTTCCCAAACCCCGGGAGCAAGGGGCATATTGAAATAGTTTATCACGCTGAAAGCCGATTGTTCCTGCCCGGGCGGTATCGGTAACGAAAGCGGCACGGGCGGATAATGGACCCTGTTCAGTCCGCCGCCTTTCAGATGCCTGGTAACAAACA
>CAZYYT010000109.1:0-7188 GCA_964651775.1 uncultured Oscillospiraceae bacterium | reverse complement strand
AAAATGATTGGTATCGTGTTCATTTGTTGGTCAAGGGTAAACTTCCGGATGAAAGTATCTATATTACCCGGAACAGGGATGAATATAATCTTCCTTACTCACCGCAAGCGGGATGCGTATATGCTTTTCGATTTCGAGCATTGCCAAGTGACAACATAACGATAAAGACTTGTGTAAGAATTACCGGTCAAGTAAAGCAAGCCTACAACCTAAATGCCTTGATATGAGAAAAAGAATAAGGAGTATTGTATGGAATATTTTTGCCCATATTGCCAGGAACGTTTCAAAGAAGACAAACTTGCGGTGAGTATAGATCCGGATAATTCGATGTTGAAAGATCTTGCACAGATGTTGACCGCTGACGCGAAATCAAAATATTCTAATTATCAAAAAATCACCGCTGTTTTAATTGAAAAAGCTCAATCTGAATCATCCGGTGCCGGCTTACTTTGTGTTTTGCCTAAGTTAAAAGACACAGGGAACTATGATCTTCCCGTTCCAATATCAGCACAAGATGTTCTTGCTGCGCTTAACGTTGCATTTAAAACAGTAGAACGAGCGAAAAAGAGGAAACCGAACTTTATTGATGATAATGATTATGAGTCTGCCAAAGACTTCATTAGCAGTTTGGATGTGAATGATTTTGAGATGGCTGATATAGATTTAACTATAAATCTAAACGTTGTTGATGATGAAAACGGAAACTGTGTGTTTCACGAAGCGCGTAAAGAAGACGGTGAATTATTACCTAAGGTCTGCGGAGGGTGCTATCAGCCGATGTTTAAGTATTCCGGCGAAATGAACGAATTCGTTATCGGCTTATTAGGCAGCGAGCGCGTTGCAAAATCCTCCTGTATTGCTGCATCTTTATACGGATTTTTACTGAATGATCAAGGGGATAACGATGATGTTCATTTTAGTTACCCCGAAGATGATTTAAGGTGGGAAAAAGTTGTAGAGGAACCACTGCTTTCAAATTATCGTAACTCACGTGCTGTGGAAAAAACTCAGACATCTGTTCCGGGCGCATCGTTTTGTATAACGGTAAAGGTACAATTGCCAGAGCCTAAAAGCCGAGCTCCTCACGGCGAATTTATCCTGACATTTATCGATATGCCGGGTGAGTACATGCATGATGAACATGGGTTATCGAATCAATGGTTTGCAGATTATAAAAGACTCTTTAAAAACGCCGATGTTTTCTGGTTTTGTATTGACCTGATTCAAGTATGCCAGGTAGTGGACAGAGATATTTTAGACAGAGGAGGATATCTTCAAACAAACGAGCAAAATAGCGAGGGAACACCGGGAACTGAGAACCCTGGTACAAACCCACCAAACCACGTGCCCACACCCGATACCGAACATGTGGTAAATCCGGCTGTGATAAAGAACAATTTAAACGCGATTAAAACTGCGATTTATGGCCGGAACAACAACTCGTTTCCTCCGACAGCAATCATATTAACTAAGAGCGATATGGCACTTGATTGCGGTAATTGGCCGCAGGATGGTCCTCCCTCTTATATCTTTTGTGAAGATCTGGTTTTAAAAGATGGCGAAACCGGCATATATTGTGAAGAACAGCATTTATTGCAGATTGGTGCATTTCATCATTTATGTAAGCAAGTACGGCATGCGCTTCATTACGTAGGTGGTGGTGTAGCTAGGAAATCGAGACTGATTAATATGTTGGAAGAAGTCTTTCCCAAAAGAGCTTATTTTTCAACATCTGCTTATTCAAGACCGGTCGAGCGGAAAACAGATAAACCGAAAGTCAACGATTCCCCGCCATCACCTTTTAGAACAAGGCTTCCGCTTTTTTGGACATTAGCAGTGCTAGATCTGATGGATGTTTCGGTAAAGCACATAAAAAGCCCGGACAAGCCAAAGTTTAGTTTTAAAAAAATGCCTGCCGAGCCGGTTATAGAGAAGAAGAGTGTAACAACTGAAGTTGTGGATGAAAACGAAAATAGAATTGTAATATTAGACAGACTATGTATGTGTGAAAACACCCAATCCAAGTAAATCTTCAAGAGGGGATAAGAACAATGCATGAGTGTTATGGCCTGATAAATGCGAGTGTGCAAGGAACCGATAAAAAGTTTACCCCTGCCGGATATGATACGATGCCGGATGAGCATAGCGATACAATAATAAAGTGTTTCCGTGACAGGCAAGCGGTTTTCAGGTATGGAATGTGCAAGATACGGCTGAATAAAAAACAGACATATTATTTGCGTGCCTGCTCCCGCCAACAGACACCACTGACAGCTATGGCACCAGCTGTCTGCGTATATGCCGATATTTGTGATCTTATGCCTAACGATTTTTTCGACGAGAACCTGGATAGTTTATTAAGCGCTTCATTTCCGAGTGAAATCGATATTGTAAACGGAAATGGTAAAATACAAAAAGGTACAACAACAATTGACTCACATCCCCTTCAGCCGGAATTAATAAAAGTCTTATTAACCGGTTGTGTAAGTCGGATGGTTAATATGACGGCTCCGGTTTACATTGCTCTGCCGGTAGATGATTTTGAGCTTCGTGTGGCTCAAGTGTTAAAGGCTGTTTATTTGTCAATGCCTTTTGCCCTCCGCGCGCATTCCGGTTTTATGACTTATCCACACGCAACATTTGCTATTCCGGAGTTTGTCAGTATTTGCTTTATTCCGTTGACATGGTGTAAAATATTCCCAGGTGAACCAATTATTACTTTGGATTCTGCAACTTGCCAAAATGAAATCGAGAAAATCATTAATCGCTCCGGTTTAGATGAAAAAAGCAGCAAGCTTGTTGATTATATTTGCAGTCTTGATAAAGATAGTCGAAAACAAAGGTTTGATGAGTATTACAAGGCGTTTGAGGGTGAGGTTGAGGGTGACTCTGAAGTATTTTCATCTTTGGACGGACACCTGTATGGGTATTACCATTACCTGTCAACCAATTGGAAAGAGCTATCAACCGAAGCAAAAGACGAGTTTGTTTTTAATTTTATTAAAGAGGAAAAATCTGTTCTGACGGAAATGACGTGGAAATTGATAGCCGGACATATTACCGAAAAACACCTTAGAGAGATCTTGGACAATAAAACGGCATCCTGCCGGACATTTGATGAGTTTGTTTCGGCTTTAAAACCGTTGCTTCCAATCAATATAAAGCTTAATCTGAAGAATGCTTGGCAAGTTGTCTTGAGTAGTTTTATCGATAAAATTCAGCAGCAACAGCAACTTTTGACGGATTTCCGTAAAGTCAGGCCGGAACTGGAAAAGTTCTTCAACGCCCAGTTTTTGCAGAGCTGCGAAGAACGCATTAAAAAATTACATGAGGAGAAAGTAGCGGCAGAATTATCGTACCTAAGCACAAAATTGAAAGACATTCAACAAGAAAGACCTCTTCTTCAGTGGCTGCAAAAGTATTCCGCTGTTTTCAGCGAGGTTTGTTTTTCCGAAAATAGGGAGCTTATTCTACAAGAAGTCAGGAAAAAAATTCAAATATGTTTTACGGAAGCATGTAAACTTGACACTAATTTTAAGCGGTATGACGAGATAGAAGAAGTGAATAAGGCGTTCGACGAAAGCCTTAAAGACTATTCCGATGGGACAACAAAAGAGGCATGGCATGAATACAATAAAAGTTACGAAGAATACAAAAATGCTAAGAAAGACCTAAAGAAGTACTTCATCAGCATACAAAACGGGAATAATCCCGATTATACGCCGGAGTTTACTGTCAGCGCCTATACAGAGGACTTTTTAGAGTTTGTGCGCACTTCGAAAAAAGGGCATGAAGCGCTGGCGAGGCTGTGGGGCCGAGCATTCGATGATTGGGATAAGCTAATGCACAGCAATGCTGATTTCCTAATTGAGGATATTCATGATTGTTCCTTGTTACAGCTCCATGAGAAGTGTATTAAGTATGGTATCTTTGCAGACGAACAAACACAGATAGCATTTTCAAAAACCGGAAAGCCCCCCCCTCGTAATTATATATCTTTAAAAGATGCTAGAGATATAAGAGAGAAAGCTCTTCAAAATAAAAAAATTGATTTATCTGGCAAAAAAATCGATTTTGCAGTACTTTTAGCAAATAAAGGTATATTAAAAAACGATAATTATGATTTATTATTTGCTTCACTTAAAGACAATATGGATAAATTGGAATTCTTAATCATGTTAGCCGGTTATGCAGTTATTCAAAACCAATATTTTTTAATCAAGGGTAAAAGATATAATGCACTGGAATATATTATTAAAGCTAAAATAACCAACATAAAAGACATAGATGTATATAATGATTCGTTTACTTTTACTGCAGATGCTGATAATTTAAAAAAACTTGAACAAATTTGGGATAAAGCCGTTAAAAAACATGAAAAGAGAAATAATTTTTACATACATTCGAGAGATATATCGAGAGGAACGTCATCATCAAAAAATAAAACAAAACAGCTGCTGCTTGCTTTTGTTGCACTCATTGTAATTTCAACAATTATTTTTACCGCTATTATTTTCAAACGAAAATTAAATGATAAACCAGACACATCAACAGATGTTTCTTCGAGTTCGATCGTGGAAACAGTCTCATCGACAGTTGAAACCAGCGAAACACCGACAGTGAGCGAAAGCACAATTGCAGTTATCCCCCAAATAGTTAAGCCGGATACGCCAATAATTGTTGGTGATAAATTCCAATTAGAAGTCAAAGGACTTACTGAAAACTCAGATGTTTTTTGGACAATACGCAACGCAAACTATTTATCAATTATTTCAGACGAAAATAAAAATAAAATCACACTTGAGGCAAAAAAGGTTGGTAACACTTCTGTGGAAGTTCATAGTAACAACCAAAATGGACCGGTACTTGCGCAAATAGAAATTACTGTAGAGATAGTAGCTTCATCTACTAATTACACTACAGCAGTTGAAAACACAACGAGACAGGGGGTCAATTAATGGATATTAATAAAGTAGCACGAAAAATAGCTGATGAAGAAAACACCGATATGTCGACAGCGGAGCAAATGGCAAACCGTTTTAATGCTTTGCATCCCGACATTAAGGCTGTTGCCGATGCGTGGTTAAACGGAACTTTATTGCCGTTCGAGTTCATGGGCATCTCTCTGGATGCTATTCAGAAGCGGGATAAATGTGGCTTTGCATCAGCGATTTTAACAATGAGTTTTTTGCTGAAAAAGCCGAAGTATACTGAAGACTTCTTAAAATACAAGATGACCGTAGAAGACAGTGAGGGCTAACAAATGGCATATTTCCAATCCTTCACAAGTGATCAATGGGCAAAAATGGATTTTGAAAAGCGTCTTGAAGCTTTACAGGATGCAGAGAATCAACTTGCCCAAGAACAAGGCCGGGAAGCACGCAGCGTAGTCCCGGAAGAGAGCTGTTCATATAACGGCTACTATAGCATGGATGACCCGGAACACTTGCATATCAATGCTGATTTAGTTCGAAGTGATGATGGAAACTATAAGTGCTTACAAAATGTAGCACATGAAGGCCGTCACGCATATCAACATGATTGCATAGAAGGAAAAATTGAAAACCCGGATCTGAGTGCTGAAGAAATTTCGGAAATGGAGCATAATTCGGCAGCAAAAGACGGAGTTTATCTTCAGGGTGACGGCAGTTTCAGTATCAAACAAGCGGAATATCGTTTTCAGCCGAAAGAAGCTGACGCGAATGATTATGCAAAGAGCGTTCTGGATGAAAATGCTGAGCAGTTTGCGGATGACCCGGCTTTTAAATCGCATTGTGAAAATCGTGATGAACAAACCGAGGCGTTATCTGATCTGGCAGAGGAACACTATGGCGAGAATTACAAACAAGTAATTCAAGCAAAAGTGGAAGCACAGTATCAAGCTAAACAACAGAACGTTTCACAATATAACGAAAGTCTCGAATCCGGCGCGCAAACTGCTGCCAAAGACGAGTCTGTTAGCAACTCCGAAAGTGTAAACTCATCAGTTGATGAAAGTGACGAGGAACAGCAGTCTTATTGAAGGGATAACAAAACATGGAACCGATCTGTGAACTGTTATATGGCAATCGTTTAGCTGAAAACTCACCTGTACAACAAAACGATGTTGTCCTTAGCGTACCCGGTAAGTTTCTTGGGAAACCTGCCTCGGTTTCCATATCAAAGACTCAGATTGGTAAAAATATGCTTTTTGTCGGCGGTACAGGCAGCGGAAAGACGAATGCAATTAATTTGATCTTAAATCAACTGAAGCCAATGATGACAGAGAATGATGTAATGATAGTCTTTGACACAAAGGGCGACTTTGAGAGAAACTTTTTCGATGCCGACAAAGGAGATGTCATAATCGGTAATTCCCGGCAGTATCGTTCTCGTTCGCAAGTTTGGAATGTGTATGAGGATGTACTGGTTGACGGTTGGAACGATGAATCGGTTTCAATAAATATCAATGAGATTGGCCGCAGTTTATTTGAAAAAAACAAATCAGAATCGCAGCCATTTTTTGCCAATGCAGCGCGCGGCATTTTTTGTGCTCAGATGTTGGCAACCATCAGAAGCGCTAACGCCAACGCTTTTATCAGAAAAAAACAACTAAATAATAAGGCTTTGGTTCAATATTTTAATAAGGCTACGATGAAGAATTTTGATCTGCTCTCAAAAGCATATCCGGACTTACATCGAATTCAGCTTTATTTGGGCGATGGAACAAGCAACCAGGCACTTGGTGTTTTAGCTGAAATTGAGGTCATGATGCAAGACACCTTTTTCGGAGTATTTGGTAATGCCGGTGATTTTTCTATCCGCAGTTTTGTCCGGGCTAAAGGCGGACGCACTTTGTTTTTGGAATACGATCTTGCTATTGGCGAGACTCTTGCACCTCTTTACAGCCTGCTCATGGACTTGGCATTAAAAGAAACTCTTGGCAGGGGTGAAAAAGAAGGTGAAGATTGTAAAGTTTATTTCGTGCTTGACGAACTGAAGCTTTTACCAACAATCAAACACTTGGATGATGCCGTGAATTTTGGCCGCAGCGAGGGAGTAAAGATTTTAGCAGGGCTTCAAAGCATGACCCAAATCCATGATATTTATGGCGAGCATAAAGGGGAGGCCATTCTATCCGGCTTTTGTTCGCTTTTTGCTTTTCATCCTAATGATTCAAAAACACGTGAATATGTACAGTCAAGGCTT